>JANLPU010000005.1:0-3739 GCA_031367425.1 Hyphomicrobium sp.
AGCCATAACGGACTCCCTCGCCCCATTTCCTGCACTAAAATGGGGAGAGGGTCCGGCGAAGCCGGGGGTGAGGGGCGGCAACACGCTCAAAGCAAGCGGTCGCCCCTCACCGCATGCCGGAGGCATGTTTTCAACATGACCCTCTCCCCGCGAAGGGCGGGGCGAGGGGGCAGTGCTTACTTGGTGAAGCGAGAGTGGCACGCGAGGGAGCTAGCCAAAACATGCGCATTCTGATCACCAACGACGACGGCGTCAGCGCCAAGGGGCTCGAAATTCTCAGAGCCATTGCGATTGGAATTTCGCCCGACGTATGGACCGTTGCGCCCGAGACGAACCAATCTGGCACCTCGCACTCGCTGACGCTGCACGAACCGTTACGCCTACGCCAGCTCGACGCGCGCACATACGCTGTTGCCGGCACGCCGACCGATTGCGTGATCATGGCGGTGCGCCACATCATGAAAGATCATCCCCCCGATCTCATTCTGTCTGGCATCAATCACGGCTCCAATCTCGCCGAAGACGTGACCTATTCGGGCACCGTTGCCGCCGCGATGGAGGGAACGCTGCTCGGGTTCCGCTCGATCGCGCTGTCGCTGATGATGGGTTTCGACGAGGGCGAACGGCGCGCGCTGTGGGATACTCCGCTCGCGCACGCGCCAGCTTTGATCGCCAATCTTCTCGCGGGCCCATGGTCGCCCGGCACGCTGATCAACATCAATTTTCCAGGCGTCGCGCCCGAAGACGTCGACGGCATTGCCGTCACAACTCAAGGCATCCGCGATCAAGCGCTGTTGCACATCGATAGCCGCTCAGATCCTTGGGGCACGCCATATTTCTGGTTCGGATTTGAGCGCCGCCGGTCGACGCTAGTGGCTGGAACAGACCTTGCCGCGATCGCTGAAAGAAAAATTTCCGTGACGCCTTTGAGCCCCGATTTCACCGATAAAAATGCGCTCAGCGCGTTGAGCAAACAGCTCGACGAGATGCCGAAAAAGTCTGCCGTGTAGATACGCTGCACACGCCAGAAAGCCGCTGGAATGCCGAAATTCCTTCGTGAATAAAGCGTAATCCCATTTTAAGTACGAACACTGGCCAGTTCCGGTCGGTTCTTGTTTTAGGCATTCGCCACTGCCGCTTCCGGCATTTGGATTTCATATCCATTCGCCGGTTCGAGAAGATTTGACTGCGGGAAAGATTTCGCACGGGCCCCGAGGGTTAAGCCCTCATTAACCGGTTGAAGGTTAATCGTTGGTGCGAGTAGAGGTGCGTAAAATGATGTATTCGACGACTTCCAGCCGGCGCGGTTGGCTTGGCCTCAAGCCCGTGCACAGTGCTGCAATG
This sequence comes from Hyphomicrobium sp., assembly GCA_031367425.1. Taxonomy (GTDB): domain Bacteria; phylum Pseudomonadota; class Alphaproteobacteria; order Rhizobiales; family Hyphomicrobiaceae; genus Hyphomicrobium_B. The sequence continues at coordinate 1,345 of JANLPU010000005.1, forward strand.
ATTTTAGCCGCAATCGGCGCGGGCTGCAGTGCAGACGTCGCCAGATTTGACAACCCGTCCTTCAATCTCAACGATCCCCCGCAAACGACGGCGGCTGCTATCCCATCTGGTCCGGTGCGCGGCAGTTCCGATATCGACAATCAGGTCACGCGCAGCCAGGCACGCGGTCCTTACGGGGCGGGTGCAGGCGCGATGGCCCCGGCGCAGCGCGGCGTCGAAATGGCAGCGTTGCCCGATGCGTCGCCGGTCTTACAGCCAACGCCGCCGACGATGCCAGCCGCGCGTAACCCACGCGTTGCCGCGTCGCAATTTGGTTCGCAGGCGGGCCCCGCCGCAGCGCCAATGGCGATGGCGACGTCGGCGACGGCAAGCGGCCGGACGATCGACGTGCAGCCAGGCGACACGCTCTATGGCTTGTCGAAGAAACATCATGTCTCTGTTGCCGCTCTGATGTCGGTCAATCAGTTGACGTCGCCAAACTTGAAGCTTGGCCAGAAGTTGGCGTTGCCTTCTGCTGGCAGCTTGCGCCGTCCGTTGACGCGGAACACGCAGACGGCGGCAGCACCCCTTGCGCCCGCACCCTTAACGGCCGCGGCTCCCACGACGACGGCATCGATCGCCGCGCCTTCGGCTGACGTCGCGGCGAAATATAACGGCACCTATACGGTGAAGCCGGGCGACAGCTTGTACGCCATCGCGCGGGCCCACAAAGTCAACTTTGCAGAGCTGCAGCAGGTCAATGGAATAACCGATCCGCGCCGCGTCAAACCTGGCTCGACGTTGAAAATTCCAGGCGGCTTAAGCGGTGCCGTCGCTGCCGCCGATACGGCGAACGCGCCGGTGGCGGCCGAAACCAAAAGCGCCATCGCCTCGACGACGCAGCCAACGTCGATCCTCAACAGCGGCAAACAGGTCGCAGCTTTGAACGACAAGGCAACGGATGCTCAGCCTGAAGCTGCGGCAGTTCCCGCTGCTGCGCCAGCGCCCAAGCGTGAGAAGGTCGCGGCCGCAGCCAGTGCTCCCGCTGGCGATACGAGCAAATTACGTTGGCCAGCAAGCGGCAAGGTCATCGCCGGATTTGGCGCACGTCCAGACGGCACGCACAACGACGGCATCAATCTGTCGGTGCCGCTCGGCACGGAAGTTCATGCCGCCGAAAGTGGCGTCGTCGCCTACGCTGGCAGCGAACTCAAAGGCTATGGCAATCTCGTCCTCGTGCGCCACGACAACGGTTGGGTCACGGCTTACGCGCACAACGACGAGCTGCTGGTGAAGCGCGGCGACAAGGTGACGAGGGGCCAAGTGATCGGCAAAGCGGGCAAGACGGGAACGGTCGATCAGCCACAAGTGCACTTTGAATTGCGCCAGGGCTCAAAGCCGGTCGACCCGACGCCGTACATGGAAAAATCCTGATTTTATTTTGAGCGCCCAGGGGCAAAGCTGAGGCAGACATTTTGATTTTGCCGCGCGCACAAAGTTCGAGGGAAGCCTACCGGCCGGATCGCAAGATCCGGCCTTTTTTATTGGTGTTTTGGCACGCGGCACAAGCTGGGCGAGAACCGTGAGCGGTGCATGCACCCTTTTGTCATCCTCGGGCTTGTCCCGAGGATCCAATCTGCCGCGCCGAATGCGTGGCGCGATGGATCCTAGGCACGAGGCTGAGGCACGACAGCGGACGCGCCCGAGCCTTTCCGACTTACTTTTCTTCGTGGTGATCGCGGGTTTATTTTCCGCACTTGGCCAGCCAGTCCTCTGCCTCCTGAAGCGAGAACGTAAATTCGGAACCCGCGACGCCGGAGGACATTCGTGCACCCTCGGCAATATTGACGATCGACAATCGGCCGTGATCGTGACCCTTGCCCACCTTGTCCAGACGAAAGCCCTTGATTTGGGCCGTGCGAGCAACGCGCTTTTCCTGTGCGTGTGACATGATCTGGCTCCAGCTAAGCAAGACCATCTCTACACGAGAGGCCGTCGCGCGGATACCTGTTGTCGTGGTGGTGGGGGAGGCGATAGGCGAATTCTCTGTCAAGACCGACATACCCGCCTGTCGCGCCTTCGGCACGATCGCGTCGCGAAGCGGAGATGACGGAGGAGAGGCCACGTTTCCCATCGCGTTTCTTCGTGGTGCGATTGCGGGCTACGCGAGCTACGGCGTGGGCGGAGCACGCCTGTGGCGGGCGAAGTAGAAGGGAAGGCGTATTTTTTATTCGACCAGCTTTCTAGCTTTCAAGAAGCTCAAGGTACCTCCGCGGGTAATCCCCCCACAGGTTAGCGGGATTTGAAGGTAGAATTTTCTCGGCCCCGAGGCACGAGGAGATTTGGATGAGGAAGAGCCGTTTTAGCGAGACCCAGATCATGGGGATATTGCGCCAGGTCGAAGGTGGCTTGGCGT
>JANLPU010000009.1:0-98213 GCA_031367425.1 Hyphomicrobium sp.
TTGCCGCGCTGAGTTTCAATTCGGCGAAAGCCGAGTCGGTTAAACCTGAAATCATCAATGCCCCGGCTGCCCCGGCTCCTGCGGCGACCGAAATAAAGCCTGCAGTTAGCACCGAGGCGCCCACTGCCAAGGCGGAAGACAAACCGGCAGTTAAGGTCGAGGATGTCAAGCCGACGGAGGCTGCAAAGCCCGTCGAAGTGGCCAAGCCGACGGATACCAAAGAGCCCGACAAATCCGAAAAGGCCGCACAAGCTGCAGAAGCTGCAAAGCCAGCGCCGCCGCCCGAACCATCGCTGACGGCGACGATCGATCTGGGCTCGCAGGTCATGACCGTGTCTGAAAATGGCGCGCGCAAATATAGTTGGGCGATCTCATCAGGCACGTCAGAACATCCAACGCCGCGCGGAACCTTCCGTCCGCAGTGGACTGCCAAGATGTGGTATTCGAAAAAATACGACAACGCGCCGATGCCCAATGCCGTGTTCGTCAGCGGTGGCGTCGCCATTCATGCGACGTATGCGACGGGGATGCTGGGGCGGCCCGCCTCGCACGGCTGCATTCGCCTGTCGCCCGCCAACGCGGCGACATTCTATAAGCTCGTTGGCCATCACGGTTTGAAGATGACCAAGGTGTCGATCTACGGCACGCCGAAGTGGCGCAGCCCGGCCGTTGCCCGCAACGATGACGACGCGCGCCCTCACCGGTTTGCCATTCAACAGCCGCAGCAAGTGCAGCAGCGCCGCCCGTCGAACTCGTGGTTCTGGGAGACGCCAAGCTATCGCACGACGTCGGTGCCGGAGCGCTCTTATCGCCGTCCGCCGCCGCCGCGCGGCTACTACTACGCCGATGAAGGTCCCCCGCGGGGATATCGCCGCGCCAACGCTGGCGAGCGCGTCTACTACACTCAACGCCCGCGCTATTACGACCGATATTCGGGCTGGTAACTCAGAACGGGTTCCAGGTCTGGCTGCGGGTGAAGCGCACATAACCGATATTGGCGCCGAGCCGCAGCCCAAGACCTGAGCGGATCGGCGCCATGATGACATCGCCGCCTTTGAGAAAGGTGATGCCGGCGCCGCCGATCACATAGGCGGAACCGTCTATGCCGGCGTAGCTGCGGTAGAGCGCGTCGGGCTCGCTTAAGCGATAAATCAGGAACAGCGTTCTGCCGCCTTCAGCGCCGACGTCGTAGCCCAGCGACGGCCCGTGCCAGAATACCTTGTTGGTTGCCGACTGATTGCGCATGTACAGCGTGCCGCTGCCGTATCTGAGGCCAGCCAGGAACGCGCCGCCGCCTTCGGTGCCAAGAACATAGCCCGACGGGCGGCCTGAAGTGTGGAAGGCGTGCTCGAGAAGGCCCGCCAGATTGGTCGAGATCGTCCCGAAGAATCCCTTCGTCGCATCGCGAATTTCTTCGATCGAATAACCGACTTCTTCTGGCGTCATGAAGGGCGTGGCGTTTTCATCGCGCGTCACAGCATTGGCGTCTGCAGTTTGCTGGTCGGGCGCGACAGTCTTTGAATTCCAATCTTTGCCCTCAGCCGCTCTGGCGTTAACCTGGGGTGCGGGCGTTTCAGCGCGTTTAACTGGCGGCTGCGGTGCGGCCGGCGCGGGCTTGACGGGCTTGGCTTCGGCCTTCTTGGTTGGCTCGGCGGGCGGGGCGGATTTGGCCGGTGCCGCAGCACTCTGGCCGATCTTTTCATCGAGCCTCGTCAGCATGTAATCCGACTTCGCGGCGATGATGACCTGCAGCTCGGCACTGGCGGCTTTGATATCCGAGAGTTTGGCGCAATCTGGTGCCGCTTCGTCCGTGACGCGGCCCATCGTATCGATCTTCAAAATGAGGGCGCCGCTCTGGGCGTCGAGATCGTTAAGCTTGGCGTCTTGAATTTGGTCGAGAGCGATATCTTCGTAATTCGCGTCGGTCAGTTTGTTCGCTTCCTTGAAGCGCTGCAGGCGCTGCTTTAGCTTAGGCTGGAATTGTAGATTGAGCGCGCGCAGTTCTGCGCCAGACTTGTCGACAGCGTCGGCGAAATCTTTGGCGGTACAGGCGAACGTCTGCGACGCCGTCCCGCAGATTGCGAAACTCGCCAGCACTGCGAGCAGTCGTAATCTAGTTGTCATCGGCGCGGTCTCTCTGGCTAAACCCAAGCACTTTAGGTCGACAAGCTAACATGCCCCAGCGGCGCTCAGAAATTCATCGGAAATAAGGTCAAGCGGCGATTTAGGCGGGTTTGGACGATTTGGCGGCAAGCCGGGCCATGAAGCGTGCCGTATCGACGATGACACGGGTGTGACGGCCGCGCCCGATCGGCTCGACGCCATCGTGGGCGTCGACGTCGAACACAAGTTTGCGGCCGTCGACCGAAACGAGCGTCGCCGTGGCGGTCACGGTTAAGCCTTCGGGCGTTGCCGCCAAGTGGGCGATATCAAGGTGGGTGCCGAGGCTTTCGTGGCCCGTTGGCAGGAGGGCTTCGACGCAATCGACGGCGGCGCCTTCCATCAGCGCGATCATCATCGGGCTGGCAAAAACCGGTGCTCCACCGCTGCCGACGCTCGGCGCGAGACGGTTTTTGGTGACCGTGGCGCTGGCTTGCCCTCGCAGTCCAGGCTTGAGGTACGTTAAGTCGGCCATAATCGGTCTCCGTTCGATCGCTGCCGAACCCGTCCTGACACGGATCGCGGCGTAGGGTAAGGTTTACCGGTCGTCATCTGGAGGATGCCATGCATCACGTTCGCCGTCTGGTCGTCGTCGCGGCTGTTGTGCTGCTCATACCTTTGGTTGTCGCCATTCTGGGTGCTGCAATGGCGGGGGTGCTTGGTTGTCAGGTGAGCGAGGCTGGACCAACACCCTGCTTCGTCGCGGGCTTCGACTGGGGCAACCTGTTGTTGAACATGGTCATGATGGGCTGGCTGGCGCTCGTCTCGGTGCCGATTTTAACGGTTATTCTTGCACTGTGGGTCGCCATGGAAAGCTGGAGCCATGTCCGCCGGCGGCGCCGGTTAAAGCGCCAAGGACTGCAACATGGCTCGCAACCCGGTCGCGGCAAAGCGCGGCAAGCTTTTAGTGCTTGGCGAACTCGACAAGCCCAGGGATAGCGCTGCCAGACGCGCCGATCTCGCCCTCCGCTGCCAGGCAGCTTTTATCCATCACGATCTTGCAGGTGTTGGGATCACCTTGGTCGGTGCAACCTTTGACCTTGAGCCAGGCATGGTAAATCTTGGCGGTCTGCGCCTTGAAAGCTTCTTGATCGTTGGCCGAATAGGTTGCCGACAAAGCGTGGGCCTTGTCCGTTATTTTTGAACCATAACAAACTTCCACGGCGCCTAAAGCTTGCCCGTAGCGCGCGCCGGCATCTCGTGCCGTGATGGTGGAAACTTGGCTTACTGCTGGCTCAGCCGCGAGCGGCCACGCGCCAGCATTGACTGTTATGAACAACAGTGCGAGTGCGCGGCGGCGCGAGCGGTCGGCAGCAACCATGGTCGATAGTCTCCATCGGGTAGCAGGAGGTACGTGTAGCCGCATAGTCTGGCTCACATGTCTCCTCACAGCGTTGATTGTGCGCCGCTAGCGTGAGGATGGGGACATCTTTGGCCAGAGACCGTTAGAGAGCGACGATCACGAGTTCGTTATCGCAGGCCGCACACGTTTGCGGTCTCAGCGTTTGCCGCCGTCATCGCGCAGCCAATAAAGGTAAGCGACGGTCACCATGGCAGTCAAAAACATCGTGCCGAGGATGTCGGAACGGCGGATGAACAAAAGCCAGATCTCAACGCCTTGCATGATGCCAGAGTGCGCGGTGAGTATATTGTTCAATTCGAGAATAAGGAAGGATGCCAGTCCCGTTAGCCCGGTCGCGATCAAAACTTCGAGGATGCGTTTGGTCACGCGGGGCACAGAAAGCGTGTTGCGCCCGATTGCAAGCTGGGTCCGGTCAGACATTGCTTTATCTCCTAAAGCCAAGATCGAAGGGAGAATAATAGCAGATTCGAGGCGCGTTGCGATTTGCGCGTGCGGTCGCGGCCACAACGCACGCGCGCCGTTGCTCTATAGGTTACACTCAGTTTGAAGCAGCTTTCGCGACAAGCCGTTTACGCTGCATGCGTTCGGCGAGCGCCAGCCAGCGGCGGCAGCTGGGCTTGGATAAATCGCAGGCGACCTCGATTTTGGGTTTGGCAGCGGCTTTTGCAACGTGGGTCGATGGCGCGTGCATAGCCATCATCTGAGAAGCCGTTTCGATCAAACCGTCCGACAGGTCTGGCGCTGAGGGCGGCGCAAAGGTGGCCGCGAGCTTTGCCGCTACGGCTACGGCCACTTGGTCAATGACTGCCGCGGGAATGTCGGGTTGCACGCCTGCGGTGCTGTGCGGATCGGCTTCGATCTCGCGCGCCGTGCGGGCCATTAGGCCGCCCGCCGTAATGTTGGCCATGAACGGATTGGCTTCAATCACGCCAGATCCGAGCAACGCTGCAATGCGCGTTTCTTTTGGCGCTGACAGAACGCGCGCCGCGCCGCCGGGACCAACGAGGAACGCCAAGCGCAAGTTCGAAAATGTCGGCTGCAGCCCGTGGGCTGCCAGATAATTAGCATTGTTGCGGGTATAGGTTTCGGCTGCTTGCCGGGCCAGGTCTTTGCTCGTGCGCAGGCCTAAAATCTGCGCCGCGTTGAGCCCGGCAATCTCTTTGGCAAAGGTCTGGCGCGCGATGGTCAGCCACGTCGAGGCGATGAATTGATAGGGCCCTAGAGCCGTGGAGCGAGAATTGCGGGCGTTTATATTGCCGCCCGATTCCACCCGCATCAGCCGGTCGAGGAAAATCTCCATCGTCATCTCGCCGACTTGGGGCGTTTCCTGGGCGCGCGCCGACGATATAGCGGAGATCGCGCAAAGCGCCCAGACGCAAGCGACGATCTGACTTTTGATGATGGGATGGATTGCAGACATTTGCCTAGCCTAACACCAGGCACGGGCAGTTTGCAAAACCACGACAAAAGACCGTTACCGGACGGTTTTCCCGACCCACGATCACTGCGTTTTGCTTGCCACAGACGCGGGGGCTACAGGCGGGGTGGGCGGCGCAACAGCAGTTGACTTCTCGCCGTCGACTTTGGCGAGCAACGATGTGATCAGCTGTTTAGGGATGGGTATTAAAGCGTCCGGCCCTAAGTGTGCGAACAGTTTGACCGGGTAGCCTTCGGCCGGTGCACGGCGCAAATCGGCTTCAGGTATCGCGACGCCCACGACTTCCGTGTAGATGCAGGTGCTTTCCGACCTTTTGCAACTGCTCGCCTTGTGCGCGATGACGCCGACCTTCAATGGCTCGGCTTTGCTGTTGCGCGCGGTGTCATAGGTGTATTTCAATCGGCCCTTGTACGTCACGATGAATTCGAGCGATGCCGCCACAGCACCGGTCTTGCGATCGACGCGCGCGACGAGCCGTTTGCTATCGAGCCCGGACGTGGTGGCACCATCAATAAAGCCGGTCGAATATTCGCGGTAGGGACGGAATTGATCGTCGGTAAGCGAGACGTTGCTAGCCGCATCTATTTTTTGCTGATCGCTGGCGCACGATGCTGCCAAGAGGCCCGCGAGGCAGACACACCCAATTGTTTTGAGGTCAAAAAACACAACGCAGCACTCCCGCAGGCAACATCTAGTTAGCATGCTGAGCATTAAGGTGGAAGGTCGTGATCGTAGGGCCGCGACATACTCAGTCGAGCATGCGCAGGATCATCGCGGTGCCTAATCCCCAAACCGCGTTGATGGCGGCGTAAATCGGGAAGCGCTCCATGAACACCGGCGCCGGTTGCCCTTTGAGCGTGGGCACGATGAAAATTGCCACCAGCGAAAGCGCGACGCCGCCGAGAACGGTCCAGCCGACCCAGTAAGTCCCGCCCGTCCGATTGCGCAGCAGCAAGGCCAAAGGCACGGCCCAAACGCCGCCCCAGAAGGCCTTGGAGATGACGGTTGGCACGCCGAACGGTGGAACCGGATCAAACGACCACGGCTGAATGCCGCCGGGCATCAGTCCGGCAGCGTTGAGGGCGGCGACGGCTCCCTGATGGAAGACCGCAACCGCTATGCAACCGGCCAGAAATGCCGTGAGCACAAACACCAATGTTGATCCGCCGCGCATTGCACCTCCTCGTTGTGACCCGCCAATACTGACCAACATTAGGTCTAAAGGGCACTCGGCTCCAGGACCAATAGGTCTCAAAAGGCGTGACCTATGCGCAACCGCCAGGTCACGCCAGACAACAATTGTCGCGCGCGGGATGTCCGCCATCTAGACATTTCAGCTAAATTCGTGGTTCGATCAGATCTTTCCCCGGTTTTAAGCGGTCGGCGTTGATTTTTCACTAGAATGCGTGTTGGACGAAAACTATTGAGAGCGAGATGCTTTATCGCGCAGCTGTCATCTACGTTATGTCGGTCGTTATCATGTTGCTCGTGGCGACGGTCGCCTGGCAGCGGATAGCTATGGCGTCGCTCAGCGCCGACGCAACGACAGCGTCGCACATCGCCACCGAATTGGGCCACCAGCTTGATAATGCCAAGGTGGCGTCGGGCGAGGCAGAGCGTCTCGTGCGCATCTCACAGCAGGCATACGAGGACGAAGCGGCGCGGCGCGAGCAGGCTGAAAAGTCTCTGGTCGCCATCCGCACCGAGCTCGACGGCATCCAAGGCGCGACCCAAGCGGCAGCGCAGGCCCGCAAAGACGCAGAAAGCAAGCTCGATCACCGTCGGTTGGATTTCGCAGCTCAAACGCGCGCGTTGCTATTGCTGCGCGCCGAACTCGTCGCCGAGCGCGCACACGCGTCCGCCGCCCGCAGCGAACTCGATACGCTGCGCCGCCAATTGCCGATGGCGACGACGGGCTCGGTTAGCAGCCCGGCGGGCGAACTTCAGGCGCCCGACACCAAACCCGGCAATGTTTCGCCCAAAATTCCCTCGCCCAAGATTGCGGTCTATGCGACCGAGGTTGAAAAGAGCGAGGCTGCTGGCGCCACAACCGGCTTGATGGAGCCAAGCCGCTCTGACCCGGTCGCGACACCCGCCACCGAAGCGGCTAAGGAAAGCCCCTCGACGAACGCTGCGCCAGCCAAAGACGGCGCTGCCAGAGAAGGTGCCAAAACGCCGTCCAAGCCGACCCGCAAAACGTTTGCGGGCCGCCGTCCGGCTCACCACCGTGATTTGAGCCGTTTGGCGAGGCCTGCCGAGACACCGGAATTTCCGTTCTGAGCGCAGCGTTTGGGCAGCTGGCCAGCGCGCCATCGGCGGCTTGACGCTCTGGCGCGGCGGTGGTCTATCCGGCAGATCACAGTAGGCGAGCTCGCGGGTTCTTATGCCCAGATCTCAAAAAAGCGGGCTATCTTCCACATCATGACTGACAGCGTTCTTATTATCGATTTCGGCAGTCAGGTGACCCAGCTCATTGCCCGCCGGGTGCGCGAAGCGGGCGTCTATTCCGAGATCCATCCGTTCCAATCGGCGCAAGCTGCGTTCGCGAAACTAAAGCCCAAAGCCGTGATCTTGTCGGGGGGGCCGGCGTCGGTGACGGAAGCGGGCAGTCCGCGCGCACCCGCCGAAGTGTTTACCGCTGGCGTGCCCGTGCTCGGCATCTGCTATGGCCAGCAGACGATGGCGGTTCAGCTTGGCGGCACGGTCGAGACCGGCCATCACCGTGAGTTCGGCCGCGCAATGGCGGCGGTAGAACAGGCGAGCCCGCTCTTTGATGGCGTATGGGAACGCGGCCAAAACCATCAAGTCTGGATGAGCCATGGCGATCGCGTGACCCGTTTGCCCGATGGCTTCAAGGTGATCGCGGCGAGCGAGAACGCGCCTTATGCCGCCGTCGCCGACGAGGCGCGCCGTTTCTATGCCGTGCAATTTCACCCCGAAGTCGTGCACACCCCGGACGGTGCCAAGCTGATATCGAACTTTGTGCATAAGATCGCAGGGCTGAAGTCCGACTGGACGATGGCCGCCTACCGCCGTGAAATGATTGCCAAGATCCGCGCTCAGGTCGGCGGTGGGCAGGTCATCTGCGGACTATCTGGCGGGGTCGACAGTGCCGTCGCGGCCGTGCTGATCCACGAAGCGATCGGCGAGCAATTGACTTGCGTGTTCGTCGATCACGGCTTGATGCGCCACGCCGAGGCGCAAGAGGTCGTCGGCCTATTTCGCGACCACTACAATATCGCCCTTGTGCACGTCGATGCCGCCGAGCAGTTCCTCACCGCGCTGGCCGGCGTCTCCGATCCTGAAACTAAGCGCAAGATTATCGGCAAAAATTTCATCGAGGTGTTCGAGGCCGAAGCCAAAAAAATCGGCGGCGCCGAGTTCCTGGCGCAAGGCACGCTCTATCCTGACGTTATCGAAAGCGTGTCGTTCACCGGCGGGCCATCGGTCACGATCAAATCGCACCATAACGTCGGGGGGTTGCCCGAGCGCATGAACATGAAGCTCGTCGAACCGTTGCGCGAACTGTTCAAAGACGAAGTACGCGTGTTGGGCCGCGAGTTGGGTCTGCCGGAAGCCTTTGTCGGGCGGCATCCTTTTCCAGGGCCAGGCCTCGCCATCAGAATCCCCGGCGAAATTACGCATGAGAAACTCGCCATCCTGCGCAAGGCCGACGCGATCTACCTCGATGAGATCCGCAAAGCCGGGCTCTACGACACGATCTGGCAGGCCTTCGCCGTACTGCTGCCGGTCCGCACCGTTGGCGTCATGGGCGACGGGCGCACCTACGATCACGTGTTAGCATTACGTGCGGTGACCTCCGTCGATGGCATGACGGCCGACTTTTTTCCATTCGATATGAATTTCCTAGGGCGCGCCGCCACCCGCATCATCAACGAAGTGCGCGGCGTCAATCGCGTCGTTTACGACGTGACCTCTAAGCCCCCCGGCACGATCGAGTGGGAATAAGGTTGAAACGACGTCATCGATCGCATCAACTGGCCCAACAGGAATTCATCGAACTTCGCCGCGCATCGGATTGATAGTCTCGATACCAGGAAAGTCCCTCTCGTTATTCGTAACGACAACACAGTGATTGGCTTCGGCGACGGCAGCGATGATCGTATCCAAAGCGCTGCGCGGCTTGCCTTGCGCTTTTCCATCAGCCATCAGACGCCCCCATATGAGTCCTGCCGCGGTATTGAAAGGTAAAATGCGGCCTGCAAAGAACCCTTGGGCCCTCTCGGCCCTCAAACCATGCTTCGAGATGATCGCGTTTTTTTCCTCTCGGCTTCTCCAGCACGCCACGCCATATCTCGGCGATCGTCAACGACGCGATGAAGAGATCGTCGTCGTTTTGCTCCGCCATCCATGCCACCAGCGGCTCGGACGGTCTTTGCTTCGTTACGTTGCTGATGATGTTCGTATCTAGCAAATAACGCATCAGATTTCGACTTTGCGTCCCTTTTCGCGCCGGCGGGACATGTCGAGATCGGCCCCGACCAATGGTGATCTCCGAAGGGAAGCCACAATGCCCCCTTTTTTAGGCAGCTGACCAGTGACCGACGCGCTAATCCTATTGCGCAATTGTTCGGCTTCGGGCCCCTCTTCGGCGAGACGGCGCGCTAACAGTCTGAGCAGTTCACGATCGGTATCGCGGCCAAGCAGCTCAAAGCGGGCGAGACCCCGGTCGCTAAGCCGTGCCCGATACTTCTGGATAGCGCGCTTTTGAGAGGTGCCCACAAGAGCCTCCTGAGATTTCCAGTAATATAGCCAGGAAGTCACAAGAGCTCAAGGCGTGTGCATATAAAAAAAGAGCGAAACAGGTTGCGGGGACCTGTTTCGCTCTTGCGCCGTCTCAAGCCTGTTAAGCCCGAGACGTTTGGCGGCGCTGCATCTGCCTACGCTGATACATCTGGCAGTCTTGCCGCAGTGAAAGAACAACGTTGTTCGATGACTTTAATTCCGTGCCAGCAGGTTAAAAACTGCACGTCAGTTTAAGCTCCGCACCAAGCGGCCGTAGCTCTCTGAATTTCAACAAAGAAAAGCCCCTCGCGAGGGGAGCGCGAGGGGCTAGGTACCAGGCCGTTGAGGGAGGAAGGGCCCGGAAAGTCTCAAGAGGCGTGCAACGGAGCCAGCGTGGATGGTCAATTCCACAGGCACGACATACCTAGACAACTTTCCCTATGCTCAGCAGTTCCATATGGGACATCAAAAAATCAGTAACCGGTCCGTTTGTCGCGTTACGCACCCTTCCATCCGTTTCGGCGGACTGAATATTCAGGGTTTTTTCTTCTGAGCACAGATGAGAAAAATTTTGAATTCCCCATTGCGATGACGGTCGCGCGAGCAAAGAGTTGCTGGCGGGCAAAAATTTAGCGAATCGGGGATGCGATGAACAAATTTGCGGCGGCGGCCCTGTTATGGGCGGCATTGACGAGTGTTGCGACGGCTGGAGACGCCTGCGTCGCGGCCGACCAAGACAGCGACGCGGCTGGCATCTTGGCGTCGGAAAGCGGCGCCTACATCTTGACTGTCGGGTCACCGATTTGCCTCCAGGGCACTGAGCCAGACGACAACGTGGCGCCAACGAGCCGGGTGCACGTGTTCCCGGGCACCGAGCCGGTTCAGGGGGCAATGGCCGGGCTTATCGGCAAGGCTATCTCCGTTAAGGGCAAACTCTACGGCTCTCGCAGCAACAAGTTCAATGCGCCGATTTTGATGGAAGCGCTGGAAGTCGCCGCAAAGTGATCCCCGCACAGTAATCCCCGTACAGGGCGCACTGTGCAACCCTCGCTGATTTGGCGAGGGTTGCTATGATGGCGGCTTTGATTGGCGAAGTCAGTCGCGGCAGTCGAAGTATTTGTGTTTCCAGTAACGCGAGCCGGTGTCCAACCAACGTTCGTAATAATAGCTGCAATCGTAGTTTGACCTGACGACGAAGCGCAGGTGCGGCTGGTGGTGAAACGAATGCTCTGAATGTTCGAAATGCATTTTCATCGAGCTGTTGTTGGAGCCGTGGTGCGAGCCTTTCGCACCGGCGGCAACGTTGTCGGCCAGTAGCGCAATTAAGACAGTCGCAGTGCCAAGAGCGATGGATTTCGTCGACATGGATGTTCCTCCTTTATGGTGACCTGCGTCCTAGTGAGGGCTCGGTCGGGGAAGCTGCAGGATAGCGGCTTCGCAATTGAGGATGATGCGTGGCGCGCCGGGTCGCTGTTCCCTTGGGCACTCGGCCCTCAAAAACAAAAACGCCCGGTCGCGGTGACCGGGCGTTTTGCAGGACAAAACCATCTGGATTGCGTTGTTATTCTACGCAATCGTAATAACGCCATTTGTAACGCGGGTTTCCAGTCGCGAGATAACGCTGCCACAGCCAGCCGCAGCCGCCGTTGCTGTAGCCATAATAACCATCGTCATAGTTGTAAAAACCCGAACCGTAAGCAAGGTAACGTCCGCCGTGGTGGCGACTATGATGACCATTGCCATTCCAATTGCCGCCACCGCCGTGCCAGTTGCCGCCGGTATGATGGCCGCCACCGTTATAGTGGCCGCCGTTACCTGCTACGCCGCCGTGAACTCCTCCTCCGCCACCGCGACCGCCGACGCTCAACTCGCCATTGCGATTGATACCCATTCCGCCGCGAGCTAAATCTCCGCCGCTGCGGCGTGGACCCGCGCTCAGCACAGTGCCTCCGCGAGCGACACCTCCTACTGCTGCGTGGCCACCACCACCGCCAACAGCGGCGTGACCACCACCGCCGCCGCCGCCACCGTGACCAGGCGCCGCCGCTTGTGTTGCCGCTATCGGCAGAGCAACAAACGCCGCAACCGCCATCGCACCAAATAGGTGCACCGATCTTTTCATGTTCCGACCTCCAGGCTGGAATGCGGATGCCAAACTGAAGTGTTCGCGCCCGCTACTGGATGAGCATATAGGGAGGTCGAGCCAGATTTTTAGCGGTAAAACGAGGTTTTTCCTTATTAGTTAGCGGCGGGAAAGTTCCCGCTCTGTGACAATCTGAGCAATATCTTCGCTACGGGCATCGCGCGACAGAGCTGAAAAATCCGCCTCGATTTCAAGCGCGTCTTCGAGCCGTGATTGGAATGCCGAACGATCAAGCTCGATCGTCCCGAATTGCCGTAGATGATCGGTGACGAATTGCGTGTCGAGCAGCGTGAAGCCGCCCTTGATCAGCCGCGCAACAAGATGGACGAGCGCGATCTTGGAGGCATCGCGCTCATAGGAAAACATGCTTTCGCCGAAGAAGGCGCTTTTGAGCGCGACGCCGTAGAGACCGCCGACCATGCGGTCTCCGGACCAGACTTCGACCGTATGGCAGGCGCCCTGTTCGAACAATTCGCGATAGAGCGACCGGATGCGCTTGTTGATCCACGTCGTGTTGCGCCCGGCGCGGGGGGCCGCACAGCCGTCGATGACGCCCTCGTAATCGCTATCGATGCGGACCTGCAGCGGCGTTGAGCGCACTGTTTTGAGAAGGCGGCGCGGAAAGTGAACGTTTTCCAGCGGCAGAATTCCGCGGTGCTGAGGCTCGATCCAATACAATGCCGGATCGTCAGCGCTTTCGGCCATCGGAAAAATTCCGCAACTGTACGCTTTCAGCAAAACTTGCGGTGTGATCTCGATCATCGGGTCGTCGCGCGACGCCATCCCAGCCTCGGACAATAAACAGCCAGTGCGAGCCGCCGCAAAATAGCGGGGCTCTCGTGGGATAACGTTATTTCATTCCGAGATATTTTTCGAGCCAGTGAATGTCGTATAATCCGTTGACGACGTCTGGCTGGCGCACCAAGTCTTGGAACAGCGGGATAGTGGTTTCGATGCCATCGATCACAAACTCAGACAGGGCGCGGCGCAACCGCATCATGCAGTCGTTGCGGGTCTTGCCGTGCACGATGAGCTTGCCAATCAGACTGTCGTAGTAGGGCGGGATGCGGTAGCCCTGGTAAGCGCCGCTGTCGACGCGCACCCCTAAGCCGCCGGGCGGATGCCAATAGGTGATCTGGCCGGGAGACGGCGTGAACGTCTTGGGGTTTTCAGCGCAAATCCGGCACTCGATGGCGTGGCCAGATAGCACGATGTCCGATTGGGTGAAGTTGAGCGGCGCGCCCGATGCCACGCGTATTTGTTCCAATACGAGATCGAGGCCTGTAACCATTTCCGTCACGGGATGTTCGACCTGCAGCCGCGTATTCATCTCGATGAAATAGAATTCGCCGTCTTCGTAGAGGAATTCGACGGTGCCAGCGCCGCGGTATTTGATTTTGCGCATGGCGTCGGCAACCGTCTCGCCGATCTTCTCGCGCTGGGCGGCGTTGAGCGCAGGCGATGGCGCTTCTTCGAGAACTTTTTGATGGCGTCTTTGCAGCGAGCAATCGCGCTCGCCCAGATGTACCGCATTGCCCTGCCCATCGCCGAAAACCTGGATCTCGATGTGACGCGGCTTCTGGAGATATTTTTCGATGTAGACCGCGTCGTCGCCGAACGCGGCTTTGGCTTCCGAGCGCGCGGTCGCTAATGCGACGCCGATTTCGGCAGCCGAATTTGCAACCTTCATACCGCGTCCGCCGCCGCCGGATGACGCCTTGATCAGCACCGGAAAGCCCAACTCTTTGGCGATCTTCAGGGCTTCGACTTCGCTGGTGACGGCGCCCGCTGACCCTGGCACGACGGGAATGCCGAGCTTTTTTGCCGTTTCCTTGGCCTCGATCTTGTCGCCCATGATGCGAATGTGTTCAGAGGTGGGGCCGATAAACGTGATCTTGTGCTCTTCGAGGATTTCGGCAAAGCGCGCGTTTTCCGACAAGAAGCCGTAGCCGGGATGGACGGCATCGGCGCCGGTGATCTCGCACGCGGTCAGCAGCGCTGGAATGTTCAAATAGCTGTCGCGCGCGGCCGGTGGTCCGATGCAGACGCTTTCATCGGCGAGGCGCACGTGCATCGCGTCGGCATCGGCGGTTGAATGTACGGCGACCGTCGCAATACCAAGCTCTTTGCACGCGCGCTGGATGCGCAATGCAATTTCTCCGCGATTAGCGATCAGGACCTTGTCGAACATCTCAATTCGTTCTTTCGAAGTGGACTTTGGGCAGTTGAATGGCGGGTAAAACATTGGCGGGCAGAAAATTGGTGAGGCTTGATGCCGGGTGCCTCGTTATTCGATGATGACAAGCGGTTCGCCGTATTCGACAGGCTGGCCGTTTTCGAACAGGATGTTGGTCACCGTGCCAGCGCGGGGAGCTGGAATTTGGTTCATCGTCTTCATGGCCTCGATGATCAGCAGCGTGTCGCCTTGCGCCACCTTGGCGCCGATTTCGATGAACGACGCACTGCCCGGTTCCGGCGAGCGGTAGGCGGTGCCAACCATCGGTGATTTGACGGCGCCTGGGTGCTTGGTCGGATCGTTGGCGGCAGGTCCGGCGGACCCCGTCGGCAACGCTGAGGCGGAGGGTGCCGGTTGCGCGTGCATCATCGGTGCCGTCACCGTGATGTTGCGAGCGACTCTGATTTTGAGACCGCTCTTTTCGATTTCGATCTCGGTCAGCCCGGTCTCGTTCAAAAGCTCCGCCAGTTCGCGGATCATCTGGCCTTCAGCACTGGGCTTTGCCGGTTGATCTTTCGCCGTCATGGCTTGGGTTTTCCCTTCTTCGTTCTAAGTGGTCAGGTATTCTGAAGGCTTAGAGCGCGCCGCGGTCTAGTGCGGCGGCGTTGCGGCTCTATCGATCAGATCGGCCATCGCTTGCAGTGCTAGTTCGTAGCCCTTGGCGCCCAGCCCGCAAATTACGCCGGTCGCGGCAAGCGAAATATACGAGTGCTGGCGGAACTGATCGCGGCGAAAGATATTCGACAAATGAACCTCAATGACTGGAAGTTCGGCTGCTTGCAGCGCGTCCAATATGGCGACTGACGTGTGCGTGTAGCCGCCGGCATTCAATATAATGCCCCGGCCTTTTGAGCGTGCTTCCTGGATCCAGTCAACAAGTTCGCCCTCGAGGTTGGATTGGCGGAAATCGATCGTGAGACCCAATCCTTGGGCACAGGTCTGCGCTCGCGCTTTGATATCGTCGAGTGTGTCGCGGCCATAGATGGCTGGTTCGCGCAACCCCAGCATATTGAGGTTGGGACCGTTGAGTACATAAATCGGTTTGGCCATAGGTGAGGCGGGCTATCGCAAGCTTGAGGAATGACGGGCAGGCGGCAACTGCAACCTTAACGGCTGTAATACCAGCAAGCGGTCTACCAGCTTTCTAATTGGCGGGAAAGTGTGCGGCAGATGAGCAGCTGTTGAGAGCCGTTTCGGCCCTCAACGGCGGGTTTGGCAGGGTTAGCAGTAGCCGCAGCCAGACTTACGGAAATCGCCGACCAGCGTGTGCAGCTGTTCGTGCAGATCTTCCGGCGCGCCCGGAATGGACTTATCCCCGACCAGGAAGTGCGGCGTACCGTTAATGCCCATTTTTTTGGCAAGCGCCTTTGACTTGTCCAGCTCGTCTTTTACGGCTTCCGATTTGTAGTCGGCTTTGAGTTTGTCCATGTCCAGACCGATGCTCTCGGCAATTTTCATCGAGGAGGCTTCGTTGGCTTGGCCCTTGCTGGCCAGCATTGCCTGATGGAATTCCCAGTATTTGTTCTGCCGGCGCGCGGCGAGTGCTACGCGGGCTGTTTCTTCAGACCCCTTAGACAGGATAGGCAGTTCTTTAAAAACGATGCGAACATGCGGGTCGGCTTGGATCAGCTTTTGCACTTCGGGCATGCCGCGTTTGCAATAGCCGCAGTTGTAATCGAAGAATTCAACCACCGTGATGTCGCCTTTGGGGTCGCCCGCAACCGAAGCATCAGCGTTCCGGTAAATGTCCTTGGCGTTCTCGGCCATGAAGTTTTTGAGCTTATCGGCCTGCTCTTTCTCCAACTTGGCTTCGAGCGCCGTCTGTGCGTCTGACAGAACCTCTGGATGCTTGATGAGATAATCCTTGATGATCTCGCCAAGCTCTTTTTTCTGCTCATCGCTGAAAGCGGCGGCGCCCGCTGCGGCCGCGAGCATGGGAGTGGCAGTGGCAGTGGCGGGCGACGCGGCCGACTGCAGGTGAGCGGTGCGCGATCCAAGGACTGCCAGGCTCCCTATTAACAGCGCGGCAATGCCGCCGAGCACACTGAGTTTTGCTTCGACAATACGGGAAATGAAATTTGACTGATGCGACATGCCACTCTCTCTCGTCGAAAACTTGGGCCCGTCAGGTTTCGGGCCTGAAGTTGATGATATCGTCGTTCTTTATCCACTCGGGCGAGCCAGGCCGCAACTTAGCTTGGGCGCGTTTGGCGAATATCTGGGATTGCTTCAAGTCGCCTTCAAGGAAGTAGGCTTGCGCCGTCATAGCGTCGGCCTGAGGACCCAGGCCCTGCTTGTAGTACGCATTCGCCAGCATCCTGTAGGCGCTTGGATTTTGATCTTCTATCAGAGACTTACGTAGTAAGTCTACGGACTCTGTGACGCCGCTGGCAGCGCTCGACGTTTGCAACGCCGTTGCAAGTTGTACCCGGATCAACGGGCTATCGGGGGCAAGTTTCAAGGCTTGGCGCAAATTAGGTACGGCTTCGGCCGCTTGACCGGACCGCATGAGCAGGTCGCCGCGCGTTTCATAGAAATAGGCGTTGGCTGGCTGATCGCGGATCATGCTGTCGAGTTCTGCGACCGCGGCTTCCAGCGCACCAGAGCCGCCTTGGAAAAAGCGCGCGATGGCGCGCCCATAACGGGCTGGCAGCGTTTTATCCGAGGCGGGGTAGCGGTTGAACACAGCGCCGGGGCGTTCGAGATAGCCAGACAGCTTGGCTCGCATCAGATCGTGCCGCAACTGGAGGGCAGGGGGATCCTTCTCATTGACGAACGGCGAAGCGTTCACCAGGTCGCGCAAGCGAGCGATGCGGTCGGTTGCCACCGGATGGCTTCTAACGAACGGGTCTTTGAATTGGTCGGAGACGTATTCTTGTTGCTGGAAGCGTTCGAAAGTCTCCAGCATGCCGCGGCCCGATTGTTTCGTCGCGCCTAGATATTTCAGGCCTGCTTGGTCGGCCGCCGATTCCTGCGAGCGCCGCTCCGACAACAACCCGCGCGTAATCAATTCGCCGCCACCCTGCAGCACGGCTTGGCCGCCAGACATCACGTCTCGGCCGCCGTCTCCACCCGTCGCCGCGCCGCCGATCAGCGCGCCAATGCCGATGATTTGCGTGAGCAGCGCTTTTGTCTGATCCCGCGCGATGCGAATACGCAGCGCCGCCATGTGACCGCCAGCGATGTGGCCGGATTCGTGCGCGATCACGCCAATGACCTCGTTGGGGGTTTTGGCGGCAAGCAAGGTGCCGGTGTGGACGAAGACGTTGTTGCCGTCGAGAACGAAGGCATTAAAGGCGTCATTCTTGACAATGCGGACCGACACCTTGCCCGAGCCAAATCCCGCGACGCGGAAAATTGGCTTGGCATAGTCGGCGAGCAGAGCTTCAATCTCGCTGTCGCGAATGAGTGGCAAATTTTGCGCCACGGCCAAGGGCGCGTGGGCTAGCACAGCACAAATCAGGGCCGCAATTCGTGCCCCGGCGCGCGTCAGCGAAAACGGTCCGCACTTGTCCAAGACGTGACCAATGGACAATCGCGGCATTCGCTGGTGTTCTCCGCTAAGCATGGTCGGCTGGTGTCATTCAGATCTGAAAGGTATTCGGGTCGATCCCGGTCGTCAATTGGCCGTTGCTTGCCCCATACTTAGAGGCGATCTCACCGGGTCGCACTGGGGCTCAATCGCGTCTGCTTCAGGCTGGCGATGAACAATCCATAATAGGGCAACAGCAAGGCTTTTTTGCACGGCGATCAATGAACTCCCGCTCAGGAAAAGAAATTTCATGTCTGATGCTAAAATTTTAGCGCCCAACCTTGGCGGTGCGACGGGCTTGCGTGCTGCATCGGCGCGCAGCTGCATACAAAGCTTCATGGTCATGGATGTGATGCGGGCTGCCGCCGCGCGGCAAGCCAGCGGTCGCGACGTCATTCATATGGAAGTCGGGCAGCCGGCAACGGCGGCACCCAAGTTGGCGCGGCTGGCGGCTGCAAAAGCGCTTGAGTGCGAAACGCTTGGCTACACCATGGCGCTCGGGCTCGATCCGTTACGGGCGCGGATCGCTCAGCTGTACAAGGATTGGTACAACGTCGACGTTGCGGCCGAGCGCGTCATCGTCACGACCGGTTCGTCTGGCGCATTTGTGCTGGCGTTCTTAGCGCTGTTTGATCGCGGTGCGCGTGTTGCTTTGGCGTCGCCCGGATACCCCTGCTACCGGCACATTCTATCGGCGCTCGATTGCGTTCCGGTTATTCTGGAAGCTGGTCCTGGCTCGCGGTGGATGCCGGAGCCCGACGCCATCGCACATGCTGCCAGCGACGGTGGCCTCGACGGCGTCTTAATCGCGAGCCCTGCCAATCCTACGGGTACGATGATCGAGCCTGAACGATTAGCTGCGATTACGTCGGCCTGCGATGCGCGCGGGCTCGCCTTTGTCTCCGACGAAATTTATCACGGGCTGACCTACGGTGCGCCAGCCATCACGGCTTTGCAGTTCTCGCCGCATGCCATCGTGATCAATAGTTTTTCAAAATATTTCTCGATGACCGGTTGGCGCGTCGGCTGGATGATCGTGCCGCCGGAATTGGTGCGCGTTGTCGAGCGGTTGGCGCAAAATTTGTTTATCGCGCCACCGGCGATATCGCAGATCGCAGCGCTCGCCGCTTTCGATGCGCACGAGGAATTGGAACTAAACCGCCGGATTTACGCCGCCAATCGCGAGCTCTTGCTGAATGAGCTGCCGCGCGCCGGTTTCGGGTCCATCGTGCCCGCCGACGGCGCTTTCTATCTCTATGCCGATGTTTCAGTGCTGACGGATGATAGCCCCGCGCTGTGCCGGAGCATTCTCGATGCGACTGGTGTCGCCATCACCCCAGGGGTCGATTTCGATGAAGCGCGCGGCAAGCGGTTCGTGCGCTTTTCCTATTCAGGCGCGACGGCTGATATGGCCGAGGCCGCACGCCGTCTGCAAGCCTGGCACCAACGCCAAGCCTAGGCGACTTTAATGCACAAACATCCGGTTGGCCGCCAACGCCGCGAGATAGGCGATCACCGCGCAAAACGGAAATGTCACGAGCCACGCCAGTACGATGCGCCGCAAAACACCCCAGCGGACGTCGGAGACACGCCGACTGGCACCCACGCCGACGATGGCGCTGGTGATCGTATGCGTCGTCGACAGCGGGATCCCGTAGGCGGACGCGCCAAAAATCGTGAACGAAGCGGCCGTTTGAGCGGCAAAGCCTTGCCAAGACTGCAGGCGAGCCATTTTTTGTCCGACTGTCTTGATGATACGCCAACCGCCGAACGAAGTGCCAAGTCCCATCGTGCTCGCGCACAAGACGATCACCCAAAACGGAATTTCGAATTTTGAGATCGCGCCGCCCGTCAGCAGCGTCATCGTGAACACGCCCATGAATTTCTGGCCGTCGTTGAGGCCGTGGTTGAAAGCCATGAAGCAGGCTGACAACACCGTCAGCCGGTCAAAGGCACCCTTGGCGCGCGACGGCCCGACGTTGCCGAAAAACTTGATGATGACGAGGCCGATGAGAAACGATGCCAAAGATCCAAGGCCGATCGAGAGCGCCATACCGACCAGAACTTTTTGCCATCCAGCCCATTGTAAGGCGGCCCAACCGCCGCCAGCGAAGGCAGCACCGGCCAGGCCCGCTAACAGTGCGTGGGACTTGCTGACCGGAAATCCCATGCGGGCCGCAACCGATCCCCAAGCCACGATGCTGATCATGGCGGCCGTGATAGAAGGCAGCGTGAGTGCAGCGGGATCGACGATGCCCTTGCCCACTGTGGCGGCAACTGCCGTGCCGCACATCGCGCCGATGGTATTCATGATCACGGCCATCAGGATGGCGACGCGCGGTGCCATCACGCCGGTCGAGATTGCGGTCGCGATGGCGTTGGGCGCGTCCGTCCAGCCGTTGACAAATTCGGCCATCAGCACCGTCAGCAAAGCGACGGCGAGGCCGACCGAGAGCGCGTCCACCTACGCCTCCTTGCGGGCAAGCGAGAGTACCAGCTTGCCGCAACGCTTGGCGTCGTCGGTCATCTCTTCGAGCAGCTGATAGAGCTTATCGATGGCGATGAACTCGAGCCGGTTGGCGGTGTTAGGAGAAAACTCCTTCACCAGTGCGCGTTCGGCCGCGATCACGATGTCATCGGCTTCGCCCTCGGCATCGTTGATGGCGCGGGTCACTTCGCGGACGCGGGTGATCAGGAGCTTTGGCTCGCTCAGCAAGGCGATCAGATCGCGCAAGCCTTTGATGGCGTTCTCGCCAGCCAAGATCAACTTGATGGCTTCCGGGCGCAGCTTGTCGAGGTGCGGTCTGTAAGTGTCGATATGCGAGGCGGCATGGCGCATGCCGTCGATCACGTCGTCGACTTCGTCGGTCAAGCGCATGGCATCCGACACGTCAAAGCGCATGATGAATGAGTTATCGAGCAGCTCGTGGATTTCGTCGACGATCTTGTCGGCTTGACGCTCGAACGCGACGATGCCTGGCAAATCCTGACCTTCTGTCTTGCGAAAGTGGGCGACGCAGGCGACGCCGGTTTCTGCAAGCTGCGCCAGTAGCTGTGCAAATTTGTCGTTGTGCGATGGGCCGAAGAAGCGGCCGAAGGAATCCCAAATGCCGGTCACGGAGTTTGCATCCTCTTGCAGCTCGTTGCAGATCTCGCAGGCCAGAAATGGCACTGTTAATGCTGGCTCTTACAGGGGAAATTGGCCGGGCGAAAGCAGCCAATCGGCGTTTTCCCGCAACGACCCGCTTGATCGCCAAAAGAAAGGCCGGCTTGCGAGCCGGCCTTTTCAATCTGAATTCAGATCGACTATTCGCCGCTGAACCGGCGTTGCCACCAGCCCTTGCGTTGCGGTGCTTGGGCCGTTTCCCCGCTACCCTCTTGGGCGTGATCGGGTTTCAATACAACGCGCTCAACACGCGGCTCGCTCGAGCCCGTTTCATGGCGCGGCCGTGCCGGAACGTGCAGCACCTCTGGTTCTACTACTGGGGCTGCCGCTTCGACGCGCTGGATTTGCTCTACGGCCTCGAGACGCTCGACGGGCCGGGTCGGCAGCTCAGCGTGCTTGAGAGTTTCGACCGGCTCTGGTTTGACGTCGCGTGGGGCGGCGTCCGTGGGCCGGTCCCAAATCCGTTCATGCCGTGGCCGTTCTGAGCGGCTTGGCTGACGGGATTGGTGATCGGGCACCACACCATTGAAGTTCTGCACGGCCACGTCGATTTCCGGCTGTGGTTCGAAACCTGGCGCCGATGGTGCGGTGTTTTGATTGTCGGCCACGCCATCGGCTTCGTTGGCGTTAAAGCCCTCTGGCGCTGGCGCGCCATCGCGGTCACCGCGACCGCGTCTGCCACCGCGACGGCCGCGCCGTCTGCGACGTCCGCGCTTCTCGCCGCGATCGCCTTCGGCGCCAGCATCCGCTTCGGGCGAGTCGCTGCCCTCGCCTTCGGCTGCATCGTCATCTTCGATTTCGGTCAGATGCCCGGGTGCACCATTGTCGGCGTGACCGGCATGGTGAGGCTCTTCGGCAAAATTTTCGCCCTCTTCGGTATCGTTCAATTCAGCGCCGGCGCCGACATGTTGGCCTGGGCGACTGTCTTCATCGCCCCGCTCGCGCCGTCCGCCACGCCGCCGCCGCCGACGTTTGTTGCCGCCGCCCCGGCGCGGGTCATCGTCATTGGCTTCGCCACGCGGGCCGCCGTCGTTTTCAGAACGCGAGATCGGCGCTTCGTCGTCGTCGTCGACATCCGGCACCATGACGATTTCGCCACCGCCTTCAGGCGCGCCGGCATCTTCTTCTTCGCCGTCAAAGCCCCAATCCATGTTGACGGCTGCGCGTTCGGGACGGCGCAATGGTGCCGCCGTCGCCGCGCCGCGGTCGATCGTGAAGTTGGCGCCTTGAATGCGTTCGCTGCCCAAAATCGTGACGGTGTAACCGTGACGGGCCTCCATATCGGCGACGTAGGCGCGTTTGCTATTCAAAATATAAAGCGCGACGGTCGGCGTTGTCGTGGCGACGAGCGAGGTTTGCGCGCCAGCCGTAATGGCATCTTCAAGACCGCGCAGAACGGCAAGCGCGATGCTTTCGGTCGAGCGGATTATGCCGGTGCCTTGGCAATGCGGGCACTGGGTGGTGGAGCCTTCCAGAACGCCGGTGCGCAGCCGCTGGCGCGACATTTCCATCAAACCGAAGTGGCTGATCCGGCCGAGCTGAATGCGCGCCCTGTCGTGCCGCAGCGCGTCTTTCAGACGCCGCTCAACCGACCGGTTGTTGCGCTTTTCTTCCATATCGATGAAGTCGATGACGATGAGGCCGGCGAGATCGCGCAGCTTCAATTGACGGGCGATTTCCTCGGACGCTTCGAGGTTTGTCGCGAGCGCCGTTTCCTCGATCGAAAACTCGCGCGTCGACTTGCCTGAGTTGACGTCGATTGCAACCAGCGCTTCGGTTTGGTTGATGACGATATAGCCGCCAGAGCGCAGCGTGACTTGCGGCGAGAACATCGCGTTGAGCTGGCGTTCCGTGCCGTAGCGCGTGAACAGCGGCGTAGGGTCTTTGTAATTGATGACGTTCTTGGCGTGGCTGGGCATCAACATGCGCATGAAGGCGTGCGCTTCGTGGAAGCTTGCTTCGCCCGCGAC
Source organism: Hyphomicrobium sp. (assembly GCA_031367425.1). Taxonomy (GTDB): domain Bacteria; phylum Pseudomonadota; class Alphaproteobacteria; order Rhizobiales; family Hyphomicrobiaceae; genus Hyphomicrobium_B. The sequence continues at coordinate 22,755 of JANLPU010000009.1, forward strand.
CACAACTTCTTCGACGTCTTTGTTATAGAGGTCGCGGATCGAACGCTTGATAAGGTCGCCTTCTTCATAGACGAGGCTCGGCGCCGTCGATTGCAGCGTCAAGTCGCGAACGCTTTCCCAAAGCCGCAGCAGGTATTCGAAGTCGCGCTTGATTTCTTGCTTCGTGCGGGCAGCGCCAGCCGTGCGGATGATGAGCCCCATGCCCTCTGGAACTTCAAGCTCCTGGGCAATCGCCTTCAAGCGCTTGCGGTCTTGCGGGTTGGTGATTTTACGGCTGATGCCGCCGCCGCGGGCGGTGTTGGGCATCAGGACGGTGTAGCGCCCGGCAAGTGACAGATAGGTCGTAAGGGCCGCGCCTTTGTTGCCGCGCTCTTCCTTGACGATCTGGACGAGAATGACTTGGCGGCGCTTGATGACTTCTTGGATCTTATAGCTGCGCGGACGCCGACGGGTGCGCGGCTGCATGTCTTCCATGCCTTCCGCGTTACGGCGCGAACCCTCTTCGCCTTGACCGCGCTCGGACGTGTCGCCGTCCCGGCCGCGATAGCGCGAACCACGGGCTGCGGGCTCGGCATGTTCGCCGTGGCCGTCCGTTTCGGGCTGATGGGAATGATCGTCGTGTTCGGGATCGTCGTCATGACCGTGATCATGCTCTGTGCTCGCGTCATGGCCTGATGAGGCGTCGTGTTCGCCGTGGTGAGCGTCGCCCTCGGCATGGTGTCCGACGTCATGATCATCCTGGGCGTGCGCGCCGTGTTGATCGTCATGATGTTCGTCATGGCCGTGGGCGTGCGGATCGTGAACGTCACGCGCAAGCGACGGCATGGGTTCGCTAAGCCTGTCGTCGGCCCGACTGGCAGCGGCGAAAGTTTGCGGCGCATCGTGATCGCCGGCCTCGCCGCCGACTTCCTCGATGTGCTCGTCTTCTTCGACATCGACGATGTTGGACAAATCATCTTCGCCGACGGGTTCGTCAGCGGCCGCGTCGTCGTGTTGGGCGACGCGGGACTGGCCGTCCTCGTCGCGATGCCGACCTCCGCCGCCACCGGAACGGCGCGCCAACGCTTCCGCACGGCGATCTGCGGCGGCCTCGAGTTCGGCTTCGGCTGCCGCTTCCTCTTCGATCAGAGCTTGGCGGTCAGCAACCGGGATTTGATAATAGTCTGGGTGGATTTCGTTGAACGCCAAGAAGCCGTGGCGATTGCCGCCGTAATCGACGAACGCCGCCTGCAGCGACGGCTCGACCCTTGTGACCTTGGCTAAATAAATGTTGCCGCGCAGAAGTTTACGGGCAGCACTCTCGAAATCGAATTCCTCTACTTTGCCGTTGCGTTGGACCACGACCCGAGTTTCCTCGGGATGCGTGGCATCGATAAGCATTTTGCTGTTTGACATTGTTCTTGTTCCTGCGCGCGCAGCGGCGGCGGCTCTTGAGCTGTCCAGGGCTTATCCAGGAGAGCGCGGAGCGAAGCGCGGGTGCGCGCATGTGTTAAAAAATGGGATGTGGGGTTGCGACGGCGCGCAGATGCCACTGTTCCTCTGGCGCTTGGGGCGCTTTGAGGAGCTAGTACGCAAATCAGTCGGCCAGGGGCCGGGTTTGCGGAGCGTGGTTTGAACCGAGCGTTCGTCATTACCCTGTCGTTTCAACCCGGTGGCGCAGCCGACTTTCAAGCGGTCGTGCCGGACGCGGGAATTCTGTTGTGCCGTGGTGAGCCTCGGCCCGAGTGGGCTTGAACCTTTAGGTACCCATCCGGCGCCTCTTTCTGCGGGTTCGGAGGATGCTCCTAGTCACGAAATTTTGTCACGCTATAGAGTGCGGTAACGCTTGGGCGACCGTGAGGCGCTCTTTGCGAGCCGCGCAGTCCAGGCCGGATGAGGTCGACGCAAACGCGCCCTCTGGCCATGGGCCTAACTGGCTGTCCAGCCGAACCTAATTACCTGTGAACGCAGCATAATCTATGCTGCAGCAGGCCGATTGAGATTCGGGCGCAATCATCATGGGTGCTAGATGCGCACTTCTTATGACTGCTTCCAAACAGTTGCGTTAAGTGTACGTGCTCGCTCTCGGAGTGGCAAGTGCTATAAGTTCGTAAGCGCCCGATCCGAAGTGCGACACCACGCGATCATGCAACACTAAACGAAAACAAAGTCTTAACCGCTCTGCATCGGGCCCGGGGATGGCTACGGTGGGCCAATTTGGCGGAAACGATTCCCCCATGACTGGCGGCAAGTGCCGTGTGCGAGGGCTTTCAAGAACTTTGCGTGGGTAGAATTCTGACGGCTGGAGGCAATGCCGGGTGGGTCGCATTACGAGAGCAATTTGTTGTATCCTGGCAGCATTAATGTGTGGCGCGCTCGGTGCATCGAGCGACGTCATTGCAGAGCCTGCCCCCAAGCCTTCCCAAGCCGCGCAGGCGACAGCGGTACGCCTTGCCGGCGACAGCAACGCAACGGCCATCGAGCTCGACTTGACCCGTGGCGTGACGGTTGAAGTCTTTACCCTGGCTGAGCCCTATCGAGTCGTCATAGACCTTCCCAATGTCGAATTCGCACTGCCGGCGGACGCTGGCGTGTCGGGCCAAGGCTTGGCGAAGGCCTATCGCTATGGACTGTTTGCCGAGCACAAGGGCCGCGTGGTGATCGATACAACTGGTCCGGTGGCGATCTCGGACGCCCAGATGTTGCGGGCAGACAAAGGCGGTGGCATCGTCTTGAAGGTTGCTTTCGGGCCCATGGATGCCAAGGCGTTCGGTGCTGGTACGGGTGCGACGCACGAATCTGCCAAGCCTTCAAAGCCCGCCGTTTATGATGATGTGCCAGCACCGGCCAAATCGCGCGCCAAACCAGTGGTTGTCATCGACGCTGGGCATGGTGGTATCGATCCGGGTGCCATGGGTATCAACAACGTTGCGGAAAAAACCGTCGTCCTCGCGGTTGCACAACAGCTGCGCGCGGCGTTGATCCACATGGGGCGCTACGAAGTCCGCATGAGCCGCGACAAGGACGTTTTCGTGTCGCTCGACCGTCGGTTGAAGTTCTCGCACGACAACGCAGCCGATCTCTTCATCTCGCTGCACGCAGATTCGATCGAGGAGCGTAATCTGGCGGAGAATATTCGCGGCGCGACTGTTTACACGCTTTCCGAACGCGCCTCCGACGAGCAGGCGAGGCTTATGGCCGAGAAAGAGAACGCCTCGGATTTGCTGGCTGGATTAGAGACCGGCAATCAAACCGGCAAGGATCAGGTCAAAAGCATTCTGATCGATTTGCTGAAGCGCGAGACATCGAATTTTTCGGCGGATTTCTCGCATGTGCTCGTGACCCGGTTAGCGAAATCCATCACCATGTCGCGCGATCCGCACCGGTCGGCGGCGTTCAAAGTGCTAAAGCAAACCCACGCGCCCTCCGTTTTGGTCGAGCTCGGGTATATGAGTAATTCCACGGACGAGGGACAGCTGACCTCGGTTTCATGGCAAAAGCAGGCGGCTGGATCGATAGCCTCTGCAATTGACGCGTATTTCGCTAAAAGAACGGCGGAACATCCTTGAACTACAAGGTTGTGGCGGACGACGTGCTGCCACATTCCGTGCTATGGTGGCGCGTCAAACAGGCCGCATTGTTGCACTGCGATGTCGGCGTTATAAACGTCTCTTGAGAAATGGAATTTCGCCAGTCCTATGCGATCACCCCCGCTCCCACCGCCAGCCGCGCCGAAAAAACGAAAACGGCGCAAGAGCTTGCTCCTAAGTTTCTTAGGCTTTGGGTTTGCGACCTTCGTGCTTGTTTTCATCGCGGCGTCCGCTGGCGCTGGCTATTTGCTCTGGCAGTCCTCGAAAGACCTTCCCGACTACGAAAGCTTAGCCAAGTACGAGCCGCCGGTGATGACGCGCATCCACGCGCACGATGGCTCGCTGATTTCTGAATTCGCGCGCGAACGGCGGATTTTCGTTCCCATCAATACCATCCCTAAGCGCGTCTTAGGCGCTTTCCTGTCGGCCGAGGATCGCCGCTTCTACGAGCATGGCGGTATCGACTTCCAAGGCGTGGCGCGCGCCATTTATGCAGCGATCGAAACCAAGCTGCGCGGCGGTAACAAGCGGGCACAGGGCGCCTCGACGATCACGCAGCAGGTCGCCAAGAACTTCCTGTTGACCAACGAGCGCTCGATGGAGCGCAAGATCAAAGAAGCGATCCTGGCGGTGCGCATCGAGCGCGCTTACTCCAAGGACAAGATCCTCGAACTTTATCTCAATGAAATTTACTTAGGGCTCAACTCGTACGGTGTTGCGGCAGCGGGCCTTACCTATTTCAACAAAGAGCTGAACGATCTGACGATCGAGGAAGCGGCCTATCTCGCGGCCTTGCCCAAAGCGCCCAACAACTATCATCCGTTCCGGCAGAAAGAAAAAGCCACCGAACGGCGCGATTGGATCATCGGTCAGATGGTTGAGAACGGCTATATCAAGCCTGAAGAGGCGGTGGCTGCGAAAAAGAAGCCCTTGCTGCCCAATTTACGGCAAACCGGCGCGCACATTTCCACGGCTGAATTCTTTGCCGAAGAAGTTCGCCGCACGCTGCTGGGTCAATATGGCGAGGACAAACTCTACGGCGGCGGCATGTCCGTGCGCACGACGCTCGATCCCAAGCTGCAGCATATTGCGCGCCGGGCCCTCATCGATGGCCTCGTGCATTTTGATCGCCAGCAGGGTTGGCGCGGCAGCGTCAGCAAGATCGATATATCCGGCGACTGGGGCATCGCTCTGGGCGCGATCGATAGCCCGTCCGATATTCAGCCGTGGCGCTTAGGCGTCGTGCTCGACGCCCAGAAGACCAAAGCGATCGTTGGGTTGAAGCCGCTTCGTCAACAAGATGGCACGCTGGTTAAAGAGCGCGAGGCGGTGGAAGTCGCGCTTGATGAGTTGAAATGGGCGAAAGTCCCGGTCAAGAAGACGACGCCAACCGCAACAAGCGATCTGCTGGCGGCCGGCGACGTGATCTATGTCGCGCCAAAAGATCCAAGCAACGTACAAGGCGTTTGGTCTTTGATGCAAATTCCTGAAGTGGGCGGCGGTTTGGTTGCGATGGACCCCCATACCGGCCGCGTTCTGGCGGTTGCCGGCGGCTTCTCATTCGCCATGAGCCAGTTTGATCGCGTCATTCAAGCCAAGCGCCAGCCGGGGTCGTCGTTCAAGCCGATCGTCTATTCGGCCGCAATCGACAACGGCTACAAGCCAACATCAATCATTCTAGATGCGCCGATTGAAATCGAGCAGGGCCCGGGGCAGGAAATCTGGAAGCCGGAAAACTACGAGAAGAAAGAATCGGCCGGTCCCGCTACCTTGCGCTTCGGCGTTGAGAAATCGCGCAACCAAATGACCGTCCGCCTCGCTCAAGATCTGGGCATGCCCATCATCACCGAATACGCCAAGCGGTTCGGCATCTACGACGATCTGCTCCCCGTGCTGTCCATGTCGCTGGGTGCCGGCGAGACGACGCTGCTTAAAATGGCGACCGCCTACTGCATGCTGGCCAACGGCGGCAAGCAGGTGAAGTCGACCCTGATCGACCGCATTCAGGATCGTTGGGGGCGAACGGTTTGGCGTCACGACGAACGCCAATGCATGGGCTGCACTGCGGATAAGTGGGTCAACCAGCCAGAGCCAGACTTGATCGACGACCGCAAGCAGATCATCGACCCCCACACCGCCTATCAGATGACATCGATCATGGAAGGCGTCGTGCAGCGGGGCACAGCGACAGTGCTTAAATCTCTCAACCGTCCGCTGGCTGGCAAGACCGGCACGACGAACGAAGAAAAAGATACCTGGTTCATCGGCTACACCCCCGACATGGTGGTGGGTGTGTTCGTTGGCTACGACACGCCAAAACCGATGGGCAAAGGCAATACCGGCGGCGCCGTTGCAGCGCCGATCTTTGGCGACTTTGTCAAAGAAGCGCTCGCCGATAAACCGGCAGCCCCGTTCCGAATTCCTCCGGGCCTTAAACTCGTGCGTGTCAGCTTAAAAACTGGACTGCGGGCGAGCGGCAATGACCCAGAGACGACGATCTTGGAAGCGTTCAAACCGGGCGAAGAGCCAGACGATGCTTATTCCGTCATCGGGATCGCTGGCACAGCCGACGCCTCGGCCGCGTCTGCTGCTGCGGCGCCCGCGCCGGAAGCCAGCCAGTCGTCGGCCGGCGCCAACGCTCCCGGCATCGGCTCGGGCAAGGGCGGGGTATGGTGAGAAAATTGCTTGCCGTGCGATAGCGTTTGATCTGCCGCACCCGTCAGACCGTTTACACGTGCGCCAACCGCAATTATATGTCGCGTCCCAAATCAATTGCTGTGCGATTAGCGCGCCCGATAGCTAAGCGGCGCGGTCAGTCATTCCCCGGAGGGTATCATGCGCGCAGAAGCGCAAAAATTGTGCGACGACATAAAGGAGGCGTTTGTCCTCCTGAGGAGGTCGCTTTGACTGGGAAACAGCTGAAGAACGCTTAGCCGGGCTCAACGCCAAGGCCGAAGATCCAAGCCTTTGGAGCGATCCGCGCGCCGCGCAGAAAGTCATGCGCCAGCGTCAGTCGCTCGAACGCATCATCATCGATTTCAAAAAGTTGCAGGGCGACTTCGACGATGCTCTGACATTGATCGAACTTGGCGAAGCCGAGGACGACGAAGGCACGATCGCGGAGGGCGAAACCGCTTTGCGCCGCATCGATAGCGATGCCCATCGCCGCTCGGTCGAGGCACTACTGTCGGGCGAAGCCGATGGCATGAACACCTACCTTGAGGTCCACGCCGGCGCTGGCGGCACTGAAAGCCAGGACTGGGCATCGATGCTTGCACGCATGTATATGCGTTGGGCGGAACGGCGCGGCTACAAGGTCAAGCTGATCGATCAGAGCGACGGCGAAGAGGCTGGCATCAAGTCGGCGACGATGGAAATCGAAGGCGACAACGCCTTTGGCTGGCTGAAAACCGAATCTGGCGTCCACCGCCTCGTGCGCATTTCCCCCTATGACAGCAACGCGCGCCGCCACACGAGCTTCGCTTCCGTCACGGTCTATCCTGTGGTGGACGACACGATCGATATCGACATCAACCCGGCCGACGTCGAGATATCGTTTGCCAGATCGTCGGGCGCTGGCGGTCAGCACGTCAACAGAACGGAATCGGCCGTGCGTCTTGTTCACAAGCCGAGCGGCATCGTGATCTTCGCACAAGAGCAGCGCTCGCAGCATCAGAACAAAGATATCGCATTTAGGCGCCTTAAAGCGCGCCTGTACGAGCAGGAATTGAAGCGCCGCGAGGAGAAAGCCAGCGCCGAGCAGGCCTCCAAAACAGACATCGGCTGGGGTCATCAGATCCGGTCGTATGTCTTGCAGCCTTATCAGCTCGTGAAAGATTTGCGCACCGGCGCGGCCTCGACCGATCCGGATGCGGTGCTTGACGGCGACATCGATTCTTTTGTTGAAGCCGCGCTCGCGCAGCGCATCAAGGGTGGCGCCGTCGTCGTGGAGGATCTTGAATAGCGATTGCCGATCGCAAGCTGTAGCGCACAGGCACTTGGCTCAAGCGGCGCTCGCGGCTACGCCTGAGGCACGCGTTGTCGCGACGGCGCTTTTGGGATCGTTGACGATGTTGGACGCTGGCATCGATATTTTCCACACCAGACCTCCCGGCAAGAACTGGATATTGACCTCTCCGTCGAGCGATTGCGCGGCCATGCGTTCCATGACGAAATGGCCAAAGCCCTTGCGCTCCGGCGGCTTTACGGGAGGGCCGCCGGTTTCCTTCCACGTCAACGCCAGCCGTGGCGTACCGCCATCGGGCTCATAAGCCCAAACCACGGATATTTTCCCCGCTGACGACGACAGGGCGCCGTACTTCACAGAATTGGTTGCGAGTTCGTGCATGGCCAACCCTAAGGCCTGGGCAGCATTGGCGTTGACGTAAACCGTCGGCCCGGAAATTTCCAGGTTTTCGCGATTGGCTTGGACGAACATTTGCAGGTGTTTTTGGATCAGTTCTGAAAGCGGCGCGCCGACCCAGTTTTCTGTCACCAGGAGATCGTGCGACGCAGACAACCCTTGAACACGCTGCATAAAAACCGCTTGGAACTGATCGATGGTATCGCTTGAGCGCGCCGTTTGCCGCGCCATCGATTGCACAATGGCGAGCAGGTTTTTCGAGCGATGGGTGATTTCCCGCATCAGAAAATGTTCGTGCTCTTGAGCAGCTTTACGATCGGTGATGTCGTGGGCGATGCTGGAGATCGCGACAATTTTCCCCGACGGGCTGAGGATGGGCGCCATGTCGAGAGACACAGAGATCAGGTCGCCGTTACGGTTCTGGCGCACCGTGTCTGCACGCAAGCTCTCGCCGCGGCGGATCATACTCAAATGCTTTTCGAATTCGGCCACGTTGGCGTCGGGAATGACAAGGCGTTTCAGCTGCCCGATCGCTTCGGCGGAACTATAGCCGAATAGCTTTTCGGATCCATGGTTCCAGGATTGAATGCGGCCATCGAGCCCGATGCTCATGATCGCATCGCCCGACGAGGCGACGATGGCCGACAGATGGGCGCTCTTGGCGACGGCATGTTCAAACGCCAAACGAACTTCGTCGAGCTCGGCGATTTTTTGCGGGAAGTCGGGCAGAGCCCGGCCTTCCACGACGGCGGCGGCGACACTGCTCAAGCTGCGGACGGGTTCTGAGATGCTCGCTGCCATCAGCGAGCCCAACCCGAGCGTCAAGAAAGATACCAGCGTGCCACCGATCAGAACCAGAGCCATCGTGTTTTGCATCGGACTGTTCAGCGTTTCCAACGGTACCGCCATGACGGATGTCCAATCGCTCAATGACGAACGGCGGAAGGAATTGCTGACGCGGACACCCTCAAGGGTAGTATTATCGAAAACGCCCCATTCAGCATCGCCCTTGGCGACCTCCTGCACTGCGAGCGACGCGGGCGTATTAACGCGACTGGCATACTCGAGGCTGCGGGTAACGAAGCGGCCGTTGCGGTCGACGACCGCCGCGAGCCATTTTGCTTTCAGGTTCGCCTCGGCGAACAGATCTTGAAAACGATCGGTCTCGATGGCTGCAATCAGTGCGTAAACGACTTCGCTCTGGCGGTAGACAGGGACACCGACAGCAACGATAGGTTTGTTCGATCCGGGCAAGGTGGTCACGCTGGATACCGCCATTTGGCCGTTGAACACCTTTCCGGTGAAGTTAGTCCCTGGCGAAAACAGTTCGGCCGATGCCGTGGTCGCGTAAACGGTTTGCCCTCTTCGGTCGACAACCGAAATGGCGACGAAGTGAGGCTGCGTGGCCAGGGCGGTGGCCTGCCGGGCAAAATCGGCAAATTGTCCGGCGTGGAGTTCGTCGGAGGTGCCGAGCCCCAGCAATGCGCCCCGAATACCCGAAATTTCACGGTCAACTAAAGCATTGAGATTGTTGACTACGTCGGTACGCTGTACCTCGATGAGCTGCCGCTCCGCGCGCGCGTAGTTCAGCGCCGTCCAGGCAAACAAACCTAACAGAGGGACAAGAACAATGGCGATCAGAGCGATCACCCGCGCTCTGATCGTTGGAATACGAGATCGAGGCCTGGCCTTCACGTTTCGCTCTGAAGTAATATCGCTCATGAGCGGAGCTGCCTCGTTGCACGAACTGAATTAATCATGTTGAAAATGCGCGACCCATGCTCCCACTGATATTACCCCAGTAATGCAGAATTAGGTTGCCGGGGAAATACTTGAAATCTCCGCTTTCAAAGCCTAGCACGTGACCCGTTGCGACATGCTGTCAATGTTTTCGACGGGTAATGAGCTCATTATTGCCGCAAGCTTACTCAGAGCGACGCGCGACGCCCTCAAAACGGGGCTGTCCACGAAACGGATTTATCGCCGAGTCTGCAGCGCCCTCTGCTGCTTATCCACAAACATGCTACAGGGCGGTCGGCTTAAACAGTCCGGATTATAGCGCTCCCGATGCCTGTCCTCAATAATTTATCACTGATCACCTCTGCGGGCTTCCCCGATTATGAGCTGCTCGACAGCGGGGCAGGGCGCAAGCTCGAGCGCTTCGGTAAAATTGTCGTCGACCGGCCGGAGCCGCAAGCGTTGTGGCAGCCACTAAGTTCGAAAGCACAATGGGGCAAAGCTAACGCCGTGTTTTCTGCCTCGGGCGAAGATGACGAGAAAGGCAAGTGGCGCATCGATAAGCCAGTGCCCGACGCTTGGCCGGTGCGGGTACCCATTTCTTCGGCATCGCCCGATAGCATTACAATGCTGTGTAAGCTTGCCGGACTTTGGCACCTAGGCCTGTTTCCCGAACAGCAGCCGCATTGGCAGTGGATGGTCTCGCAGCTGGCCGACATTAAATCCGAGCCGCCGCGCGTACTCAATCTCTTCGGCTATACGGGTGCAGCCTCACTGCTCGCCGCGCGGGCGGGTGCGGAAGTCACCCACGTTGATGCGTCGAAGAAGGCCATCGCGTGGGGACGGGAAAATCAAGCGGCGTCGAAAATGGAGAGCGCCAAGATCCGCTGGATCGTTGACGATGCTGCAAAGTTCGTAGCGCGCGAGGTGCGGCGCGGAAAAACGTATCACATGATCCTGGTCGATCCGCCGAAGTTTGGTCGCGGGCCAGAAGGCGAAGTTTGGGATCTTTTCACCCACCTCCCCAGCCTTCTCAACGATTGCGCGAAACTTCTCAGCCCCGACACGGCTGCAATGGTCTTAACGGTGTATGCGATCCGCGCATCGGCCCTCGCGTTCGATCAGGTTTTGCGCCAAACCCTGAACGACCGCCGCGGAACGTTCGACACAGGCGAGCTGGCGATCGGCTGCAAGGATGGCAACTCGGTACCAACCTCCCTGTTTGTGCGCTGGAGGACCGGCCAATGAGCGCCACCCTGGTGATCACCAGTTTGACGAACGATCGCGTCAAGGCGATCCGGGCGCTCGAGATGCGCAAGGTGCGCAAGGAGACGGGGCTGTTCGTGGCCGAGGGTGTCTCAATCCTCGTCACCGCGCGCGATAACGGCTTTCGCCCCGAAACTTTGGTCATGCAAACGGGCACCGCAGCGAGCGGCATCCAGCGCGCTCTCGTGACATGGGCGCACAACGAGCGCGCCGAAGTTCTCGAAGTGTCGGAAGCGGTGTTGGCGAAACTCGCCTCGAAAGACAATCCGCAAACGATGTTGGGCGTCTTCCGGCAGAAGTTTGTGCCCGCGCCCGCCCCGCCAGCCGTGTCTGAAAATGCCACTTGGATCGTTCTCGAAGAAGTCCGCGATCCGGGCAACCTTGGCACAATCATTCGCACGGCCGAGGCGGCAGGTGCTGCGGGCGTAATCCTAGTCGGCAATTGCTGCGACCCCTTTGCGCCCGAAACCATCCGCGCCACGATGGGGTCTGTGTTCGCCGTGCCGTTGGTAAAAATGGAGCGCGAGGACTTCGCTGATTTTGCAAAGTCCTGGCCCGGCGATGTCATCGCCACGCATTTGTCGGCGCGCGACGATTTTCGCAGCGTTTCGTTTCGCGCCCCTGAGCTGATCGTCATGGGCAGCGAGGGACCTGGATTGTCCGACGCGGCGCTCGCTGTGTGTACGCGGCGGGTCAAAATTCCCATGAGCGGTCAACTCGACAGCCTCAACCTCGCGATCGCAACCGCACTGACGCTGTATCAGGTACGCGGCCAAAGGCTAAAAGTATGATGCCGACCCGCGAGGCCCAGAGCTGACATGCGCATCGAATATCACCGAACGCTGATTGCCGACAAAGTTCGCAACGCGGCGTTCTGCAAGGCGCTCGCCCAAGTTATCGTGCCGGGAAAAACCATCGTTGCCGATATAGGCGCGGGCACGGGGCTGTTAGGCCTGATGGCGTCACGGCTGGGCGCCAAACAAGTTTATCTCTACGAGACCGCCGCCGTAGCCGGCGTGGCCGCACAAATTCTGAAAGCCAACAAAGCGAAAAACTGCCAGCTCTTTGCCTGTCATTCAACCGAATTCCAAGACCCGCCCAAAGTCGATGTCGTCGTATCGGAAACGCTTGGCAACTATGCGTTGGAGGAAAATATCATCGCGACGCTGGCCGATGCCCGGGCGCGACACCTGCGGCCGGGCGGAATTCTTTTGCCGAGCCGCATCGAGCAATTCGTGGCCCCAGTCGTGACATCGCGGCTGCACGAGGAGCTCAATGTCTGGGACAGCGCGGGTGCTGGCTTGAACTTAGGTGTTGGCTTGAACTTAGAGATCGCCAAGGCGATGAGCTTCAACAACGTTTACGTCCGCCAAATCAAAACGAGCGAACTACTCGACGGCGGCGCGAGCGGCACAATCTGGGATACCATTGACCTGATGAAAGACGCCCGCACTAAACGCCGGGGTGAGGTCAGCTGGACGGCCTCTCAACCAGCCAAGATTTATGGCTTTGCCTATTGGTGGAATGCACATCTGACGCCGGGTCTTGGCTTATCGACAGCACCTGGCGCGCCGCCGACGCACTGGGAGCAACTTTATTTTCCGCTGTTAAATCCTCTTGAGCTTTCGAAGAACCATTCCGTGTCGGTTTCGCTGCGCTCGGCGTCATCCGAGGAGGCTGGAACCCATCTTTCCTGGTCGGCCGTGCACAAGAATGCCAAGGGGCGCACGGTCGATCGCCAAGCGCTCGATCTCGATAAGGGCTATCTGCCCTGACCGGCCACGGGGGCCCCCGAACGCTTTCATCCAATTACGCTTAAATCGGAATTAAGTTTTCCTCCCTACCTTCAGGGGAAATTTTTGAAATGCAGATATTGTGAAGTTTTTCTCGTGGAGGCGACGATGGCCTATCTCGATTATTTGACGCGCGATTACGAGCGCTGGATCTGCGAGAACGACGGTTCCCGCGATGGCGAAGTGGTGACAGCGGATGCGCTGACTGCAGGTGCCGCGCGCCAATTGCAAGCCGTGCTCGTCGAGATCGAACAGGCCCAAGTTCTGGTGGCGGTGTCGGCCAGTATCGCAACCGCATTGCTGGAGGGCGGCGCGGGCCGAACCACGGCTCGGGATATGCTGTGCTATACGCCAGCCACTCCGCTCATCTATCCCTCCGTTGTTGCAAGTATCCTGGCGGATACTGAAATAGAAAGCATCCTGTCTGTTCCGGCCTATTATACCCGGCTCGAATTTGCTCAACGGCTGACGGAGAACTTTGTCGATCTTAATCCTGCCGAAACCGCAGCGGTGCGGCGCGTCGAGGGCGAGAAACTGGAAGACGCCTGGCGCCGCGTCTGTGTTGCCGCGATCGATGCGGCACGGTCTGTGCGCCAAATCCTGGACGACAACGGTTATCGCGTCGCGCCCCGAGTAAACCAGCACGCAGATGCGTTATTAGGGTCAGCCCAACGCGGCGAACGGCCTTGCATCGATGATAGTGGGTGCGTCACGGTTCCAGGCTGGGCCGAAAGCCGTGCCTCCAAGCGTCATGAGATCGGCATTCAAGTTCGCGTCGTTTATCGCGGTAGCGAACAAAGCGCCGTGCTCGACAACGCCTCGATCTCCGGCTTTGGGCTGAGCGGCGTTGAGGGTGGCATTCCGGGCCGTTTGATATCGATTGCAGTGCCCGGCATCGAAACGCTGACCGGCGTCATCATCTGGGATCGCGGTGGCCGCACCGGCGTCAAACTCGATAGCCCTTTGCGCGAGGATCATCCGCTGCTGCACGCGATAAATTGAGCTCAACGCTAAATATCCAAGTCCGCCCAAACGCACGCATGATCGGATGCGGCGTGGAACGGCGATTTCATTTCCGGATAAACCTCCCACAGCGGCGACTTGTTGGGACCCCACACGCCTTTGCGCCAGACGCCGCCACCTTTCACGCGCTGGTAGAGTGCCGGCGACAATAAAATATAATCGATCTTGTCGGCAGCGCTGGCGCGCCCAAACGTACCCGGCCGTCCGTCCGACGAAAACGAGGGATGCACGGAGATATCCTTGAAGCCGGATTCGACGAGCAAGGGGTGAAGTGCGGCGCTGTCTGGACTATCGTTGAAGTCGCCGGCCACCGCGATGAGCGCTGCTTTTTCAGCTTCGAGCCGTTCCAAGATGCGGCGGACGGATTCAGCCTGCAGCCAGCGCTTGCGGGTCGATGTGTCCTGATCGCCGTAGCCTTTGCTTTTGAAGTGATTGACGAGCAACCACAGCGTCTCGCGTTTCGGCGTGCGGATGCCGTATTCCGGGCAGTCGCGGCTGAAGACGTGCTCGCCGAGCGTCGTCTTGTCGTCGACGTGGCTTTGCATCCAGCCGATGTGATAGCCATGCTTGGTGGCGACGCCGACATTGATGCCGCGATCGTCGTTGCCTTCGATCATCATGATGTTTTCAAACGGCTCGGCTTTCACCGCCGGCAACAGCTGGCTTGAAAATTCTTTCAGTGCGCGGCGCCCCTCGCATTCGATGACGGCCAGCACGTCGGGGTTGACGTCGCGGATCACCTGCGCGGTGTTGCGCGTCGCCACTTCGTTGATGACGTCGTTCTTCATCTCGAGCCACCCAACCCAGTCGGCGCGCCCGTTGGCGACGATACGGGTCCCCTTGAGTTTGGTATAGGTGACGATCTGGCCGCGATTTTCCCGCAAGATCACGTAGCGGCTGTCGTTTTTCTTATCGATCCCGAGAGCGGCCAGGATCGCAAGTATCCGCGCTTTCATGACGTCGGTGTAGACAGCCTCCTCAAATAAATTATTGATCTCTGCGAACTGATCGAGGATCGGTTTGGCTTGCGCGGGATCATCAAGATTGAGCGCGCGGGCGCGCAAAAAAAGGTTCTCGACGTTATATGTCGCTAAGCGCATGAAGACCGCCAATTGCTATGATGTAAGATCGCAGGGCCAAGTATAGGGTGCGGGCGTGAGTTCACGTTGCAATTGAGCCGCTATCCACAGATGTTAGGGCTGCAGGTTCGCAGCTGGCGTGAACGTCGCGCCTTTGAAATGTTGTCGATTGCAAGTAAGAGCTTGGTCGGCGCCAACTGCGGGTCGGCAAGGAGAAAACCCTCATGATGCTTTTGATCGTCGGCTTGGTGATTTTCTTAGGGCTTCACCTTGTGCCGACGTCGCCGGAAATTCGCGCCGGGCTGCGCGCGCGCCTTGGACCCGGATTGTACGCGGCCACCTTCTCAATTGTGTCGCTGATCTCGCTTGCCGTCATCGTGATGGGTTATCACAAGATGCAACTTCTTCCGGGTAAGAACCCCGTGTTGTGGCAAGCCCCACTATGGGGGCGTCACGTGGCCTTGGCGCTCATGCTGCCCGCGATGATTTTGCTCGTAGCAGCTTACGTTCCTTCCCGCATCCGCACTGCCGTCAAGCATCCGATGTTGACCGCCATCATGATTTGGGCACTGGCCCACTTGTTCGCCAATGGGGATGTGGCCTCGGTGCTGCTGTTTGGCAGCTTTCTCGCCTACGCGATCTATGATCGCATTTCGGTTGAGCAAAGAGGGGCCAAAGGTCCGCTTGGTAACGCTCAGCCGAGCGGGATTATCAACGATGTGATCGTCGTCGCGGTTGGCGTCGCGCTGTATGCAGCGATGCTGGTTGGCGGTCATAAATGGCTGATCGGTGTGTCGCCGTTGGGCTAGTCATACACGGGCAGCTTTGGGCTTTAGCGCGTTAGAACGACGAATTCCGTGCCATCGCCCGTTTCCCCGCTTTGCTCGCGATCGGAGATGATCAGCGATGCGCCGGGTCTGATCCGCTCGGCGATCGTCTGGCGGATTTCATCGGGTATCTTGATCGCATCGAGTGCGGCGCGCGCGGCCCTCGTATTGGCGTTGTTGGGCGTTGCGCGATCGTCCCGCTTTTTTCCTTTGCGAGCGGTGTCATCTTCATTTGGTAAGTTTGGCGTCTGCGCACTGACTAGCTTCCAGGTGAAGTCGTTGCCGCCGGGGGCGTAGTCCATCGCGGTGAAAACGTGCGTGCCGACTTTGATCGCGCCGCCGCCTTCAACCGAAATCGGCGCTTCGATCACGGGTTCAAAGCCTTGGCGCACATAAATGCGCTGCGATTTGAGACTGATCAGAACTGATAGCGTGCGGGCTTGCCGCGTGATGTCGCGTTGAGCATTGATGGTTTCGGCTTCGATGGAGCGCAATTGCGCAATTGCAGTTTTGACGTCGTCGAGGGCGGCACTGCGCACGGCCTCTGCGTCGGCCGTGATCGCCTTGACGTCGGGCAGTTCTGAGTTGCGCCGTTGATATTCGCTGCGGGCGGTGTCGGCTTCAATCGTCAGATCGAGGATGCGCTCTTCGAGCTCAGCCTCGCGGTCGTCCGTGGTCGCGTTGACTTTCGAGCCCGCGAGGCTTGCGGCAGCGTTCATATAGTCTTCATAGCCGCCGCGCGCAGCGCCAAGATTTTTCTCAGCCGTCTCGGCTGCGCGCTTGAAATTTTCCACAATCAGCCGTTCGCCTTTAAGCTGATTTTCCGCGTCTTCAGCAGCGCGCATGGCGGACCGGGCTTTGAGGGCAGAAGCGGTTTTGCGAGCGTCGGCGGTTCGCATCGCAGATTGCAGCTCGAGCAGGCGAGCATTGCCGACACGTTCTGCTTCGGCGCGCGAGCGCGGACGCTCAGGCGTGCCGGCCCCATCGGTCGAGGCGGGAGGTTCGGTGGACGTTAGCAGGCGGCGCACCTCCTCAGATTTGGCAGGGTCTGCATCGTTGACCGCAAGCTTGCGATCTTCAACGACAAGCGCTGCGGCGCCGCCGGGCGAATCCACCGGCAACGGCTTGAATAGGCCCGGGTGTGTGAAGGCGATGGGCTCGACTTCCTCTTGCGAAATGACAACCCGGTTGCCGACCTTGGTTACATCGAACAGAGATTTGGAAAAATTGTAGGGCAACCGCACGCAGCCGTGCGAAGCGCGGTATCCCGGCACAATGCCGGCGTGCAGTGCGATGCCAGACCATGTAATGCGCTGCATGAAGGGCATCTGCGCGCCCTCATAAATGTTGCTGGAGTGGGTGACGTGTTTTTCCAGAATTGAGAATACCCCGGTTGGGGTGTCAAAGCCCGGTTGGCCAGACGAGATGCGGCTCTCGGTGATCGGCCCATTATTGTCAAACACGCGAATGCGCTGTTTGCGCACGGACACGAGGACCAGTAAGGGACCGGGCGCGCGCGGCTGCAATTGGGCAACCGATTGCACGGCAACCCGGCGCGCGTCTGCGGTGTCAGCGCCGCAGACGGCACACAGCATATTGATCCAGAGGAAAGCCGTTGTTGGCTTCAACCCGCTCAAGTGCCTACGAGATTGGCAATTCCCACGCACGATAAAGCCACCCACCCGCATTTCATTCTGGCTTACAAAAGTCCCACCGGATCGAGAACGTATTTGGTTATAGGACGTCGGGCAACAGGCGCAATGCCAAGCCCACATAACCTCGGTTGATCGTTGACAGTATGTTGCGGCAATTCAACGATTTGCCCATATTAGGGCGAGCGAAGGTGCTGGGAGGCGGTCGTGAACGCGGGATAATTTACCAGAGCGTTGGAACGCGGCGTGCGTTTGGGGCCGCAAAGCCCTATTCAAATGCTCGCAAGCTGGTTCATGGCTTCACGTGCAGGATACGGCCCCCATGTCTCTACAAGTCTCGACGCACCGGTTGATGGCACCAGATATCACGGCTCGTAAAGGCGGCGTGCCAATCGTTTCGCTGACGTCGTATCACGCCCACACAGCTGCGATGGCCGATAAATACTGCGATTTTCTGCTCGTGGGCGATAGCCTCGGCATGGTCATGCACGGTTACGAGACGACCGTTCCCGTTCCGCTCGACTTGATGATTATGCACGGGCGCGCCGTGGTGCGCGGGTCCAAGCGCGCGCTCGTCGTGATCGATATGCCGTTTGGCACCTATGAAGAAAGCCCAGCGATGGCGTTCCGCAACGCCGCGCGCGTCATGAAGGAGACCGATTGCGGGGCGGTGAAACTCGAAGGCGGTCGGCGGATGGCAGAAACCATCCGTTTCCTCGTTGATCGAGGTATTCCGGTTATGGCCCACATCGGCATGACGCCGCAGTCGGTCAATGTTTATGGCGGGTTCAAAACTCAAGGTCGCAGTCAGGATCAGTGGGCCGCAATCGAGGAAGATGCGCGCTTGGTGACAGAAGCTGGCGCCTTCGCGGTGGTGTTGGAAGCGATGGCCGAGCCGCTGGCGGACAAAATAACTCGATCGATCGCGGTGCCGACGATCGGTATTGGTGCCTCGCCAGCCTGCGACGGCCAAATTCTGGTCATGGAAGATATGCTCGGCCTGTCGCCCAAGACGGCGAAATTCGTCAAAGAGTTCGGCGCGATCGGTGCCGCCATCGACAGCGCCATTGCCAGTTACGCCTCAGAAGTCAAAGCGCGGACCTTTCCAGCTCTAGAGCACACCTACGCCATGAAGCAGGATAAACCTCTGCTAGATCCTGCAATGCCGGTGCAAGCGTCTGTAAAAGCCACGAAAAAGCCGAAAACAACGAGCAATTGAGCAAGACATGTTGAACGACCGGGTTTCTGTGGCCCGGCGTTCGGGGCTTGCCGCGCAACGTTGGCTGGTATCTATGCCGTGCTGCTGCGAGTTCTCTGGTATGCTCAGGCTTTCGGCTGAACTTAGAATAAACGAAGGCAAGGAGAGCCGGACGAATGTCGAACGAAAGCGATAGCCTGTTACGCGAGGTCGACGACGAACTTCGCCGCGAGCAGCTTCAGAAACTCTGGGAACGCTACAATACGCTCATAGTGACAGGTGCCATGCTGATTGTGGCTGCAGTCGGCGGCTTTAAATTTCTCGAAAATCGCCGCGTTTCTGCGGCCCAATCGGCAGGTGCCGATTTTTCCGCCGCGTTGCGGCTTGAAAGCGATAAAAAGTCGGACGATGCTGCCAAGGCCTTCCAAGCCATTGCCGATACGGGGCCGAAGGGATACGCCGCGCTGGCCAAGCTGCACGTCGCTGGCGAATACGTAAAAGCCGGTAAATCGGCCGAGGCGTTGGCGGCTTTTGAAGCGCTCGCCAAGGACGGTTCGTCCGATCCGCTGTTGAAAAGCTATGCACAACTCCAGGCAGCCTCGCTGCGGTTGGGTGAGGCGGACTTTACCGAGATACAGAATCGGGCAACACCATTGGCTGGCGACGACGGCGCGTTCAAGACCAGCGCGCGCGAGCTATTGGGAATAGCTGCCTTCAAAGCTGGCAAGTTCGATGAAGCGCGCAAATATCTCGAGCCGCTGCTGATCGATCCGACGGCGTCGCGACCGATCCAGGAGAGGATCAAAGTCATTATGGCGGTGATCGCTGCCACGGAAGTTGCCAAGTCTGCAGCGGCGACCGCGCCGGAGAAGTCAATGACGACCGCGCCGGAGAAGTCTACGACGCCTGCGGCCCCTGCAGCCGCCACTGATACAAGTGCAGGCGCGACCGGTGCGGCACCTTCCGCGCCGGCAGAGGCTGAGAAGAAAGCCGAACCTGAAAAGAAGTAGGAAAGCTATGTCGAGCAGCCTCGGGTTCGTCCAGCGCGCTAGGATCGGGTTCTCACTCGCAGCCGCTGCATGCCTACTTTGCGCATGCTCGAGCGAAGGCCCGACCTTGCCGAAGCTGTCGGAGCTCAATCCGTTCAAGGAAAAGCAAACGCCGTTGCCGGGGCGCAGAATTCCTATCGTGCAGACGACCGAAAGCATCGCCAACAATCTCGCCGACGCCGATCAGCCCATTACCTTACCGCCCCAGAAAACCAACGATGCCTGGGCTCAGCCGGGTGGGTCGTCCAACAATGCGCCGGGACACCTCGCGCTTGCAGGTTCCGTGCATCAGGTTTGGCGCGGTGATGCCGGCGAGGGTTCGTCCAAGACCGGGCGCATCATGGCCAGCCCCATCGTTTACGACGGCAAAGTCTTTACGCTGGATGCGCACGGCGTCGTCACGGCATTCTCCATGACGGGCGGCAGGGTCTTCCAAGTTTCGACCAAACCTGAGAACGAAAACGGCGGCGGTGGCCATGGCGGTGGCTTAGCAGCTGACGGCGGCCGGATCTACGTCGCCAACGGTTTCGGTTCGGCCGTCGCGCTTGACCCGGCGTCGGGCAGAAAAGTTTGGGAAAAATCTCTCGGTGCACCCGTGCGTTCGGCGCCGACCGCATACGATGATCGCGTTTTCGTCGTCACCGTGCAAGGCCGTTTGGTGTGCTTGTCTGGCATTGATGGCGCTGAGGTGTGGTCGGTGCGCGGGCTGCCGCAAGCGGCCAGCTTGACGGTATCAACGAGCCCGGCGGTCGATGGCGAGATCGTCGTCGTACCCTATCCCTCGGGCGAATTGCTCGCTTACAAGATCACCGATGGCAGCCCGGTATGGTCTGAGAATCTGGCGCGCACCCGCTCCACCTCTGAGCTTGCCTCTATGAGTGATGCCGCCCGCCCGGCCATCGACGGCGGCATGGTGTTTGCCGTTGGCCACGCTGGACGGATGATCGCAACGCAATCGAAATCGGGCGAACGCCTGTGGTCGATTAACGTGCCGGGCACCCAGGCCCCGTGGGTAGCTGGCGACACGATTTACGTTGTCGACACGCATGGCGCGGTGATGGCGCTGGCCCGCCGCGACGGCAAGGTCCGCTGGACCGCTCAGCTGCCTGACGCCAAAACTTGGTCAGGCCCCGTTTTGGCTGGCGGAACGCTTTGGCTGATCTCGAATAAAGGTAAATTGACCGGCGTCGATGCCGCGACCGGCAAGGTCGGCAGCCAGTTGGAGCTGGGAAGTGCGGTCTATATTCCCCCCGTCGTCGCGCAGGGGCGGATGTTCGTGCTGACGGATGAAGCGAAACTGATCGCTCTCAACTGAGAAATGGTCTAGAGACGGCACTTGAAGAGCGGCCCCCACGAGGGGCCCTCGCTTTTTCAGGCCCCAATCGTTTCCATCATGTCTAAACGTCCAGCTATCGCTATTGCAGGCACCACCACCCCCGTGGTCGCAATTATCGGGCGCCCTAACGTCGGCAAGTCGACCTTGTTCAACCGGTTGACGGGCACGCGGGCAGCACTCGTCTCCGATATTCCAGGTCTGACGCGCGACCGCCGCGAAGGCGTCGCCGACCTCGGCGGGGCCGCCATTCAGCTCGTCGATACCGCCGGTCTTGAGGAAGCAAAGCCCGGATCGATCGCCGATCGGATGCGCAAGCAGTCCGAGAAAGCCATAGAGGACTGCGCACTCGTTCTATTCGTCATCGACAGCCGGGCGGGCATCACGCCGACGGATATTTCGTTCGCGCGGCTCGTCCGCACGTCAGGCAAGCCGGTCATTCTCGTTGCCAATAAAGCCGAAGGCCGCCAAGGCACGGATGGTTTTTACGAAGCCTTTTCACTCGGCTTTGGCGACCCGCTGGCAATCTCAGCCGAGCATGGCGAAGGCTTGAGCGATCTCGTCATCGACATAGCGGCCGCGCTGGGACTTAAATTGGCGCTCAGCCGCAAACCTAACCGGGACGACCCCGTCGAAGACGAGGTTGCTGAACCCGAACGGGCCAAAAAGCCGATCCGAGTTGCCATCGTTGGCCGGCCCAATGCCGGCAAGTCGACGCTGGTCAACGCGCTCATCGGCGAAGACCGGATGATCACGGGACCCGAACCCGGTCTAACGCGCGACAGCGTCGCCAGCGACATCATTTATAAGGGCCAAGCGATCCGGCTGTTCGATACGGCCGGTTTGCGCCGCAAAGTGCGCATCACGGAACTCGCTGAAAAGCTGTCGGCGAGCGATGCTGTGCGCGCTATCCGGTTTGCCGAAGTCGTGGTGCTGTTGATTGATGCCGAGCACCCGTTTGAAAAGCAGGACCTGACAATCGGGGGCATGGTCGCCGAAGAGGGCCGGGCGCTCGTCATCGCAGTCAACAAGTGGGATCTCGTTCAAGACAAGCAGAAAAAGCTACGCGAGCTTCGCGAAACGGTCGCAGACAGCTTGGCCCAGGTGCCCGGTGTCGCGCTGGTCACGATCTCGGCGCGCGGCGAAAGTGGCCTCGATCAGCTGATGGCGAACATTGTTAAAACTTATGAGATTTGGAACCGGCGCGTTCCAACCAACCAGCTCAATCGTTGGCTGGCTGAAGCTTTGTCGCGCCACTCACCGCCTGCGGCCAGCGGCCGGCGCATCAAGATCCGCTATGTGACGCAGCCATCGACGCGCCCGCCGACCTTTGTGGCGTTTTGTCAGCGTGCGGAAGCACTACCAAATTCCTATTTGAAATATCTCACGAATTCGCTGCGTCAGGCTTTTGATTTGCCAGGTGTGCCGGTGCGCTTCAATTTGCGCAAAGGCGAAAATCCGTTCGACAAAAAATAGCCCCGGAAGGGCCATTTTTTACGGGCTTTTCCCGGCAACCCCACCTGCGCTATCATGGGCGCTGGGTGATAAGACGGCGGAACGGTATCCGCCGCAAGCTTGGCTGAAATTGAACGAACCCGAAGGATCACTCTCAATGTCAAACTTTGCCAACAGTCTGAAGATTGCCGTTGCGGTCGCAGCGATTGCCGGGTTCACGGCGAGTTCCGCGCTCGCCGTCGGCAAAAAGGTGCGCAAGGAATGTGCTGGAGACTACGACCAGTTCTGCTCGCAATATTCGCCCGACAGCACCGAGACGTCGCGTTGCTTTGAGAGCAACCGCAAGAACCTGTCTCGGCCGTGCATACGTGCGCTGGTCGATGCGGGTGAAGTCCCTGCAAAATATTTGAAGCGGTAATCGCCGCGACAGCGCACGGGGCGGAGCCCGTAAAAGCGTAGCAAGCGGAGCCCGTAAAAATCGCAGCGGGCGGGAGCAAAGGGCAAACATGACGTACGCCGCTTCGCTGACCGCCCGCACGGGCGACAGCCGCACCTGGCGCCGCACCGGACTGAGCTATGTGGCCCCGGCGGCTCGTCATACAAGCGGCATTGCGAAAAACTTTTTCCTGGGTTCGAGCCGATGACGTCAAAACCGGCAGACGTTTGGTTTTATCACCTCGAGCGTCAGCCGCTTGAACGCGTACTTCCAAGCTTGGTTGAGAAAACGTTGCAGCGCGGCTGGCGTGCAGTTATCCAGGCTGGCACGGCCGAACGGCTTGAAGCGCTTGATTTGGCGCTGTGGACCTATTCGGAAGATAGTTTTCTGCCTCATGGCACGGCAAAAGCCGGATCGAGCGCGGAACAGCCGGTGTTCCTAACGACAGGCCCGGAAACGCCCAATGGCGCGGGTGTCCGGTTTTTGGTCGAAGGCGCCCAGCCGCAGAGGTTCGATGGTGCCGAACGGCTGATCTTCATGTTCGATGGCAACGACAGCGACGCGGTCGCGGCCGCGCGGACGCATTGGACGCAGGCTAAGTCCGCCGGCTGCAGCGTCGCCTACTGGCAGCAAACCGAAACGGGCAGCTGGACCAAAAAAGCTTGAGCGCTTGACTAAAGCGCCAAGGCCCGGCTCAACGTGGCGGCCATGAATTACCGCCACGCGTATCACGCTGGAAATTTCGCTGACGTCTTGAAGCACGCCATTCTGGCGCGCGTCATCAGTCATTTGACACTCAAACCAACGCCATTCCGGATCATTGACACCCATGCCGGCAGTGGGCGCTATGACTTAAAGAGCGTTGAAGCGGGCAAGACCGGCGAATGGACCGGAGGCATCGGCCGCTTGATGGGCGCTTCGCCGCCGCCCTCCACCGCCCTTATCCTTGAGCCCTACCTGCAAGCGGTGCGCGATTTGAATCGCGATGGAGCTTTGAAATTCTATCCCGGTAGTCCGCTGCTCGCCCGGATGTTGATGCGGCGCGACGATCAACTCGTGGCCAACGAGTTGCACGTCGAGGACTACGACGCATTGAAACTCGAGTTTCATAAGGTGCGCGATACCAAGGTTTTGAACCTCGACGCTTGGACCGCGATTAAATCTCTGTTGCCGCCGAAAGAGCGCCGGGGCGCGGTTCTCATCGATCCGCCATTTGAGCAGACCGATGAATTCGAACGGCTCGCTGACGCAATGGAGCACGCGCTTGTCCGGTTCGCGACCGGCACGTTTCTTATCTGGTATCCGCTCAAAAACGAACGTGCGGCCGACCGCTTCATCAGTCGGATGCATGTCGCTGGCACAACCAAGGCGCTCGATGCGAGGCTGTGGACCGCTGCGCCGGGCGCTTTGCCGGGGCTGACTGCGACCGGTATCCTCGTTGTCAATCCGCCGTTCCGGTTGCGCCAAGACCTCGAAGTTCTCTTGCCTTTCCTCGTCGCAATTTTGGCGGAGGGCGCAGGCGCGACCCACCGGTTGAGCGGCTGGGGTGATGGCTGGCCAAGCGGCGGTTGAATTTTGCACACGCGGCAAAAATCCAAAGGCCATCAACTCGCAAACAGCGCCGTGAGCACAAGTCGCATTTTTATACTGTCACACTGAGTGTGCGTGGCGTACGCGCCACGATGTTATGAAAACGCCGTTCCCGCTCTGGCTAAGCCCGATTGCTTAATGCAGAATCTGCGAGCAGATTGCACACAAGTGCCGAGCTGACCTGAGTTTGTTTAAGAGATTATCGAAGGGGACCTCTAACCGCCATGAGGGCGGGGCGAGGCTAAACACGGAGGATTGACATGAAGAAATTTATTGCCGGCGCAGCTTTGGTTGCGGGATTAGCAGGCCTGTCGACGGCGTTCATGACGGCGACCGTCGAAGCCAAGGGCGGCAAATGTGTCATCGCTGGTGGCGAAGCTACGATGGTCACCGAAGACCTGGCGAAGTTCATGTCTGAAGCCGCACTCAAGAATTCGATCGCGGCACACAACTGGACGGCGTCGGGCTCGATCACGACGAAATGCGATTCGGCCAGCACCCTGCCGCATTGTGTTTCCAAGCGCCGCGCTTGCGCCTGACGCTTTAGCCTCCAAGGCGCTGGTTGCAGCCGGTGTAAAAGCAAGACGAAGGTTCGCACTTTAACAATGGCGAACCTTCGTCTCACCTTAACATTATGACTTCGCCATCGCGCTGCGCAGCAGGCCAATGATCGCCATCAGTGTGCCGCCGCCAACGCCGCCGGTTACCAACTGGGTAATGATGGCCATCGGGTCGATTGCACCGCTGACACCACCAACTGCGGTCGGCAAATTGAGAGCTGAACTCAAAACTTGTCCGGCAAGTCCGCCGCCAACGATACCGGCGATCGAATTTCCAAGCGTTCCCAAGCTGAGATTTTTCAACAGCGAGCCAGCGACGTTACCGCCGAGTGCACCGCTGACCAATTGAACCAAAAGTGTAACGATATCCATGTCGTCCTCCATCTGATGTTAGCGGGCAGAGCCGTTGACGGTTGATCCGCCATATCAGCCACCGAGCTCGGGTCATCCAAGCACGTCCACAACGCAAGTATATATCTTACAATCATTATGCTGACTTGGCCGGAACCCTGTTCGGTGCCCGGCGATTAACGCTGGGGACAGTGATCGTTGGGTGACAAGCTCGAATGAAACGACAAAAGCCCTGTCGTTAGTTGAAGGAACTGTAGAGGATTTTGGTTAGACTCCGCGCAAGGCGAACCCTTAAGAGGTTCGGAGAGAGGCAAAATGGTTTTCAAATTTCTTATTTCAGCGAGCCTTCTCAGTGGCTTGGCTCTAGCTACTGCGGCTCCATCAGCCGCTGGCGACCGGCACCACAGCTATCGCAGCGGACCGCAAGTCAAGGGTCACGTCGAGCGGCGCGGCGGCTACTCTTATGAATATTCGCATTCGATCAATACCTATGGCAACACCCGCACGCTCAATGGCGGCGCCGACGTTTATCGTGATCCCTCGCTTGACCGCCAAACGACGGCTGGCCCCTTCGATCACGGCTTCTTCTTCGATTCGGGCATCGGCTTCCGCGGCGGTGATTCGCCCTACATGAATTGATCGATAATTCCATCTTCAGAGTATTTCGGCAAAGGCGGGTGTAATCCCGCCTTTTGTATTTTTGCAATATTCCAAAGTGTTTTTGCCACGCTCTGTGGGTTTTGTGCCCATCGCCCTATTCATGGCTCGAGCGCGCGGATATAATGTGGACAACACAGATTCTGGGTCAGCTGGAGACTAAAAAATTATGCGCCGAACATTCCATACTCTGGCCGCGGCGGCGGCCGTTGCATTGATCGCGGCTGTTGCGGCATCGCCTGCTTCGGCGACGTGCACGCGGCTAGCTTTTTCCGTCAACGACTACGGCAAAGACGGGCCAACGAAAGATGCCAAAGGGCTGCTCGACAAGTACGTCAGCAAATGGGCTGTCGAACACGGCATCAAAAAGTATGTGACCGGCAAGAAGGACGTTTCGTGCGAGATGTTCTTGAACTTCATTCTGTTTGACGAGCACACCTGCAAAGCATCAGCCAGCGTCTGCTGGGACGGCCCAGCCGTGCCGGGAATGCCAAACGTCAAAGAGCCAACGTCAGCTGACGCGAAGGCGGCGCCATCCAAGACGACCACCGGTTCGATTGATAAGTCTGACGCGAAAAAGGATGCGACCGCGAGCCAGACACCAGCCAGCGCAGAAAAGAAGGCCGAGAAGAAAGACACGGCATCAACCAACAGCACGGGGTCAGCGACGTCCGCTGATGCGCCAAAGCCCGTAAAGACTGCGGTCAAGGCCAAAGCCAAATCATTATCGTCTGGCGATGCTGCGAAGGCCGCCGAAGTGAAGCCTAAGGCGCCGTTGCCTGAAAAACCCGAGTCTGCACCGGTGCAATAGCGGTCTGGCTACCTGTCCGACTGCGCCAACGAAATCACAATGAACTAAAGCTCGCAGCGCTCAGCGCTCGCGGGCTTTAGTTTTGATTGGGCTTGGATAGCCGATCCAGGCGCAAGCGGTGACGCTCGTCAGTCATCAGGTGTACCGCTGCGAGGCCGCCCGCCAAAACTGCAATTGCTGTCGCGCCAGCGATCAGGAACATGATCATCACCTGATACTTGGCGGCCTCGACCGGGTCGATGCCAGCCAGAATTTGCCCCGTCATCATGCCCGGCAGAGAGACGATACCAGCGGCTGCCATCTGATTGAGGATCGGCATCAACCCGGTCCGCAAACTGCGGCGCAGGATGTCTTCAAACGCTTGAAAACGGGTCGCGCCCAGAGCCAATCGGGCTTCGATCGATTGGCGTTCGCGCGCAGCGCTCGCCGTCGCCGTGTCGAGCACGAGAGCGACGCCAGACATCGCATTGCCAACGATCATGCCGAGGATGGGCAACAAAAAGCGCGGGGCATACCAGGGCGATGGCTGGATCACGGCCAGTGCAATAAACGTTGTGAGCAGCCCAGCGGCGAAAGCGGGGCTTGAGCTGAGCAGCATCGCGCGCCAGCCTTTGAAGCGTCGTTCCTGGCGCATCACGACTTCAGCACCCGCCGCCACCGCCATGACGGCCGCGAACAGGACGGTCCATAGCGGCGATGTCTGCGCGAAGATAAACTTCAAAACGACAGCAACGAGCGCCAGCTGCACGATCATACGGATCGAGGCGATGGTCAGACTTTTTTCCAGTCGCAAGCCGTAGGCCATGGAAATCGCGCCGTTTAACGCCACGAGCGCGGCGGCGATTGCAAGGTCGGAGAGTGCAAGGGGAACGTAATTCATTTGGGCTTGCCTCGCGGTGGAACCATCGACTTGGCAAGTTGCAGCCGAACGTGCGCAAGACGTTCGATTTGGTTTTGATCGTGGCTCGCCAGTACGACGCTGCGGCCGGCCAGCAATTGGAATTTGATCAATTCCTCGACCAGCGCCACCGATTGCGGATCGAGGGCGGCCGCTGGTTCATCGAGCAGCAATACGCGCGGCTCGTCGATGATCGCGCGAACCAGTGCCAAACGCTGGCGCTCTCCGGTCGACAGTTCGGCCAGTGGCTTGTCGAGAATTTTGCCATCAAGGCCCAATGACGAAAGCAGGCGTGGCAAGCGCTCCTTTGCCGCTGGTGCCGACAAATCGAAAGCGTCTCGTGGGGTATCGGTCCACCAGCCGGGCTCTGCGCTCGCGTAGCGGACGAGCTTGCGCCATTTCGGTGCGCGAACCTCGGCGCGCTCGACGCCGTCGACGAAGACGAGCCCGGTGGCGGCGTCAAGATCGGCGATCGCACGCAAAAGTCGTGTTTTGCCAGCACCCGAAGGTCCCTCGACGACCAAGCATTCGCCATCGGCGACCGTAAATGAGAGCGGGGGCAACGGCTCGACTTTGAGGTGATCAACGCGCAGCAAGCATGCCCCGTTCTCCTAATTCGTTAAGGAGTAGAGGCTTTAGCAATGTTGGAGCTGACGCGCCAGGATCGTCCTGTGGCCAGGATCGTCCTGTGAATAGAATACGGCGGACGATATCAGGCCGCGACGCGGATCTCAGTCAGCTTCATCTCGATAATCTCGCGATTGAAGGGCTTGAGAAGGTAGTCGTCGGCGCCAGCTCTGAAGGCCAACTTTAGTTCGGCTTCGTCGTTTTCCGTGGTCAGGTACAAAATGAACGGGCGCTTGGCGGTTTTAGTTCTGCGGATCGCGGTGATCAGGTCATGCACGTTGGTACCGGGGATGATCCAGTCGATCAAAATAAGATCGGGAGCGTCCAGAGCGATATGTTCGAGCGTTTCTGCTGCTGTCTGAGCCTCGCTCACGCGGTAGGTGAGGGATTCGAAAATTGAACGCGCAACGCGCCGGATAATGCTAGAATCTTCGATCACAAGACAATGTTGCATCAGTCGGCTCGCTTGCAGAAACGGGTTGCCTGCCGTCATGCACGGCACCGCCAACTTTGATCGCGAAAAATTAACGCGACCTTAAAAATTGTGACAAAAACGACATGGCCTGGCTCAGGAAGCTGGCTTTGCGACGAGCAAGATGTCGACGCCATCCTTCATAATTTCCAGGCGCATGTTCGCCGTCTGAGAAATGCGGTAGGTGTAGTAAGCCTGGATATTCATAGCGTCGAGGGCTTGGGGCGCGCCAGTGACGAACTCCGTCAGGTATTGCGGTGGCCGCGCGCCGGTTCCTTTACAGCGTAGAAGGAAGCTCGGATTTTCAAACGAGCCGCCCATGGCAACGTCGATCTCTCCGCCGCGCGGCAAGGCCGTCACCGAGCAGGCGACGAGATTGAGCAGTAACTTGACCTTGTCTTTCGCCATGTGGCCTGCAGCGCCGCGCCAGCTCAATTTGTGTTTGCCTTGAGTAATGGCCACGAAGCCGCGCGATATCTGCTCGGCCGTGCCTAGGTCGATCATCGCGCCAGCCGAGCCCGCCGCGCCGAATGCAAAGCGCGCGAACTGCAATCGCGCGGACGCTTGCTCCGTCACATTGCGGATGACATTGAGCGCGTAAGCCTTGGCTTGGACGTCGTCATCCTCGTCAAGGATTTCCAAGCCATTATAGATGGCACCCACGGGGTTGATGACGTCGTGGCATATTTTGCTCGAAATAAGAGCTGCCAGCTCGAGGTCTGTCGGCATAATACGCTGATTCATGGGTGCCCCTTCGAAATCCTGGCAAGGCCAAGTGGGCGGCAGCTTAAAGCGCGACAGCGCGACGCGAGCATACAGGGGCCGCTTGCGAGTAGATATCATGCTCTGATACATGCGCCGCG
Source organism: Hyphomicrobium sp. (assembly GCA_031367425.1). Lineage (GTDB taxonomy): Bacteria > Pseudomonadota > Alphaproteobacteria > Rhizobiales > Hyphomicrobiaceae > Hyphomicrobium_B. Next base: position 52,364 of record JANLPU010000009.1, read on the forward strand.
TATGGCTGGCAAAGGCCGTCGTCGTTCTCGAGGCGTGCCTTGCGTCTTTTGATAACTCAATGAGACCGGCGAGACACGGTACCGGATCGGCTGCGAGTTTGTACCCGCTGCCGACGGCTCTAAAGCCGACGTTAAAAGGATGAAACACTAAACTATGGACATCACCGGCGCAGACGAGCTTGCCGAATTTCTCCTGCCGGCCGTGTTAAACGCTGGCCGAATCGAAATGCGTCATTTCACGACCGGCGTCAAAATCGAACAGAAGGCCGACAAGTCGCCCGTTACTGTCGCCGACAGAGAGGCCGAGGCGATCATCGTCGAGGCGCTGGCGCGCGTTGCCCCGGCGATCCCCGTGGTGGCCGAGGAAGCGGCGGCGGCTGGTCTATTGCCACCGCCAGCCGAGTTATTTTTTCTCGTCGATGCGCTCGATGGCACCCACGGCTTCATTCGCGGCAAACCTGAGTTTTCGGTCAACATCGCTTTGATCCGAAATTCTAAGCCCGTGTTCGGCATGGTCTATGGGCCAGCGTCCGGCCGACTGTTTGTTACCAAGTCTGATGGCAAGTCTTACGCCGCGGAACTGAGCCCGGATGCAGATGAAAGCGCAATCAAAGCGATGCGTTGGTCGAAGCTGGCCTCGCGTGCGCCCGATCGCGAACAGCTTGTGGCTTTCAATAGCCGGTCCTCCGGCGCGGTCAGTTCGGAGTTCCTGGATGAGCTCGGCGTTCAAGAGGCCAGGCCACTCGGCTCATCGTTGAAATTCTGCATGATCGCGAACGGCGAGGGTGATTTGTATGCGCGCTTTGGCAACACGTACGAATGGGATACGGCTGCGGGCCAAGCAATATTGCAAGCTGCCGGCGGCACGGTGACGACCATCGATGGCGCCACCCTGAGCTACGGTAAAAGCCAGGACAACTACCTGAACCCGCATTTTGTGGCTTGGGGGCGTTCGCCGCTACTCACCAAATCATCCGTCCAAGGCGCCAAATGGGTTGTGCCCTCAAAGAGCCACTAACGATCTCGACTTGGCCACACTTTGGCGAAATTGTGAGTTGATTCTGCCGATGTTTTTCGCGTGTGGCCACATGTGTGCGCGTGCCAGCCAACAAGGTTTCAAATCATGCTCCGACTTCTGCCGCCGCTTCTGCTCGGATCGCCTGCCGGCAAGCTCCTACTCGTCTGCGGGCTCGCTCTGGGTTTTGGCATGGCGGGGCCTGCTAACAGCGCCAACGGCGTTCAGGTCGCTGGTCAGCGGGTTGATGATTCCTATCACCCAGATGCGGCCGGCACCGCCGCGCCGCCTGCCGACGAGAGCTATCAACCCGAGGCCCCGCCGCCTGCAAACGAAACCTATGAACCGGTTCGGCCGCGCTCCAACGCTGGCGCCTACCGCCCGCTTGACGGGTCGCGCCGCGATAGTCAGCGACGCGCACCTCCTGGAGAGTATGGCGAACCTTATACCGCGCCAGAGTCGCAAGGGCGAGAAGAGCACTACGAACCCGTGCCGCCCGAGGCCGATGGCGGGCCTTCAGAACCTGGCAACCGCTATTATTCACAAAGCGAAATCGTCAATGCGGGTCATGGATTTTTCGGCTCGGTCAGCCAGGAGTTGGCGTCGGCCGTCGAATGGGCCTTCCAAAAAGGAGGCCGCCCAAACGGCTACATTTTGGGCCAAGACGCCGGCGGCGCTGTGATCGCTGGCGTGCGCTATGGCGAAGGTTCGTTGCACACCAAAGATGCTGGCAATCACAAGGTCTACTGGCAAGGCCCCACGGTTGGCTACGACCTTGGCGCTGAAGGCTCGAAGGTGATGGTATTGGTATACAACCTGAGCAGTCCTGACGAAATCTACAATCGGTTTGCAGGCGTCCAGGGTGCCGCTTATTTTGTCGGCGGTGTTGGCGTTCAGCTGCAGAAAGCTGGCGGCGTCACACTCGCTCCGATCAGGTCAGGAGTTGGCTTGCGATTAGGTGCCAACATCGGATATTTAAAGTATACGCGTAATCCAACTTGGAATCCCTTTTGAGCGCTCGCGCAAGAGTGAATGCTAGTGTTCGATATTCGGCGGTAAGACCGTGCGTCGATGCACGTTCTAGTTTGCCGGAGCCAAGCGCTGGGCGTTTGCTGGTTTGGTTCGCCGTTATGTCAAATATGGGCCAGGAATAACGCTTGATCACCATTCACTCCGCCATGCTGGTGATACTGGGCTTCCTGTTGGCAGCCTTGCTTCTGCTCGTGTTTCTGCCGGCGTACCGCCGCCGTATCGAACGGTTTACCTCCGAGACGATCAAGCGATCGTTGCCGCTGACGGAAACTGAGATCCGCGCCGACAAAGACCGCATTCGTGCCGAGTATGCGATCGAGCTGCACAAACTCGACATGAAGGTTGAGGAATCCTCGCTGGCGGCCGCGCGTCAGAGCGTCGAGATCAACCGCCGCGAAGCCAAAATTCATGCGCTCGAGCAAGCCATCGATACGCAAAAGATGAATGCCGACGAGCACGAAAACGCGCGCCGCGTTCTTGAGCAGGCGATCATGGACCGGCTGCCCAAAGTCGAGCAGCGTTTGGGCGAGGCCCGCCAACTCCTCGTGCAACGCGATCGTGAAATCGCAATTTTAAGCGAAAGCAGCACGAAGCAAACCGAAGCCATCCAAGAAGCGACGCAAATCAACATTCAACAGGCCGACGAATTGCGCCGTGCCCGCTCGGCGTTGGAAACGCGCGCCGCGCGCAATCGGGAGACACGCAACGACGCGCGCTTCGATGGCGAAGTGGCGCTTCGCACCGAGGTCGAAACGCTGCGCACCAAAGCGCGCGATCAGGCAGCTCTGATCGAGCGGCTGCAGACGGCTTCCGAGGCTGCGTCCGCCGAAAACGCAGCTCTCGCCTATGCGACGGGCGACGTCGAGCAATTGCGTTCGGCACTGGCCAAAGCCGAGGCCGAACTGAACGCCGTGCGTGCGGGCGAAAGCAGTGACGTCAATGCCCGCCAATCTTTGGCCGAACGCTCGCGCCAGCTCGAAGTCCAACTTGCCGATCAAACGGCAGAATTCGCCCGTCTTAAATCAAGCCTCAAAGTTCATCAGGACGCGGCCGCAGAGTTGGCAACCGGCAAGCAAAGCGAGACTTTAGCCAACGCGCAAATCAGTGCTTTGCAGGCCGAACTCGAAGAGCAGCGCCGGATCATTCAAACGTTGCGGACGGAAGTGGCCGGCAGTAACGAAAGGCTTTCGCGGCAGGCCCAGCATTTCCGCGAAGAACTACGCAAATTCGGTGCGAGCGCTCAGCCGGCCACTTCAAGTCCGGTCGTCAGGCCCGTTGCCGATCAGCCGCGCCGGTCGCTCGCCGAACGCATCGCCCAGCCGCGGGTGCCATCGACGGTCGGACAAGGCGGCGAGGTGGACGCCGCCGAGGCCGTTGAACACGTCGCGGCCCACAAAAGCCCTAGCAACAATGGCTCGGGCGGCGAAGTGCGCCAGAGCGGTTTCCTGCGCGCGCTTAATGGCGGGGCTAAATCGCCGACTGCGCCAGCCTCAGCAAGCGTAAGTACCGAGCCGCAGTCAGCTTCGGCCAATGAAGCAACAGTAGGCGTCGAGAACGCGCCCAGGCGCGCGCGCCTTCTCGATCGTATCGGTAATCTCGATAAACCTTAACCGAAGGCTTGCGCGTCGCATCCGGGAAATGCGCACGATCAATCGTGCGGGTAGCGCAGCTCCAAGCATCCGAAGATGCCGCATTCCTGCGCCAGCGTGCCGTGGCCGGCGAAATCGCGCGATTCCTGATGGAGATCGACCGTTTCAACGCGCAGCGTTTCAGAGCAGCTGCGGCGGCAGTAGATCCAGCTTCCGCTCGGCAGTTGAACTTGCGGGCCGACGCTCGTGCCCCGTACCGCGCCGCCGACACTGCCATTGCCAAACCGGCTGGTCGCGATAACACCATCTCCGCCGCCACCGGCGCCGCGATGATAGCTCCTGTGATGCCCAGCTTCAGCTGTGACCGCCGCACTCATGAGCGCGGTTCCTGTCACGAGCACTGCGAGAGCGATGCGGCACATGTTCATTGTTCTAAAATCCCTGGTTCAGGTGGGCAAACGCGGCCACGTCATTTTCCCGCTGGGCCAATCGCTGCGGCCGATCGATGTCGATCAGCGCGACATCGAGACGTTGATGCCTTTGAGTGTCGACCCGCCGGTTAAAACCGAAACCGAATGGTTGCTGCCGGCGAGCGAAACCAAAATCGATCCTTGAATTCCGCCGGTAATCGCGAGGTTGAGGCGGTTTGAGCTGGCCTTACCCGAAACCGTGCCGGACTGATTGTAAGTCCGCTCTTCCCAATCGCCCGTAACGTTGCCGTCTGCGTAGCTGAGGTTCGCGCGCAATTCGACTTTGCTCGAGGCATTGGCACAGCGGATCGATAATCCAAGCGTCGTTCCGCCGCCGCCGGCGGTGTAATAGCCTTTGCACCGCAAGCTTTCGGTCTTGCCGCCCTCTAAGCTCGCGGTGCCAGAGCCGTTCCAGGTGCCAGCAAGCGAGGGGAAAGGATTATCAGCGGCATGGGCGCGCCAAGCCGGAACGCCTAACGCCAAAGCGGCAAGGGCGCAAAGCAGCGGCAGCGTGTAGGCGGCAAAATACGTTGTGCGAGACACAAAAAATCCCTCCGTGATCCCGGATCTTGATAGCAGCTCATTATCGTCTTTGATTGAGCGTTTGGCGAGCAATTTAGAAGTGTTGGGTGTGGCGGGGGAGCGACACAGAATCACCGGGAGAGGGCTGCTTGGAGCCCGCCGGGCAGCTTAGCCGCCCGGCGGAGTGATCTCGTGCAGAATTTAAGCAAACAGGAAGTCGTTAAAGCCGGTGGCGTAGAGGTGATCCTGATCGACGCCAAACAACTTGATCGTGCCGGTGCCATAATCGATTTCCGTCGAAAGCACGCCGTTAATCGTAATGTCAGTTATGGCCAGACCCAGCTCGCTGGTAATGCCCGTGCTCGAGAGATCAATGTGGTCGAAGCCGACGCGGAAATCTGAGACAAGGTCGGCACCGTCGTAGAGGTTGAACACAAACGTGTCAGATCCGGTACCGCCCGAGAGATAGTCGTCGCCCCGGCCACCAACAAGCAGGTCTAGGCCTGAGCCGCCGTACAGATCGTCGTCATTGGCGCCGCCATACAGATCGTCCGCTGCCGCTCCACCCGTCAGGATATCGTCGCCCGTGCCGCCGCTCAGGACGTCCTGGCCCAAATCGCCGAATAAGAAGTCGGCGCCAGAGCCGCCGATGACTTGGTCATCGCCCGAACCGCCGTAAAGGTTATCTGCGCCCGCCCCGCCAGAGAGGAAATCGGCGCCCGTTTGACCGTAAACAGCATCGTTGCCTGAGCCGCCGTAGAGGTCGTCGTCGCCAGCACCGCCCAATGCGATGTCGTCGCCCGCGCCGCCATAGACGGTGTCATCGCCCGAGCCAGCGGTCAGATAGTCGTTGCCGCCATAGCCGAAAATGACATCATCGGCGCCGGTGCCGAAAATCGTATCGCCAAAGTTGGTTCCAAGTTTCGTGGCCATGACCGTTTCCTGTTCCTATCGAATGCGCCCGTTTGTGGCGGGTTTGACAGCAGGGCGAACAATTCCGCACCCGTTGCTGCGATATTTAGAGCCCGGCGGCTGAACTCACTCTGAAGGTGTCGTTCATCTGGCGTTGGCTTTGGGACACGCTAAAAGCCCGGAAAATCGCCTTTCCGGGCTTTTGGAGCATCGCACGCTGGATAGAAATCGTTAACGGCGCGCCAAACTGACGTTGACGCCGCTGACGGGGATGCCCTGGGTCGACATCGCAATGGTGTGCTGACCGCCAGAAACATTGAGCGTCAGATAACCATTGGCAGAACCGGTGATTTTTAGTCGGACGTTACCACCCGAAGCCGATCCGTTCGCGCTGCCGTTCAAGCCATAGGAAGATTCATTCCAATCGCCGCTCACTTTATTGCCGCTCGAATCGAGGCTGCCGGTGAGATTGATTTGGGCGGACGTGCTGGCGCATCTGACGCTAAGGCCAAGACTAGAGCCGCCGCCAGAATAACGCGCTGAGCACTTCAATTTTTCGCTCTCACCACTCGAGAATGAAACCCGGCCACTGCCCGACCAATTGCCCTTCAAGGCGTTGAAGGCGTCCGTCGCATGCGCATGCGATGGCGTCAGCATCAGACAGCCCAGTGCGGCGATCAAAGGAAACGTGAAAGCCAGCAAACGTTTGCGCTTAGCGGTATCTTCTACCGGCCGATCGGCTGCAACGGCGGCTGAAAATGTCATGAATGACTCCGTTCTGAAACGGTGGCAGTTGGCGTGCGAACCGGCACGAGCAACGTAGACTAGGATAAGTCTAGCCTAGAGGATGGGAGACTCGTGCTGGTTCTGCAAGAGCGCAGCGGCCATCGCGCACGCCAGTGATGCAAAAATTTAAATAGTCATTTTTGTCATAATTGCCGCCGTCGATGCGGCGCTAACCGCGGCGAATCAATCCGAAGACGCGGCAGAAAATGTAGCCCACCAGCGGCAGCGACAAAGCAACGATCGAGGCATGAAAGACGTGCGCGACAAGCGCTTCAGTGTACACTTTTTGCGTCTCGGCATCCAAACCGCTCATGTCGAGCGGGATACTTGGCCAGCGCTCATAAGCCCGCCAGGCGATAAAGCCGATCCAGCCCACGCTGGCGAGCAGCCAGAGATAAAGCCAGGTTCGCCGACGTTTGGGCAGCTCCGTCATGGGTCGCAGTCCTACGGTCTGAATGGGGCAGAATTTACGGCCTCCTTACCATTCCTTGCTGGGCAAATACATCCCGAGAATTGGACTCGCCTTCGGCAGTTCGCAAGAAAATACGGCCAGTCCAACTTACAAGGCCCAATGGCAGGGATTTGTTAGGCAGATCTCCAAACAAAACCTTACCGGCTGAGAGTGTGGATGACGAGAGCAAGGATTAAGCAATGCTTCGCGGATAAAAATCTATTTTTAGCGGTGCGATTATCTTTTGAGATGCCATGCCAATGTTAGCCACGTGCTTAGAGAAAACGTTGCTTGAGAAGCTGAACAGCCTCCCGGAGCTGTCGGCCAGCGGCTTTGTTGCGCGCGCCGGACTGACGGGTAACGGGGTTACCTTGTTGAAGGGCCGGAGCTATTTCGGGGCATGGCGCAGAACGTACAGCGCCTTCGTTTGGACGTATGCAAATATCTCGGAAGATCCCTATCACGCCGCGTCGCTCGACGATGCAATTCTACACACCATGAAAATGGTTTTGAGCGCGCTGCAAACTTCGAAAGTTTTACGCGGTGCAGCCGCGCGGCCCGAATTGAACCGCACGGCTTGAGTAGCGGTCATGATCTTAATCGATTATGCGGCGAGCACGGCGCGGTCGTGTTTGCCCTCTTCGATCTCTGTAATAATTTTTGCCGAGAACGCGGCGAGATCGTCAGGGTTGCGGCTGGTGATAATGCCTTGATCGGCCACGACAGGTTCGTCAACCCAATTAGCGCCGGCGTTGATCATGTCGGTTTTGATAGATTTGTACGATGTCGCCTTGCGACCCTTGACAGCGTTGGCTTCGATTAAAAGCCATGGCGCGTGGCAGACGGCTGCTACCGGTTTGCCCGATGCGATAAACTCTCTCACCAACGTCATTGCTTCGGGAGTTTGGCGCAAAGTGTCGGGGTTCATCTGCCCGCCGGGTAGCACGAGCGCATCATAGAAACTGACGCTCGCGTCGCTCAATTCGACATCGACATTAACCGGGCTTCCCCAATCTTTCTCGCTCCAGCCCATGATGGATTTTTTGTCCTTGCGCTTGGGGGGTGCGCAAACGTGGACAAGGGCGCCTGCCGACCGCAATGTATTCAAAGGCACTTCAAGCTCTGATTGCTCGAAGCCATCCGTCGCCAGAATCAGAATTTTCGCTTTCGTGATCTTCGGCATCGGTCATCTCCAAAGCTGTTGCTGCTCTGGAGAAAACGCCAGCCTTTTGCGATGGTTCCGCTATTGATTTGGCCTGCGGTAGGCGTTGCCGCGGCGTTTAAGCTCCAGGGCGCCCAGTCTTCTTCGCCCGGCCCCGGCGGGATTTTTTTTCTGAAGGTTCATCGAATTCGCGGGTGAGCGAGGGCATCGGCGGTTTTTCGGGCTGCACACCCTTCTTCACCGGCAACGAAGCATGCGGACCCATTTCGTCCAGCGTTGGCCTATGCGGACCGGCTATTTCTTCGCCAAACGCGCCGGCTTTCGCGCGGCTATCGACGTTTGGCATGCGTGGCGCTGGGATGGCGCGGTCTGTGCCCGGACCCATTTCGTCGAGCGAAGGCTTTTTGATCCGCGATGTCGATTGCGCATAAGTTGGCTGCACCGGCTCGTACTCGGTTTGAATGCGCGACACCTGTGTCGTGTTGGCTGCCTGCTTTTTTACAGATGAAACTGTGGCTCGCGGCATGTTGGCGCTCGGGCCGTATTTGCGTTCGCCTTTGAAGCTGCCGGCGCGCTCCTGCACATCCGCCTGCCGCGCCAGCGGATCATCGGCGACGGCGAGTTCCGTTTCGCGCAAACGCTTGATCTCGTCGCGCAGGCGCGCCGCCGTTTCAAACTCGAGATCGGCGGCGGCATCTTTCATGCGCCGTTCCATGTCTTGGAGTACTTTTGCCAGGTTGTGGCCGACGAGCGGTTCGCTACCGCCGCTCAGCCCAGCATCGACCGTGACGTGATCCTGCTCGTAGACGCTCGCCATCACGTCGTGAATGTTGCGCTTGATGCTTTCGGGCGTGATGCCGTGTTGCGTATTGTAGGCAAGCTGCTTTTCGCGCCGGCGATCGGTTTCGGCGAGCGCCCGCGTCATCGAACCCGTGGTCTGATCGGCGTAAAGAATGACCTTGCCGTCGACGTTGCGCGCGGCCCGGCCGATGGTCTGAATGAGCGAGGTTTCGGACCGCAGGAAACCTTCCTTGTCGGCGTCGAGGATGGCAACCAGCGCGCACTCTGGAATGTCGAGACCTTCGCGCAAGAGGTTGATGCCAATGAGCGCATCGAACGCGCCCAGGCGAAGATCGCGGATAATTTCGATGCGTTCGAGCGTTTCGATATCCGAGTGCATGTAGCGCACGCGAATGCCGGCCTCGTGCATGAACTCGGTAAGATCTTCGGCCATCCGTTTGGTCAGCACGGTGACCAGGGTGCGGTAGCCCTTCTTCGCCACCAAGCGCACTTCGTCGAGCAGATCGTCGACCTGATTTTTGGCCGGCCGGATCTCGACAGGTGGGTCGATGAGGCCGGTAGGTCGAATGACCTGCTCGGCAAACGTGCCGCCCGTCTGTTCTAACTCCCAGCTGCCTGGCGTCGCCGATACGAACAACGATTGCGGCCGCATCGCCTCCCATTCTTCGAACCGCAGCGGGCGATTGTCCATGCAAGACGGCAGCCGGAAGCCGTACTCGGCGAGCGTCGCCTTACGCCGGTAGTCGCCGCGGAACATGCCCCCGATTTGCGGCACCGTAACGTGGCTTTCGTCGGCAAAAACGAGCGCATTATCCGGCAAATATTCAAACAGCGTCGGCGGTGGGTCGCCGGGGCGGCGGCCGGTGAGGTAGCGCGAATAATTTTCGATGCCCGCGCACGAACCCGTCGCCTCCATCATCTCCATGTCGAAGGTGGTACGCTGCTCCAGGCGCTGCGCTTCGAGCAATTTGCCAGCCGCATACATCTCATCCAGCCGCTGCTTCAACTCGGTTTTGATCGACTTGATCGCTTGCTGCAGCGTGGGCTTCGGCGTCACGTAATGCGAGTTGGCGTAGATCTTCACTAGCGCCAGTTCGTCGGTCTTGGCGCCGGTCAGCGGGTCGAATTCGACGATCGATTCAACTTCATCGCCAAACAGCGAAAATCGCCAAGCCCGATCTTCCAAATGCGCGGGGAAGACTTCCACCGAATCGCCGCGCGCGCGAAACGATCCGCGTTGGAAGTTGATGTCGTTGCGGCGGTAATGGAGCGCCACGAGGTCGGCGAGCAACTGATCGCGCGACAGCCGCTCGCCTTGGCGCACGGTGAAGGTCATCGCCGTGTACGTCTCAACCGAGCCGATGCCGTAGATGCACGATACCGACGCCACGATGATCACGTCGTCACGTTCGAGCAGCGAGCGGGTTGCGGCATGGCGCATGCGGTCGATCTGCTCGTTAATGCTCGATTCTTTTTCGATGTAAGTGTCGGTGCGCGGCACATAGGCTTCGGGCTGATAATAGTCATAGTAGGAGACGAAATATTCGACCGCATTGCCGGGAAAGAAGCTTTTGAATTCGCCGTAGAGCTGAGCGGCGAGTGTCTTGTTCGGCGCCAGGATCAGAGCCGGTCTCTGGGTTTCCTCGATGACGTGCGCCATCGTGAAGGTTTTGCCCGAGCCGGTGACGCCGAGCAGCACCTGGCTGCGCTCGGATTTTTTCACGCCAGCGACAAGTTCCTTGATTGCGGCCGGCTGATCGCCTTTTGGCGAATATTCGGAGACGATCTTGAAGGCAATGCCGCCTTCGCTTTTGTCCGGCCGCTCTGGCCGGTGCGGCATGAACATCGGCATGCCCCCGGAGACGAGCGGATGCGCCGCCATCATCGGCTGGCGCGCGATCAATTCCTTGGCGCGCTCCGATCTCTCGGCTGGCTTCGCTAGAAGCGCGTTCAGGCTGTCGGACATCGTCTCGTTGCCCATCGGCGGGCGCGGACCAGATTGACGTAGCGCTGGCAACGTGGGCCGCACGGGGGGAGGAGCCGACAGTTCGGCGCTGAAGGTCGCCTGCTTGCTGTCGTGGAATCCTGGCGTGCGGGCTGCCGTCTCGACGGGGGGTGCGCTCGGCTTTCCCGACCGGGCGCGCGAGGGCCTGGCTTTTGGCGTTGTATCGGACGGCGGTTTAGGGGGCTGAACCATGTCTGCGAATATGGCTTGTCCCGGCCGGTTGTGAAAGCCCAGGTTCGTGCGAAAGTGTGCGGTGGTCGCAAACCCGCTCAGGGATCGCTCGCATCGCTACGAGCTTAAAGCGCGCGAGCGGGTTTGGCGGCTACGAGCGACGCATCGCCGTTATCGATTTCCATCACAAAGCGGATTGGGCGTGACGCGCTATCGCGGCTATCGCGCGCGGTTATGAGAACGAGACGCGTCGAGTTCGACGCCGTATCGATCGTCGTGATGTGCGGTTCGAAATTTGCAACCGACGCCACGTCCATCTGACGGTCGATACCGCCAAGCGTCATCGTAATCCGATCACCAATGGCGACGGTCTTGCTAAGCGCGATAGTCCCGTCCTTGTTGAGGTCATCCTTGTTGATGGCAGACAACCAGAATTCCTCGCTACCCGCCATCGGCACGGTCTTAGGCGAATGATTTGCCACTTTCGCCCCTGGGGCCGAAGATAGAGCCGAGCTGAAGCTCGAGCGCAAAAGTGCTTCCGAATTAAGCGATAATGTTGCAATGCCGAGTGCACAACCGACGCTCGCACCGATACCAATGATCGCGCCGAGCGATAATTTGGCGGTCGGTCGAGAAAAAACCGTGCGAGACATTGCCATACGACTTCGCTCCTTGTGAGACTGTCTTAGTATATGGGATTCCCCGCCCAGTGGTTCAGAATCTAATCTGCCGTGTGCAACACTGTTTCTCAATTAAACCCAAAGTGTGGCCTAGCGGCGCTGGCGAGGACTTATGTAAGCCTGACGCAAATGTCTGAAGAACGCTAGGTTCATCGCTGCAAGTAGTGAAAAAGCCATTCCCAACAAAGCCCAAGCCGTGTGTTTGCCCGAAACCGGCTGGCCTCCACCCGTCGTCGGCACCGGGGTATTGGCCTGCATCAGCATGCTGCCTGTTGCCGTAAGATTAGCTGCTACAACGACCGACGGGGCGACCGCGTTCCGCCCAAAATTCGTTGGGCTGGCTGATGTCGGTGCGCTGGCCAGTGTCATTGAGGCGATTGAAAACAGGGCCAATGCGACCAACGCATCAAACATCAACCTCAGGACCGGGCCGCGCGCGGATACCACGGCCACGGGCAATTTGGGCTTTGATGGCTGTTCCGGTTGGGCTGAATTGTTTTCGGCAACGTTCATTAGTTTCCCTCCAATGGTCGTTCGAACTCATCAGTTAGTCGTTAAGAATGAGTTGAGACCGCCAACGGGGCGGCGTTAGGCCCACAATGTGGCGTTGGCCGATTATTTCGGCGGCAATAAAAGGGAGCGATTCGCGTGTGGCAGAGAGGTGACGTGCCTCATGGCCGGGCGCACAGGGCGCCTCCACGCCGCCACAAGCGGCACTGATCAAACAGCTTATTGCGATTGGTGCGCGTTGGGGGTAGCTTCCGCGCCGCTTATCTCGCGGTTGCGAGATGTTGCTTGTTGATCCTCATTTCAACCTTGTGGGCCGCACGCCATGGGCTTTTACGCCGACAGTCTCAATCGCATTCAGCCATCCGCCACCATCGCCGTATCGACCAAGGCGCGGGCGCTCAAAGCTCAAGGCCGCGATATTGTTTCGCTGTCAGCTGGCGAACCAGATTTCGACACGCCCCAAAACATCAAAGATGCTGCTAAGCGCGCGCTCGATGAGGGCAAAACGAAATATACCGACGTCGATGGCATTCCAGAACTCAAGGCTGCCATTTGCGCCAAATTCAAGCGCGAGAATAGCCTCGATTATAAACCCGCCCAAGTCTCGGTTGGAACGGGCGGCAAGCAGGTGCTCTATAACGCACTACTTGCGACATTGAATCCAGGCGACGAAGTCATCATGCCGGCACCCTGCTGGGTGTCCTATGCCGATATCGTCTTGCTTGGCGGCGGCAAGCCGGTGTTCGCCGAGACCACACTTGAAGATGGGTACAAACTGCGGCCGGAGGTGCTCGACCGCGCCATAACGCCGAAAACCAAATGGTTCGTTTTCAATTCGCCGTCTAATCCAACGGGCGCGGTTTACACTAAAGCCGATATCAAAGCCCTGACCGATGTCCTGTTAAAGCATCCCCACGTTTGGCTGCTTACCGACGATATGTACGAGCACCTTATCTACGATGGTTTGACGTTTGCGACCGCAGTTGAGGTGGAGCCCAAACTTTACGATCGCACCCTGACGATGAACGGACTGTCGAAAGCCTACTGCATGACAGGCTGGCGGCTTGGTTATGCGGCCGGACCCGAGGCGCTGATCAAAGCGATGTGCAAATTGCAGTCGCAATCGACGTCAAATCCCTCCTCGATCGTGCAGTGGGCGGGCGTCGAAGCGCTAAACGGCCCGCAAGACTTCATCGCGCAAAACAATGCGAAATTCGTGCAACGGCGCGATCTTGTCGTGGCGCAGCTCAACAAAGCAGTTGGGATCGAATGTCCAAAGCCGCAAGGCGCGTTTTACGTTTACCCCAGCATCAAGGGCACAATCGGCAAAACGAGCAAGGCCGGCGTCCACATCAAAACGGACGAAGATTTCGTGACGGCGTTGCTGGAAGAAGAGGGAGTTGCGGTCGTTCACGGCGCCGCTTTTGCGGGTTCACCATCGTTCCGCGTGTCTTATGCAGCGTCAACCAAATTGCTCGAAGATGCGTGTGCGCGCATTCGAAAATTCTGTGCTGCACTAAAATGAGCGGGATGCTGAGGTAGTTTGAACCGGGCCCTTTGGGCTCGGTTCCGATCCGCTCGATTTGCGGCTACGCCGATCAGGCGGCCGCGCCCCCGGCGATGCGGCCGACGAACCAGCCCCACGCTTGTGACAATTGAGAGTTAACAACCGCCATCGCGCCCGATGGCGACACCGGTTGCCATACGGCCAAAAAAGTCGTGCTTGAAGCTTCGTTCTCAACTGGATCAGTCTCGGAATATGCCTCGCTGTCGGAGAGCATTTCTTCTGAAACCATAGAATACCCAGCAGCGTCGGCTGCCGACATCAGTGTCTCGATACGCATAACCTTTGCCTCGTTTTTGGCATTCTCAGGCCATGTCCCGCTGGCCACGGTCGAAACTTTACGCGCGAATATCGTATAGCTGCGACAAAAACCATAATGAGCCATCATTAGTTCCGAGCAAGTTATTTTTTGCTGTTTTTATGCGCGTTTATGAAAAAATGTTTTCAGGCCGAATATTGCGCTGCAATAAAAGTGTCGTGCTCGTCACGGGAATTGCTGCGGCGCAGTCTTACTTTCGTTGTTCAAAACTTTCCCTCAAACAGGCTTGCGCATGGCGCGAAGCTGGAGGACCATCAGCTCGCCGCTCTCCCCGGAGGCGCGGGTGCGGCCAGTGTAGGCGCGCGCCTCGCAGGGAGGTTCTTATGGGTCACTCCGACACCTCAAAACAAGCAGCTACCAACGGCAGAGAGGCCGGGGCTCGCGGCGCGCGCTGCATCGCGCTGATCGGGCCCTTCGCGAGCGGAAAGACGACGCTTCTCGAAGCGATCCTCGCCCGCACCGGCGCAATTACGAGAGCCGGCTCGGTTGCAGCGAAAAACACCGTTGGCGATGCCTCGCCCGAAGCGCGCGATCACGGCATGAGCGTTTCGCTCAATGTCGCCGACGTGACGTTCCTCGATGACAAGTTCACATTCATTGATTGCCCGGGCTCGGTTGAATTCCAGCACGAGGGCGCCCTGGCATTGCCCGCGTGCGATGCAGCCGTCGTCGTGTGCGAGCCCGATCCCAAACGCGTGCCCGCTTTGCAAATGATTTTGAAACGGCTCGAAGAGCTGGGACTGCCTCACCTGCTTTTCCTTAATAAGATCGATAGTTTTTCGACCCACGTTCGGGAGATTATACCGAGCTTGCAGCCGGCCAGCGCGACCCCGCTTGTGCTGCGCCAAATTCCGATTTGGGAAAACGGCATCGCCACCGGCTTTGTCGATTTGGCCTCCGAGCGCGCTTACGTCTATCGCGAGCACGCTGCCAGCGAGGTCATCGAACTCCCAAAACAAGTTGCCGATCGCGAAAAAGAAGCGCGCTTTCAGATGTTGGAAAAGCTCGCCGACTACGACGACGAATTGATGGAACAGCTGTTGGCCGATATTCCCCCGCCCCAGGACAAAGTCTTCGACGATCTGAAAAAAGAGCTGAAAGACGGTTTGATCTGTCCGGTTCTGTTGGGTTCGGCGCAAAACGGTAATGGCATCTTGCGGCTGTTGAAAGCGCTGCGCCACGAAGCGCCGTTCGTCAACGAGACCGCGCGCAGACTGAAACTCGAGAACGCTAAGAACGCCGCCTACATCTTTAAATCGACGCACACCAAAGCCGGCGGCAAACTTTCGTTTGCGCGCGTCTTGACGGGCGAAATCCCTGACAGCGCGACGCTGACTGGAGCAAACGGCCAGGAGGAGAGGGCGGCCGGGATCTTCACAGTTCGCGGCGAAGACACCGTCAAACGCGGCAGTGCAAAAGCCGGCGATACCGTCGCGCTGGGCCGGTTGGATACGATCGAAGCGGGTGAAACCGTCATCTGCGGTAAAGGCAGTATCAATCAAATCCGCGTGCCGGCAGCGCCGCAATCGGTTTTGGCGATCGGACTTGGATTGAAAGATCGCAAGGACGAGGTGAAAATGTCGGCGGCCGTGACCAAGCTCGTCGAAGAAGATCCCTCGCTCAAGGTGGAGCACACGACGGACACGCACCAGATTTTATTGCACGGTCAGGGCGAAATGCACCTCAGGGTGGCGATCGAAAGGTTGGCGCGCAAGTATGCCATCGAGGTGGTGCGCGAGCCGCGCCGAGTTGCCTACAAGGAAACGATCAAGGGCATGACCGAGATCCGCGCGCGCCATAAAAAGCAGTCGGGCGGGCATGGCCAGTTTGGCGACGTCAAACTCGATATCAAACCGCTGCTGCGCGGGTCGGGAATAACTTTTGCGGAAAAGATCACGGGCGGTACTGTGCCTAAAAACTTCTTCGGCGCGGTCGAAATCGGCGTGCGCGACTATCTCGCAGAAGGGCCGTTGGGCTTCCCTGTCGTCGATGTTTCGGTGACCCTGACAGACGGCTCCTATCACGCCGTCGATAGCTCCGACATGGCGTTCCGGCAGGCTGGCCGGTTGGCGATGTCTGAAGGGATGCCCAAGTGCACGCCCGTTTTGTTAGAGCCGGTCATGGCGGTCCAGATCGCGGTGCCGTCTGAGGCGAACTCGCGCATCAACGGCATCATCTCTCAGCGGCGCGGGCAGATCTTAGGGTTTGACGGCCGGGACGGCTGGCCAGGCTGGGATGTGATCGAAGCTCAGATCCCGGCGTCGGAAATGGATGACCTGATCATTGACTTGCGATCTGCGACGGCGGGCGTCGGTTCGTTCACCGCCAAGTTCGATCATCTGTCCGAACTATCCGGGCGGCTGCGCGAGCAAGTGCTGGCGTCACACAAACAGGCCGCAGAGTAGCGGTACTCTTCGCTCGCCCCGTTTTCAAACGGGGCGAGCGGCCTACGAGCCTAATGCGTGTATTCAGAGCCCCAAAGCTTTACGAGCCGCGCGTCGCGGCCGCAACCGGTGCGATACAACTTGTAGCGGATTGGGTTCTTTTTATAATAATCCTGGTGGTAGTCCTCAGCCGCCGTGAACACCGTTGCAGGCACGATCTCGACGGCGATCTTTTGTTTGAACCGGCCGCTTTTTTCGAGCGCCGCCTTGCTCTCCTCGGCTACCTTCTTCTGCTCGTCCGAGTTTGTAAAAATCGCTGGGCGATACTGGTTGCCGCGATCGCAGAACTGTCCGCCGCCGTCGAGCAGGTCGACGTGGCGCCAATAATAATCGACCAGTTTGGGATAAGTGACTTTGGTTGGATCGTAGGTCACTTGCAGGGCTTCGGCGTGGCCTGTCGTGCCGCTGCCAACGTCCTCATAGGCCGGATTTGCCGTCTTGCCGCCCGTGTAGCCGGACGTTGTTTCAAGCACGCCCTCGACCTTGTCGAAGTCGCTTTCCACGCACCAGAAACAACCGGCGGCAAAAATCGCCGTCGCTTTCTGACCCGTCGTCTGGGTGTGCGCTGCTGGCGTGTCGGCGCCTTGTGACGACATGGCCGACGTTAGTGCCACGAGGCTCAGCGCCAAAGTGCCACCGGCAAATTTCACGAATTTCAACAAGGGGGCTGTTTCCTTCCGAGACATGGCTCGGCGTTATTTCGGTTACGCTCGGGCCTGGTCAACTTTCAACCCGGCACGAGCTTGCAGGGAATAGGTTGAATGGCTTCAGCCAGTTGCCTTGGGCACGAACTTCATGGCGACGCCGTTCATGCAATAACGCAGACCGGTCGGCTTTGGGCCATCTTCGAACACGTGGCCTAAATGACCCCCGCAACGGCGGCAATGAACTTCCGTCCGCGTCGAGAAGAAACTTTTGTCGACACTGGTGCCGATCGCATTGTCGAGCGGTTTGAAGAAACTCGGCCAACCCGTACCACTGTCAAATTTGGTTTCCGACCCATAGACCGGCAGGTCGCAGCCGGCGCAGTCGTAGGTGCCTGGATCGTACTTCTTATCGAGGGCTGAGGTGCCGGCACGCTCCGTGCCATGCTTGCGCAGCACTTGGAATTGCTCAGGCGACAAGATCTTCTTCCATTCTTCGTCGGTCTTGGTCACTTCAAACTTCATGTCTGCGGTTCCTCCGGTTGTCGGACCGTTGGCATGAGCCGTGCGTGCGATGACTGCCGCTGCCGCCAACCCGAGCCCGGCCTTGCTAAAATCACGACGGGTGAACATCCCGGTCTCCTTTTGCGTTCCCGATCCCGGCGACCATTCACCGGTTTCGAAGGGTTATACGTGGATACGCGCCGGGACGTTTCGCGGCAGTGGTGTTCACGGTTACGTTAGATATGTGGCAATCCGTTAATGGGGACGCGTGTTTCAACCGTGATCGCTGCTTCGTTGAGGTTGCAACGGTAACTGAGCATTTCGACCCCTGCGGCATGGGCTTCCACGAATGCCGCCGCATAGGCCGGATCGATGTCCCGGGCGACGTCGAAGGCTTTGGCGTCCCCCCGCTGGATCAGAAATAGCATGACGGCACGATGGCCCTCAGCCACCATGTTCGATAATTCCTTCAGATGCTTGACGCCACGCTCGGTGCAGCAATCTGGGAATTCGGCGAGGCCGACGGTGCGCATCAGGTGGACGTTCTTGATCTCAAGGTAACACGATGGCCGCCCGCCCGCCCCGCCCTCGAGCAGGATGTCGATGCGGCTGTTGAGGCCATATTTGACCTCGCGCCGGAGCGATGAATAGCCAGCGACTTGGCTGATCACCTCGTTTTCAATCGCCTCTGCCACCAGCGCGTTGGGAAGGTTGGTATTGATGCCGACAAGGTGGGGAGCACCGCCCGATGCCGTCTCGATCATTTCCCAGGTGTGGCGATACTTGCGCGTCGGGCTGTCGCTTTCTGACAGCCAGATCGTTGATCCCGGCTCACAAAGTCCGAGCATCGAACCGGTATTCGGGCATGTCACCGTAATGGTCGAACCGTCGGCAAGTTTGACGTCGGCGAGGAACCGCTTGTAGCGCTGGACAAGCGTGCCTTGGACGAGGGGAGCTTTGAATTTCATGGGCGAGGAAGTAACGGCCGGTGACATCCTTCGCAATGCCAAACTGCTAACATTACAACTTCGCGATTCGGTCATTCCGGGGAGACTGCCGTGATCTTGCAGCGCAGCGTTGTTGCTTTGGCCTTCATGGCCCTCGGGGGACAGGCCCTTGGGGTACTGGGGCTCGCCGGTAACGCATACGGTGCCGAAATTGAAATCGAGCGCATGACGTGGACCGAAATCCGCGACGCGGTGGCGGCCGGACATACGACCGTTCTGATCCCGACGGGGGGCACCGAACAGAACGGGCCGCACATGGTGCTTGGCAAACACAACTTCATTGTCGCCGAAACCGCGCGCCGCATTGCGACCCGCCTGGGAGATGCGCTCGTGGCCCCGGTTCTAGGATATGTGCCCGAAGGCGACATCGCCAGCCGCCAGGGCCACATGGGCTATGCCGGGACGATCAGCCTGACCCCTGAAACGTTTTCCGCGATCCTGACCGAGACGGCTGCCAGCTTCCGTGCCCACGGCTTCAAGACGATTGTCTTCATCGGCGAACATGGTGCCAGCATCGATCCGCAGACAACCGTGGCCACGGGCCTGAGCCAAGCTTGGAGCGCAGACGGCATCAGAGTGATCAACGCCAGCAACTATTATGGCGGCAACGGCGGCGCGGAATGGCTCAAGGGCCAGGGCGAAACCGCCGCCGCGATCGGCCGACACGCGACGATCCAAGACACCTCGGAGTTGCTTAGCGTATTTCCGGCCGGCGTGCGGATGGACAAACGGGTGGCTGACAAGGATGGCGTAGTGGGCGATCCAACGCGCGCCACGGCCGAGCGCGGCCAAAAATTGATCGAACTGAAAGTCGATGCCGCCGTCGCTGAAATCGAGGCGGCGCGCAAAGGTGCCATTGTCACCGCCGGTCAGCCCGAGCGAGGCTTCTTCGGGCGCATTTGGCGCTGGTTTTTTGGCTGAGCCATCAGGCTTGTCGGGTGACGCTGGTGCGACACGGCTCTCGCGTCTCTTGGCACTGAATGCTATGTCATAAGTTCGGACAATCAGCGGATTGGAGAGACTTGTGGCGTTGCCTTTAGACCTTGTAGCAGCAGACATTACCGCAGCGTTGCTGGTGATCGGCGACGAGATCTTGTCTGGCCGGACCAAGGATCGCAACATCGGCCAGCTCGCCGACCATCTGACGGCCATCGGCATCCGTCTGCGCGAGGTCCGCGTTGTCGCCGACGACGAAGCCGACATTGTTGCAGCCGTCAACGCCCTGCGTGCGCGCTACACCTACCTCTTCACAACGGGCGGCATCGGCCCGACCCATGACGATATCACCGCCGATAGCGTTGGTAGGGCTTTTGGCGTCGCCGTCGATGTCGATCCGCGCGCGCGTGCCCTCATGGCGCTCCATTGCGAGCAGCGCGGCGTGCCGTTGACACCCGCTCGCCTGCGTATGGCGCGGTTGCCCAAAGGCTCCGAACTCGTCGAGAATGCGATTTCAATTGCTCCGGGTTTCATGATCGAGAACGTCATCGTCATGGCCGGCATTCCAGACATCATGGCGGTGATGCTGGGTGCGGTGACGCCACGCCTTAAGACCGGCGCTAAGATGCTGTCGCTGACGATCGCGCTCGACCGGCCCGAAAGCCAGATCGCGGATTTGTTTGCCGATCACCAGCGGCTTTACCCGGATGTCGCCATGGGGAGCTATCCGAGTTTGCGCGATGGCAAGCCGGTTACCGATCTCGTTTTACGGGCTCCCGATGCCGCCCGCCTCGACGCTGCGATCGCCGAGCTGAAGCAAAAGCTTGGGATCTAATTGCTCGCCATTTTGTGGCCAAGCCCGACGTCACTGAACACCTGAAATATCAATTACATTTCTCATCGCATTGTTTTCGCGAGAGTTATTCAGGTTGCCGCAGGTGGCGATGCGCCACGGTGCGCTCCTCCATGGTTAATTCCTAAGTTGGCGCCGGTTCGCGCTACCCGTTTTGGCAAGCTGTCAGCGCAACCTTTGGAGGAATGAAGCGCGTAGGCCCGCGCTACCGAAATCGAACTGAGGAGTTCTAGATGTTGAGAAGATTTTTCGCGCGCCCGGCCCCGCTACGGGTGCGCTTGGTGGGTCTGTCTGTCCTGACAGCTCTCATGGCGCCGCTCTTGAGCGTCGCGCCGGCGCAAGCAAAGACCCCAGGCAAGACCTATTGCTTCAACGGTACCTGCCATCGGGTCAAATCTCTGACCGAGACCGCCCTACTCGTCGGCCACGACGAAACCCACTCGACGTCCTTCTACGACGATTGCAAGCACGACCGCTTTAATCCGTGCGGTCTGACCTCTTCAGGCGAGGTCTTCCACGCCGATACGCCCGATAACGCAGCGAGCCCCATCTACCCGGACGGCACCGTGCTTCTCATCCGCAACCCAGGAAATAACAAATCAGCTGTGGTGCGCGTGAATAACGCCGGTCCCTACTACGGCAAACGCACGCTCGATGTGTCGCGTGCGACCGCCGAAGCGCTGGGGTTCAAGAAGAGCGGCGTTGCCAAACTTCAGACCCGCGTCGTCTCCGCGCCCACCGAAACGCAGGCCCGCTACAAGCGCAACCGGCGCTACGATACCGTTCCAGGTGTGATCGGAACGTTCGCTTCGCTCGATGCTGCGCAAGGCGGTATGATGCTGGCAATGGCCTTCGACGCGATGCAGGGCTCGGTGCTGGCCCCGGCTGGTGCGAAATTCGCGGCCCTGCTGAAGACGGCTAACCCAAAATTGGCGCGGCTGATGAAGTCATCGAAGGTCGCCTCGGCAGACGCCATCGAAGCCTCTCCGGCTTTGAGCGAAGGCGAAAGCCCGGCCGATGGTTTGCGCGCAGCTGCGCGTAAAACCTACGGGGGAGATCGCGGCCACCGCAGATCAGCCCCTGTAACCCTTACGGCTCAAGCGATGTACGCCCGCATCATAGCGCGGCTCTAACGATAGCCTCTCCGGTGCCGTGAGCGGATAACGCCAGCGGCACCGGTTTTTTTATGTACCCAGAACTTCAGTTTAATGGAGCGCGCTCGCGTCGGCCAAAGTCCGCGCGCGATGATGCTGCGGCCAGCTGCTCGGGCTCTTCCAGAAAGAGTTCATAGTGCGTTTCGAGCGCATCGAGAAACGCCGCCGACATATCGAGCAGGGGGCCAAGCGCAATGCGTTTGGCAACCAGGAAGCTGTCGTCGATCGTCAAGCTTTCGGCCTTGCTCACGAAGGCAGCCTCGGGCGCTATCAAGCCGCGTCCACGAATGTAGGCAACCAGGTTGTCGCCGGTTTCAAAGTCCGCCTCGGTTGCGTCGGAACATTCCGCCACCGCGTCCATCAGAATGGCCGTGCCCGAGACGAAAAGTTTCGCAATGGCTGAAAACCGCGCGTCCACTTCAGACAGCACGCGCGCGTGCTCGCGGGCCTTGATTGTGCGCGCGATGAGAATGAATTCGAGCGCTCGAACGTCTTCAGCGATAGCACGCTGGCCGGATGCAAAAGTCTCCGCGCTGACAGAATTTTCCATCAACGCTCTCCACGACGCGCCCCGGCTGACGAGATCTTCTCCAGCCGCCAGTGCGCCGTCCAGATGTTCGGCCAATAGATAAACGGAGATGGGCGCGATTGCCTCGTCAGACATTTGAATTCAGTCCCCGCAACAATAACTTGTGCTTTGACGAGCATAACGCCGCCAGAGCCCCGCAAGGACAGAGTGCACTGATTCGCCAACCGTCCCAAAACAGGTGCGATCTGCCTGTGCGTAGTTTGGGACAACGTGTGGATCGTTGGGTGAATAGCAAAGGGGCGGATCGTCGACCCGCCCCTTCGCCTTAAGCTTTCAGCTTTAGATTTAGCTTCGTTTATCGAGCAACAGCACAACGTTATGGCCCTCTGGATCGACGATCGCGATGCGATCTTCAACCACGAAGTAGCGACACCCGCCGAGCTTGGCCGAGCGCGAAATCACGGGGTCAGGGAATACCCGAAGTTCAATCGAACTCGGCACCGACCAGCCCAATTCGACGCCGTTGATCGTTACGCCTCGATTGATTTCCACCGAGCGTAAGATGTAGGCGCGATCGTCATCGTTGAGCGCAAGGTCGGCGCAACGACTACTGCGTCCACCACCGCTTGAACCCGATGACGACGCATCGGCACGGCCACCTGGTGCATCGATGATGGCAACGACTTCATAAGTCGATGGCTCGACGATCACATAACGGTCGTCAATCCAAGCGTAGCGATAGCCGCGGTATTCCGGTACCGTTTCGATGACGACGACCGGCACTTCGGCGTAGTCCCAATCGGACGGCGCGCGCGTGCCGACGTTGATGGTGATGTCGACATGATCGATATGCCTGACGTTCGTGCCTTTAAAAGCCGTGCGGACACGTTCTTTTTTCTCAGTCGTCAGCTGAACGCTCTTGGCGGCAGCAGCGTCTTTCTTGTCACCCGTTTGAGCGGCCTGGTTGGTCGCGTTGGGCTGCTTGCCAGCATCGGCTGGCGGGGTGGCCGCTGTGTTGCCGTTGGGCTGTGCAGTCTTGGCCCCATCCTTGGCCGCGTCCTTCGCCGCGTCTTTTGCCGGTGCGTTCTTTGCGGCGTCTGCAATCGCTGGAACATCTTTGGCGCCGGTCGTCGATGTCGACTTCGGGCTGTCCTTATCCGACGCTTTGTTGTCGGCTTTGGCGTCCGGCTGCTTCGACTTGTCAGCGTCTTTAGCGTCTGCGCCCTTTGCCTTATCGGCGTCCTTCGTTTCGGCGCGTTTCACTTTGTCGCTGTCTTTATCTTTGGCTTCAGCACCCTTACTTGAAGCTTTATCGTCGGACTTGTCGTTGGCGCCGGTTTTGGGCGTGTCATTGTCCTTGCGATCGTCGGCTTGCCGTTCTTTTTTGTCGCCTTTGCCGTCTTTGTCTTTATCAGCGGCCTTACCGGATTTCTTGCCGTCGCCACCCTTGCCGTCGTCATCGACGCGGCGCTCCATTTGCGAATTGCCGGTATCGCCCTTGGCGCCGGCATTCTCGGATGGTGCAGACTTGGAAGAGGGCTCGGATGCGGCCGGGCGCTTTTCCATCTGCGCTGGAGGGGGTGCTTTATTGCCTTCGGGCGGGCTGTTTTGCGCGTAAGCGCCAGTCATTCCTCCGAGCATGAGCGCGGCGGCGAATGCAAACTCTTTCGTCATGACATCCTCACTTTAAAGTCTCATAAAACTAAACGTGTCGTGACCACAAGGTTCTGGGCGCGGTCGCTTGCCCTTTGAACAGCGACGCTGTGTTTTGGTTCCCGAATAACGTCGAGTGAGCGCTTTCAATTCGACAACCGCGCAGTGCAGCAAAGCTCTGCTCGCGGAGGGATACGCGACAAGATGAACCGGGTGCAAAAGCAAGCTTGCGCGAAAAATGTCAGCGCGGATTGCCGGCCGCGCGCAGCATCTCAACGGCCAGCTGACCGAAGGCTGCAAACACCGACGTGTCGTTCTTCACCTTGGCCAAAACGTGCGCGCCTTGCACGATGCCGATGATCGCATCGGCAGCTGACGGCACGTCAAGATTTTGGATATTCTCGGCTTTCAAGAACGCCACGATGATCGGCTGCAGCGCATTAGACCATTCCTCGATCGCCCACTTGGCTTTTTCGCGTACCGTGGGTTCGGTGGCGGCCAGCTCCAAGATGATGTTGCCGAGAAAACATCCAGACGTCGCACCGTGTACCGCTTTCCACGTCTCGTTTTGATTTTGCGGCAGCGTAAACACCCTCCGTAACTTAGTCCCGGGAGCATCGTCGCTGCTGGCGATCTGGCGATAGCGTCCGGCGATATCGCGCACATAACGGTCGATGACCTCGATCAGCAGGTCGAGCTTGGAGGGAAAAAAATGATAAAATGTGCCCTTGTTGACGCGCGCGACTTCGCAGATTTCGGCGATGCCGATGTTGTGAAAACTGCCGCCGAGAAATAGCTCGGTCGCAGCAGTCATCAGGCGCTCGCGGCTTTCAGACATTGGAGGGTTGCGGACCTGTAAGAGGAATTGTTCTAAGAACATTATTCAAGGCCGCTGTAACGTCCCGCGAAATCCCGTCGCCAAGACGTAAAGTTCGGCTGAATCTGAGCGGCTGGCCGGTGGTTTGACGTGCCGTACAACGGCGAAATTTTTCTTCAAAATGTCGAGTAGATCGCGTTCGGTGCCGCCTTGTAGAACCTTGCACAAGAAGGCGCCGCCAGGTGCCAGCACATCGACCGCAAAGCTTGCCGCCATTTCGGCCAGACCCATGATGCGCATGTGATCGGTGCGCGTGTGGCCGACGGTCGGTGCGGCCATATCGGACAGTACAACGTCGGCGCGGCCATCGCGCATTAGCGACTTGAGCTTGGCTTCGGCGCTGTCGTCGGTGAAATCCAGTTGCAAGAATTCGACGCCTGGAAGGGCTTCGACGTCGAGATAATCGATCGCGACCACCTGACCCTTGCCTTCCAACGAGCGAACTTTTTCGGCCGCAATCTGGCTCCAACCACCCGGTGCCGCGCCAAGGTCCACAATGCGCTGGCCGCTTTTTAAAAATTTGTAGCGATCATCGATTTCCTTGAGCTTGTAAGCCGCGCGCGATCGCATGCCTTCGCGCTTTGACGCGGCGACGTAAGGGTCATTGAGCTGCCGGTCGAGCCAACGCTGGGACGACGCCGTGCGTTTGCGCGCCGTCTTCAAGGCGACGCGAAGCTGGCGCTGGCCGCCACCTGGTCCTTGGGCCGCCCCTGGCAGTATTTTGCCAGCACCTTTACCGGCGGTTTTTGTGGAGCCTCCCATTGGACCTTTGGTGGGCCCCTTACTCGAACCCTTGCTCACGCGTTATCTCCCGATTGGGGTTCTGGTTTCTCATCGAGCGGCTCACTAGGGCGGCCGCTGCGGCGTCGTCGTCGGCCTGACCGCCAGACGCCGTCGTCGACCATCAGCGTCGTCAAGATCCCCTCACGCAAGCCGCGGTCCGCAACGCGCAGCCTCTCGGCCGGCCACATGCGCAAAATTGCTTCCAGGATAGCGCACCCGGCCAGAACCAGATCGGCGCGTTCACGGCCAATGCAAGGCTCGGCAATGCGCTGGTCATAAGTTTGATGCAGCAAGCGGTCGGTGACGGCGATAATCTCGCTGACGCGCAACCACGAACCATCGACTTGGTTGCGATCGTAGCGTGGCAGATCCAGAAGGATGCCGGCAATAGTTGTCACGGTGCCAGACGTGCCAAGCAGGCTCAACGTGCGACCGGCGAGAACGTCCTTGAACGCGTGCCGGGCCTCAAACGGGCGCAGCAATTCTTGCACAGCCGAAACCATCGCCTCGAAACTTTCCGGCGTGACGTTGCGGCCGTCGAACCGCTCGGCGAGGCTGACGACGCCGACCGGTAGCGATGTCCAACCCGCGATCGCGGTGTTGACGTCGATGCGCGTGCCAGAGCCGCGCCGCCAAGCGCCCGCGCGCGTCAGATCGAGCCAGATGATTTCGGAAGACCCGCCACCGATGTCGAACACCAGCACATTCTGAGCCGATGCGTCGATGAGAGAGGCGCATCCGGAGACGGCAAGCTTGGCCTCCGTTTCGGGGCTTAGAACTTCGATCTCAAGGCCGAGGCGATCGTGGACGCGGGCAATGAATTCAGCCCCGTTGGTGGCCACGCGGCACGCTTCGGTTGCAACCAGCCGGGCGCGGGCGACGCCATGACGGTTGAGTTTGCCCGCGCACACTTTCAATGCGTCGAGCGTGCGCGCCATCGCTGCTTCCGACAAACGGCCCGATTGTCCCAGGCCCTCGCCAAGCCGGATGATGCGCGAAAACGCATCAATGACCCTGAAGCCGCGCCGCGAAGGCCGGGCGAGCAGAAGCCTGCAGTTGTTGGTGCCAAGATCAAGCGCCCCGTAGACTGGACCGCTGGTGCCATCATATTTCAGATCGTGCGCGCGCTGGGTATGAGTTGCGGCGCTATGGATGGTGGATGTTAGAATACGAACATCGGCCAGCGAAACCCCGGCAGGGTGTGGAGGTTCTATTTTGGCCGCTTGCGTGCTAACGGGCACATCGGCGCCATCATATTCAGGCTTCACACTTAATCTCCAGGGCCTGGCGTGACGGTTTTGCCCGCAAGGGACGACCGCGCTCTCAGACCATCTTCTGGACCAAACTTGAGCGACACTCTATCAGGTCGGCATGGGCCGTAAAGGGCTGCAATCTGTAGGCGGATCATTTGCGCGTCGTTCACCATGCTAGGGGGCTGATTAGGGCTTTTTTTTCTGGGTTTTTGGCTGTGTCGGGGGTCGTCGCCGCAGATCAGGCGCAGCCGAGTCCAACTGTTCACCCGCTCAGTCCCGAGGCAATTTCTGAGCGTTTGCAGGCCGGCTATCCTGGAATCGTCGCGGGCGTCGAAGGCTTGGACCTCATCTTTGCAGACAAAACCAAACTGCCGTTTGACGACGGTCGTCCGAACAAAAGCGCGGGCGACCTCGTCGATAAGCCAGACATCGAAGATATGTTTCGCCAGCCCTATGAGCCTGGCCCCTTGGGCCAGCCACCAGCAGAGGATTGGGATCCTGGACGAGCGCGCAATGAAGCGTTCTTCTTGAAGGTCTATGGCGACTGCCGTAAGCACGAGGTTGAACCTCATCTTGTCGACGTCGTCTGGCTGCCCAAAAAATACGGCCACAAACTGAAGGCGACCAAAATCAACGGCGTTGCCGATCGGCTGCGCGCCATCAGCGCAGAACTCGATGCGCTGCCGCAAAAATTCGATGTCGATCTTTATCCCTCCGCCGGCACCTACAACTGCCGCGTCGTCGCTGGCACGAGAGCGCTGTCCGCACACGGGTTCGGCATCGCCATCGACATCGCCCTTAAGCACTCATCGTATTGGCGCTGGTTTTTGGCGAAGTCTAACGGCAAAGCTGACCTGAAATCTGGCGGCAAGGATGCGGGCAAGGTCGCGCGCTATCGCAACGCCATTCCGATGGAGATCGTGCGCATTTTCGAACGCCACGGCTTCATCTGGGGCGGCAAATGGCGGCACTTCGATACGATGCACTTCGAATACCGCCCAGAGCTGCTGCCGGTCGCCGCGCCCGATAATGCGAAATGACGACACTCGACATAGCCGGTGCGAGTGAGATTGGGCGCGCATGAAGGGAGCCGCGAATGCCCGCATCGCTCGATGAATTTCTCAATCCGGCGCATTACCCATGGCGCTCGCCGTGGCGGCGGCGGCGACTGCGGCCTCGCTTAGCGCTAGCGTGACCGAGGTGCTTGCATTCAGTTGGGGTGGCGGGTAGAACCCAGTTCCGCTGCGGTCTTTAAAGACCCCGGCCGATCCTAAAGCTTTGGGGGATCGTCTAATGGTAGGACTGCAGACTCTGACTCTGCCTGTCTAGGTTCGAATCCTAGTCCCCCAGCCAATAAAATCAATGACTTACAAATCTGTATCCTTGCTCTGGCTCTTTTCTGGCTCTTTTTCTTGGTTCCCAGACGTGAGTCTCCACCGGTCGGAATGGTGCGTGACGAGGAGCGTGCGGCGGCGCCT
Organism: Hyphomicrobium sp.; assembly: GCA_031367425.1. GTDB lineage: Bacteria > Pseudomonadota > Alphaproteobacteria > Rhizobiales > Hyphomicrobiaceae > Hyphomicrobium_B. Next base: position 80,468 of record JANLPU010000009.1, read on the forward strand.
CTAGAACTGCCCAAGCTTGGCGAGAGCAATTCGCCGCTTTGCAATCTGCATGTATTCAGGTTCGCGTTCGATGCCGATAAAGTTTCGGCCGAGCAGTGCGCATGCGACACCCGTGGTACCGCTCCCCATGAATGGATCGAGAATTGTATCACCTGGCTTTGAAAAAAGTTCGACGCACCACTTCATCACCTCAAGCGGCTTTTGAGTCGGATGCGCGACGAGGGTTTCTTTTGAGTCTTTGACGCCACCGTGGTGCCGGCAGTTGAAGACCTTGGACTTCGTACCACACGACGACCATGCGAGTTCGCAGTCAGAAAATTGCAGCGAGGGCAGACCATTCTTTTTATACCAAACAAGCCAACCGTTCGACGGCGGCAAAAGGTTAGCGAAATAGTTGCCGCCCCATATGAGGTGCTGTGGAGCCACACGTAGCATTTCGTGGAAGACGGCAGCGGAGGGGATTGAGTTGTCCCAGGACTTGGATTGAAAAATCGGAACACCGAGTTGGCGCCTCGTGACGTGCCGTGACCGATGCCGTATAGCGGATCAGTGAGAACGAGATCGACGGCTTTCGTTTTCATCTTCCGCAGTTCAGGCAAGCAGTCGGCGAGGATGAGCGTCATAGATGTCTCCATTATTGAGGAGACATCTAAGTAGAGCGAGCATCGGCGCTCGTAACCGAGCGGCATGAAGTGCTGAGATGGAGTGTGAGTAGGGAAGTGATGCAGCGAGTAGCGACAACAATTTTCTGTGAAAGAATTGCGTGGGCTCACATAGGGATCTGATGATTCGGAGTTGGCGTAAGCTCAGGCCAGATCAGCTGAAGGCCTTGTGGAGGTGGCGGACACCGGCGTGCGAAGAACGAGCTGGCGTGGTAGCGTGAAGCATTGCTACCAAGTCTATGGCGATTAATAACAAAAAGGCGTTGCCGGGGGCGGTGAATGACAGCAAGAAGAATGCTGGCGCAAGCCCTGTGGCTGGTGGGTGGGGAGCCCAGATGTTCGAGCAGACCTTCAAGAATCTTGATGACGTACTGTGGAAGGAGGCCGGGTGTACGACCGAGCTCGACTACACGGAGCAGTCGTCGTGGATGCTATTCCTCAAATATCTCGACGACCTCGAGCACGAGCGGGCTCTCAAGGCCGAGCTCGAGGGCAAGCCGTACGACTTCCTGATGGACAAGCGCCATCGGTGGTCGAGTTGGGCGGCGCCGAAGAAGAAGGACGCGACGTTCGATCACGACAAGGCGCTGACGGGCGATGACCTGATCAACTTCGTCAATGGTGATCTGTTTCCATACCTGACCGGGTTCAAGCAGAGGGCATCAGGCCCGGCGACAATCGAATACAAGATTGGCGAGATCTTCGGCGAGATCAAGAACCGGTTTCGCAGCGGCTACAGCTTGCGCGACGCGCTAGAACTGATTGATCAACTGCGCTTCCGTTCACAAGATGAGAAGCATGAACTGTCGCATCTCTACGAAGCCAAGATCAAGAACATGGGCAATGCCGGGCGAAACGGCGGCGAATACTACACGCCGCGCCCGCTGATCCGCGCCATGGTGGAGGTCGTTAATCCCAAGATCGGCGAGCGCATCTACGATGGTGCTGTCGGGTCGGCCGGGTTCTTGTGCGAAGCGTATGACTATCTTCGCCCGCAGGCGACCAAGGCCAATGATCTCAAAACCCTGCAAGAGCGAACGTTTTACGGCAAGGAGAAGAAGTCGCTCGCGTACGTGATCGCGATCATGAACATGATCCTGCACGGCATCGAGGCGCCCAACATCATCCACACCAACACGCTCACAGAAAACCTTGCCGACATCCAGGAGCGCGATCGGTATGACGTGGTGCTCGCCAATCCACCGTTCGGCGGCAAGGAACGCAAGGAGGTTCAGCAAAACTTTCCGATCCGTACTGGTGAGACGGCGTATCTGTTCTTGCAGCACTTCATTAAGATATTGAAGGCCGGCGGACGCGGTGCCGTGGTTATCAAGAACACGTTCTTGTCGAACACTGACAACTCCTCAGTGAGCCTGCGCAAGCAGCTCTTGGGAAGCTGCAATCTCCACACGATCCTCGACTGCCCGGGCGGGACGTTCCAGGGCGCCGGAGTGAAGACCGTGGTGCTGTTCTTCGACAAGGGCGCACCAACACGCAAGGTCTGGATCTATCAGCTCGATCCCGGCCGGAACATGGGTAAGACCAATCCGCTCAACGATGATGATCTCGCGGAGTTCGTGAAGCTGGAGAAGTCAAAGGGCGACACGGCGAAGTCGTGGAGCGTCGATGTAAAGGACATCAACCAGACCACCTTCGACCTGTCGGTGAAGAACCCGAATGGTGGGGAGGAGGTGACGCACCGCAGCCCCGAGGAAATCATGGACGAGATCGTCGCGCTCGACGCCGAGAGCGCAGAAGTGCTGGGCAACATCAAGGCGCTGCTATGAAGAAGAGGTGGCCAATAAAACCCCTCGGCGAACTCTGCGAAGTGTTCGCCGACGGCGACTGGGTCGAAAGCAAAGACCAGTCATCCGAAGGCATCCGCCTCATCCAAACCGGCAACGTCGGCGAAGGCGTCTTCAAAGACCGCGCCGAGAAAGCCCGCTACATTTCGGAAGCGACCTTCAAGCGGGAGGCTGTGCGGATTTTAGCGACAGGCGGACGGACGGTGCGCCAGGTCGCGGACGATCTGGGCGTCGGTTTTTCGACGCTGAACAAATGGAAATCGCGGCTTGAGGAAGCCGAACTGATGGCCGGCCCGCACGACGACGTAATGAAGGAGCTGGCGCGTCTGCGGCGCGAAAACGAGTTGCTTCGAGCCGAACGGGACCTGTTAAAAAAAGCGACGGTGAGTTCAATCGATCAATGCAACGGCTAGAGCAAGAGTATCTGCTGGCGTTTTGAAGCCAAGTGTTTTTCTCGGTCGCGTATTTAATTTGAGAGCAACGGCATCGAGATCGCTCTGACTGTACCTTGATAGATCCGTTCTTTTGGGGAAGTACTGACGTAGAAGCCCGTTCGTATTTTCATTGCTCCCGCGCTGCCATGGGCTCTGAGGGTCGCAGAAGTACACACGGACGTCAGTCGCAATACTGAACCGCTTGTGAAAAGCAAGTTCGGTTCCTCGATCCCACGTTAGCAATGACATTAAACCTTTGGGCATCTGTTGCACCTGACGGACGAGCGCACTCACAACGCACGCGCTGGTTTTATTCTCGACTTGCACGAGTATCACGAACCGCGAGTGCCGCTCCACCAACGTGGCCCTCTGGTCCGACAACTGAGGGTCAAACTTCTCGGTACGCCTACCCCGAGTTTATCATTGTGGCCACTCGGCCATAAGTACAGCCGCAAGTTCCGTGGGCGAAAAACGAAAAGCCCGCCGGATTCCGACGGGCTTCAATAACAGAGGACCTATTCCATCCAAGCCGCACATGCGGCGCCTAAGGGTGAAAATCAGTTGCTCCTCTGTTGTACGATGCAACACGAGAGACGTAACGGGACCATCTGCACGCGCAGAATCTCGACCCCGACAGAGGCTTCCTCTCATGAGCTTGAAGAAAGGTAATATAGCCCGGCCAATTTGTCAAGCAAGGCTAGCATCGTAGGTAACAACAATCAGCTTGTCAATTTTTTGACAGTGGATACAACCATGGTGGTTGTTAAGACGGCACCTGCCCCGGGGGCATCGTGAGTCGATACCTAAGTGTTCCACGTTTGGGGCCCTACCGGGCACTAAGTAACGGCGATGACAGGTCGGCAATGCAAGTCTACCTGTGGAATGCGCGTCTAAGCGCCGCACTTCTATACCACTTTCATATCTTTGAAGTCACGCTTCGGAACGCGATTGACGAGGCCATGCGACAGGCCCTTGGTCCAAATTGGCTTAAACTGGTTGCCGAACGAGATGCAAGCCGGCGAGCCCTCGGATTTCCTGACCAGACGATCAACGGAGCGGTTAAGCAGAACGCGGTTAGCAAGAGTGCGATGAACGCCTTGGACGACGCTATTAGGCTGGCGAAAAATCGAATACTGAGCCGCGAGCCAACTCATAACGATGTCGTTGCGACTTCTAGCCTTGGATTGTGGATCAAGCTTCTTGGATCCGAATATGACCTGCCGTTCTGGCAAGGCCATATCAGCAAGAAATTTACATCGCAAGATCGCGCCGCGATTTCAAATGAGGCTCGACAACTCATAGGCATCCGGAATCGAGTCGCGCATCATGAACATATCATTCTCGAGAAGGATGCAAGGGGAAACGCAACGCGCATAAAGCGCTTCCTTGAATTGTTGGAGTACAAGAATCGACTTGTTCGGTTCGTTGGTGACTTGGATCCGATCTTGGCTAGCGAGCTCGGAAACAGATGTGACTTTGAGGCGGTTCTCGACGACTATTTTACGTTGACGCGTGTAGCCCCCTCTACGCTCATCGAGGCGACAATTTGGAGTCACCGTCGCGAGGGTCAATACGCGTTGTTTCAACCGAACGATGGCGGCCAACGAGCAATTGGATTCCGGAATAGTCTAGGCGAATTTACTTGGAAACGACTGGCTTTCGGCAAAAAGGTTATCTGTCACGTGGAGCGTGATACGAAAGGCCCGGTCGTGCGCGAAGTATTTGAAGTGCGATAGTTGGGATCATGAAGCTGGGCCATGATCCTGCCACTTACATGACGTTACCGAGGCGCGGATTGGAATTTAACTTCGGACCATCAAAGCCCCATCGACGTTGAGACGACGATGCGATTACCTAAACCCGGGCAGGTCACTCGCCAACATTATAAATAGGTCAAAAGAACTTTGCCAAGCATTGCCAATCTTGCCGGAGTGCAACGGCATTGCAATGCCTCCCCAGGTTGGCCTATCGTTGTAGGATTAAGTGGAGGGCGACGCCCATGAAGTTGTTTCTTATTATTTTGGCCGCAATCGCAATCTCAACGATCTGTCTCAGCACCGCCGATGCACGTTCAAGAAAAACTGGTCCGGCTGCTCAGTTGTGAGGTAAAACTGACCCTTGTTACATCGATGTAAATCGATTGTGCGGCAAAACTGATCCTTGCCGAATTATAATAAGGCGAAAATAGCGAGCTGCATTTCGTTCACGCATGTTCCAGATTGCCATTTGCGCTGACTGAGCGCCCTTGGCTAAATTCTATCAGAGAGATGCCAGGGGCGTTACACGTACCAACAAAGGAAGCCACAGGCCGAAACCCCTCGAATCTCTCCAAAGACTGGAGGTGGCGCAAAATGCTGGTCGTCATCGCCTGCAAGGAGTGGATTATCCAGCGCTCACCAACCTCACAATATCACCCTTCCCCGATTTCCAAATCATCGTCAGCGGATCGCGTCCGATGAGCGCGGCGAATTCCGCAAACAAGAAAACATCGATCCTTTGCCGTCGGTGATCTCCTTCACGATCGCAATCATTGACGCGATACGCTCAGGACTCGAAGTAATGGTAGCACCTGAAAGCCAGGAATGCCCCAGAGCGCGACGTGCTGCTTGGTGACCGTTTGCGATAAAGCCCAAAAAATAAGGCATGCCAAGTGGTTAGACGATCGCGATGGTATCATCATATGCGGTCGTGTCCTGCCCGCGCGGGATGAAGTGCCTGCACGGCTGCCGAGGGAGTGGGTGAACGCGCGCCTATCCTTACCGGCTTGGCCGATTAGCGGAGGCCGTCTCATCGTCGAGGCGGCCTCTTTCAATGGCAACTAAAAAGAAAAGCCGCCGGTTGTGCCAGCGGCTTCAGATACGATGCTCAGTATTCTTCTGCCAACATGACGGTGAGAACACGTGTGGTTTTCGTTGGATCACTCGGGTCCTCGGACCCGTAGTGACAAGCGGCATCGTAATAATCTATCTTCCAAAAAAGTTTCTGACCATCGAGTTCGAGTGCGCCGAAGTCGTGCTCGCCGTGCGGATCGTTGTCGGCATTGAAGTCATTGAATCCGGCGACAGCATTGAGGACACGCAGTACGAACTCCGGGCCGTTGGCATTGATACCGGCGGTGACGACCGTGCGCCCCAAAGCGCGTGCGCCGTTCCAGGGATATTTTCGGAATGCGTCATTGAGTTCTCGAATCCGTTCGCGTTTGCGAGTGTGGTCTTGCTCATCCATCTTACTGCTCCGTGGCTGTGCGCGCATCACCAGCGACGACGCGCGGTCAGCCACGGAAATCTGAGAGCCTCACCTTTCGACGGTGAGGCTCTCGCGCATGATCGCGCCGAGGACGATCTACTTCTTGAAAGAACCCTTCGCTTTCGGCGTCGGCTTCTCCTCCTCTTCCTCGGTGTACTCGCGGAGCACGAGCTTGGCGTCCGTCGGCAGGGCTTGCAGAAGAATATTGAAACCCTTGCCGTCGTCGTGGGCAAAGGCCACGCCCACATTCAGCCAAAAATCCTCCTTGCCCTCGCGTTTGATCACGGTGTAGGCGCGAAATGCCGGTTTCGACATTGTCCATCTCCTTGCCAAAGACCATCTGCAGGATCAGTCCCGGCAGACCTGGCGGCGATCGCAACCAGGCTACGCGGCCCGTCGGAAGACAGGGCGTGAAAGTCTGGCAATGACGACGGAGATGCTGAGCGCAGTATACGGCTGGGGCGCCAACTGTCGAGGCACGGCATTGGACAATGAAAGCGATGGACATGTCGCGGCTTTTGTCGATAACACTCAGCGATGGAAAGGAGACGCTCACAATGTCAGAAGACCCCACAATCAGTGCCGAGTTGCTCGGCGAAATATTGCAGAAAGCAATTTCTGATCACGGATTCAAGATGCCGATTCGGGTCGCGGTGGTTGCGAGCAACCGCTCGGTGTTGGTGGGGAGTACCTGCCGACAGATGATCCGCACGACGGTTTAGATTTCTCCCTGATCGTTGACAAGGTTTTCGACGGGGGATTCAGTCTTCCCATCAATATTATGTACGCTGATGAGAAAGGCCAGGCTGCTCACGTGGTGCTCAAAAAGGGCAGCAAGAGGCCCATCTTGAAGGTGGTTCGCTGACCAGCCGTCTGTCGAGGCACGGCATTGGACAATGCAAGCGATTGAATCGCCGCGCCAGGGATCGAAGCCGTAGGGCCGAAGACGCAACGCGTCTCGGTTTATGAGAGCCCGGTGCGAGGATCTGAGAGTGGAGTAGTAGCATGAAGCGCCAGATACTTCTTGATCGCAGCAAACACAGAATGAAAAAGTTCCGACTCGCACGACGTTTGCACTTTCAACGACGGCAATGATTTTTTGTCCGCAATACAGAAGGACTGTTGGGCGAACACTCTAAAGAACAAAGTCAGGGGCTGTCAGGACCTTCAGGCCAGAAAATTCGATTTGGAAGTCACTCAATGCGTCGCCGTTCACATCGCCTTCTACAATTGTTTTGTCGTTCGTTGATCCAGCGACATCGAATTTAAAATAGCGAAGCTCGCCTGCAACGTGATGGAACGCTTGCAGACTGATGAATGAGAACGCCTGATTTCCGGCGAAGTTGGATTTAGCGTCAATCGTCGAGAGATCGACCTTATCGGTGCCGTGAACAAAATCGCGGACGATGTCGCGGGTCGTGGCTATCTTGCCAGTTTCGGCAATCGTATTGAAGTCAAACCGGTCGGATCCAGCTCCGCCCGTCATGATATCGCGTCCAAGTCCGCCTGTTAAGGTATCGTTCCCCGCTCCGCCGTTGAGCGTGTCATTGCCGCCGAAACCGAAAATCAGATCGGTATCCATGCCCCCAGTCAGAGTATCTGCAGCCGCCGTTCCGTTGATAGTCTCTGGCGAAACGTTTCCGACATGGAGCAGATAGCCTGTTGAGACTGCAACCGATCCGGGCAACGAGGCGTCGTGAGCAGAAACGGAAACGCTGTAAGTGGACTTTGTTTCGAAGTCGAGGTGTGTACCTGGCTTGAGGTAGAGAGAGGTACCGACAATTTCGAAAAACGAGGCATCAGTTCCTGACAGAGACAGGGTATTCGTCCCAAGTGCGTCGTCGGCGACCGCGATGTCCGCCACTTTGAGGTGCGCGGGCAGGGGTGTGTTCTCCAGTATCGAGGGTGCGGCGTTTAGCAATGCAAGCGCGGTCGGCGCCTCGTTGACGTTTGTCAGATTGATCGAAAGCGACTTTGTCGTCTGATTGGCGCCGTCGTTCGCGGTCACATCGACGGCATACGTGTGCGCTTGGGTCTCGAAGTCGCGCGGCGCGCGAAAGACGAGGGCGCCGCCCACCACATCGAAAAGCGCCGCGTCGGCACCGCCAGAAATCGTGAACGTGGCCGGATTGGTCCCGACTGTGTCCGCGTCGGTAGATGAGAGAAGGGACACGAAGGTGGAGTTTTCCGCGACAGCGATCTGGGCGGCCGTGGTGATGATCGGCGCGTTATCGTTCACATCGGTGACAGCGATGGAGACGGGGATGGTAAGAGTGTGAGCGGGGTTATCTGTATTTGTTGCCGTGACGGTCAGTGCAATGCCGTGACTTTGCTCAAAATCAACCGCTTGTCCGGCCTTGAGAACGAGGTGACCGCCCGAGACAGCGAACCGGCTGTCGGATACGCTGTAGGCGTAGGAATTATAAGCTGGATTAGTGTCGGGATCGACCAGAGACAGGTCTGCAACAATCGTTTCAGTGACCGCGTTCTCCGGCAAAGCCATTAGGTTCGACGCGGTGAGCGATTGTGGAGCCTCGTTTACGTCAGTGATCGCCAAATGGTAATCGGTGCTGACGGGTATCGAGCCGGGCAGAGTGGGATCTGCGGCGGAGACTGTGACGGCATAGTTGGATTTTGCTTCGAAATTGGCTTGGCCGTCAAACCAGAGTTCGTTGCTATTCTTGATGGTGAACGCCGAAGCGTCTGCGCCTGAAAGTGACAACGTGTTTGTCCCGAGAGCATCGTCTGTGACGACAATATCGGCAACCTTCAGGCTGGCCCCGTTTTCGGGAGTCTGGGTTACGGTATTCGTGAGTCCGACCGCAGTCGGAGCTTCGTTCACATTGGTAATCGCAATAGTGAACTGTTTGTCGAATGTATTACCGGTAGAGTCGGTTACTCTCACGGAAACGTTGTGTGATGGCGCGCTTTCATAATCCAGGGCACCTGTCACCGTAAGATTTGCGCCCTGAATCGCAAAAACTCCGCCGGCGCTGTCGAGCAGAGAATAGCTGAATGTATCTCCGGTGTCTGGATCACTCGCTGAGAGATTTCCAACAATCGTACCCGCCGAGCTGTTCTCGGCGACACTCTGGCGGGAAAGCGAAATATCCAAGGGCGCGTGGGCAATGATGTCGGCGAGGGACACCGAGCCGTCGGCAAATACAAAACTTTCGACGTTTGTGACTGTATCAACCCCGTCGGGAGTACCCGCCCGCAAATCCGACACCGTTAACGTCTGAGTCGAAGCATTGTAGGTAATGGTGTAATCCGCGCGGTTGCCGGAATAGGACGCGGTATCGATATCGCCGCCGCCATCAATGGTGTCGTTACCCGCTCCTCCGACGAGCCAATCATATCCGGCACCACCGTACAGCACATCGGTGCCAGCACCACCCTGAATGATGTCGCTCCCGTCATCGCCGTAGAGTGTGTCTGTTGCATCGCCGCCCTGGAGCCAGTCGACGCCTGCTAAGCCGTGGACGATCGTATCGGACGGGCCACTGAAAATTTGATCATCGCCCGAAGTGCCGGTGACTGTGCCGGTTGCATTCGTGACTTGCAGGCCATGCTCCGTGCCGGTGATCGTCAAAGTCACGGTGGCGGTGCTCGTGTGGCCCTGCCCATCGGAGATAGTGTACGAGAATGTATCGGTCGCTGCCTGACCGATGGTAAGATTATCGAATGCATGATTAGGATCATAAGTGAAGCGGCCGTCTGCATTGACCGTGAGGTTGGCTCCCGATGTAAGCATCCACGCATGCCCAGGCCCGACTGCATGACCGTTGACAGCCGTCACTACTAATGGGTCGCCGTCTGGATCGCGATCAGAGCCAAAGCCGTTGTCGAGCAGTACGTTTCCGCCAACTGAGTCACTTTGGCTTGTCGCAATAGAATCAGGCTCGGCAGCTGGGCTATGGTTCGCAAGCCGATCGACAACAAAGACATCCTTAATGCCGTTCGTATCGCCAGGCACGAGGTTGGAAGCCAGACTCTCGAAGGTAACAACCCGTCCATCAGCGCTGATGGACGGGTTTAAGGAATCGCCGTTAGCTTGCGCACCATCGTCAGCGACGGAAAGCCGTTGAATGACGTCCGAGAGACGATCAAATACGAAAATGTCCGCATGCTGATTTGTATCACCAGGAACAAGGTTTGTGGCGGTGCTCGAAAACACAATGAAACGACCATCGGCGCTTATTGAAGCGTGTGTACTGTTGTTATTTGATTGTGCACCGTTTGATGAAACGCTTACTCGTTCGGTAACCCCTGAGAACTGGTCGCGAACAAAAATGTCGACGCCTACCACTGTGCTTGTCGAATTAGTGTCACCAGGAACGAGATTTGAAGCAGAGCTTTCGAATGCTACGTAGTGACCATCGGCCGATACCGATGCCCCAATGCTATGGAAATTACCTGGAGTTTCGTCTGAAGCTACGCTAGCCAGGGTCAGCTGTAACGTTTGAGTATCGTAAACGTAAACGTCAAGATCCGCCAATGTGTTCACCGGCGTTGCCTCGAAAGCAATAAAACGACCATCGGCGGAAATCGATGGATTGGAGCAATCTAAACCGAGTGGTGTGCCATCTGAATTCAGGCTGACCAACACCGTTGAATTTAGGAGCCGATCATGGAGAAAAATGTCGCTGAGGTGATTGGTGTCGCGACTGTCAAGCGTAGTAGCTTGACTTGAAAACGCCACAAAGCGTCCATCGGTGGATATAGCCGCTCGCGTGCCGTTAATGCTTATTCCGCTACTGAGGTCTCCCTGTGTGCCGTTAGTAGCGATGCTAACCCTATCTGTCGTTTGCGCCTGAAGATCGTGAACAAAGACGTCGCCACCCCAATAAATGGACTGTTGCCCGTTCGTGTCGTCTGGCACAAGATTTGTTGCTAAACTTGTGAAGGCGACATAATGACCATCTGCACTTATGACAGGCGGATAGCTAGTAGAGCTGCCATACGTTCCGCTACTTGACAGCGAGACAAGCTGAATGGTTCGAGTTATCCGATCAAAGACAAAAGCATCCGCAAAGCCGTTGGTATCATTTACAACGAGGTTTGTGGCGTCACTGCTAAAGGCCACATAGCGTCCGTCAGCACTTATGGATGGCTGAGAACTCGACAAATTACCTTCAGCACCGCTGTTTAATATCGAGACGCGTTCTATCGTTTGTGTACTCGCGTCAAACGAACGGTCGAGCATTAATTCCGCTGCCGTCTTTCCTACTCCACCCGCAAATTCAAAACTTTCTACGTTGTAATACCAGTCGTCGCCCTCGGCGCCAACGATGTGCAGAGCGTTCGCCGAACCTGAAACCGTATACCCAGTGCCAAATGTGTAGGAGAGGATCGCGGTGTCGTTGCCGCCTTGGTCGGAATATTTCCAATCGCCGTAGATGTGATCGTTTCCGAGCCCACCTTGCAGTATGTCATCCCCGGGCCCGCCGCGTAAGTCGTTATCGCCGGCGTCTCCGATGATCTTGTCGTTGCCGGCGCCCATCCAGACATTCTCGATGCTGGTCAGACTTTCCGTATAGAAACCCGGAAATGTCGCCGCTCCCACAGAAAAATCGATGGTGCCGGAGACCGTCGAGGGTTCGTATGAGTAATCGACAGTGTCGCTGCCTTGTCCGCCATAGAACGAGTCTTGCCCGCCAAATCCAGTGAGCACGTCATCGCCGCCACCGCCATAAATCTTTTCGCTTAAGTTTGAACCGTAAAGCTGCTGTGAGATATCGTCTCCGACTATATCCTTGCCAATCTGGCTTGGGGTTAGTGGCGTTAGGTCACTTCCGGACGCGCCGCCTCCAACTGGATTAATGCCACCATCGGTCGTGAAGCTACCTGCTCCAGTGATCTCCAGCGAATTAAAAGGAATGTTCCCTCCGACGACCACGACCTTGTCGGTGAACTGCAACCGTTCGACATTAAAGAGCGTGTCATTTCCCTCATTCCAAAGACCGTTCGCCGTCGCAGTTGTGAACTGACTAGTCTTATGCGTGACCGTGACTTTGCCATCGCCGAGAACTTTCCAGTCGTACTGACTGGAAGGGCCCAAATAAACCGCGGTATCGAGGAGGCCAGTACCACCGTAAATCGTATCGTCGCCTTCATTACCAGCGAAGAAGTCATCACCAGCCCCTCCGTAGAGAGTATCTGCGGCTGCAGAACCGATAAGCCAGTCATCTCCTGCCCCGCCCGTTAGTTGTGATGCACCGGTTCCGCCAATCAGGAGGGCGCCACCGGGCTGAAGAGGTCCAAACCATGAAAGCGGAGCATTCGAAACATCGATCGTTGCGGAGCCAGCGATTGTCGCCGCCGCGATCTCGGTAATCTGTGATGTGTCTATTTTCGACGTATCGATCGCCCATATTGGAAAAAGGCCAGTGGCCGAGAAGTGCGCCGACGCTTCGAGCGCAGCGACCAGGTCGGTGACGCCGACGACGTGTGGGGTTGCGTTGTTGAACGTGCTTACCCAGTTTGAATGATCGATTGATATGTTTAGCAGGCCGTTGGCACTATCAAAGGCGATAACTCCGCTCTGCGTGAGGGGATCTCCGGTCGGATTCAGAGCGAGATCACCAGCGTGTTGTACGGCAATTTCGGCGAGTGCATTTTTTACTCCGCTGGAGCCCAAGAGCCAGTTCGTGGAAGCTGAGTAGGTGCGTCCGATAGTATCTGCATCATTGAACAAGGCAACAATCGCTTTATCGCCGAATGGCATAAAGCCTTGTTCGATTGCCGAATATGCAATCGCATCGCGCATCTTGTTGGAGGCTGTGTATCCTCCTGTGCCCGTAGAGTTACCACTGACGAAGCCAACTGCTGTGGCCACAGTGTCGTTAAACAGGGCCTCTACTAATTGTTGTCCAATCGGATGCCAGGCCGTGTGCCCCTTTTCGTCAGCATACATAATGTTGACGAGAAGCGAAATGCTATGAAGATCTATTGGGCTCCGTACCGCATAGCTGGAAATGGGTATGAGTGGCGTTAGTTGAGACAGGTTGCGAGCTGGCAAAGCTAATTCAAGGATCTCACCTGGAATGTAGTAGCTCGACGTGTTAGCTGGCGGGAAATCTGGATGGGGAGTGATCGGTCCAGAAGTGTAAGGGACAAGAACCGGATTAGAAGGTTCGAGTTGCGCCAAAGAAAAATCGTTTAAGGCCAACTCGAATGTCATGTTATCGAACAGAAAGGCTGGTAATCCATAAAGGCCGGAAATGAAGCCGGCCAATCCGCCGCCAAGAGAGTGGCCCGTCAAGCGAATGTTCGACAACGGCGTTGTATTGGCGACGTCAAAAAAGAACTGCGCTGCCAAGGTCGCTTCTGGCGATGCAGCGAAATTTCCGCCTCCTAGCGGCCAGCCTTGAAACGCGTCCGCAGTTATTTTGTCGGTGCCGCGGTAGGAGATGATTGTTGTTCCCGCTGCAAGATCGCCGACAGCGCTTTCTAAAGTATACTGTTGTGCAAAAAAGGATGAGTCGCTCCATGAGGCTGGAGTCGTGACGTTGCTGCTGATTTTAGCGTTGCCTAAATGATCGCCATTTACGACAAGGCCTTGGCCATAACCGCGGTTGTACACATCCATTGCCAGAATGGCCGAGAATAATGCTCTTGGAGAAACCGTCATCTCAATTCCTCGCGTCTGAACAAAGATTCAGGTACGATAGACGATCCATCATCTTCATTGTGCAATAGCGCAACCCTCACTGAGATCGCAGGGCGGCCGGGCAACTTCCACCAGGGTAATGCTTCGTCGATCTGCCTTGTGACGAGATCCTTCGTTATTTCGATCCACGCTCGCTTTAATTGAACACCGGGTCCAAATACCTCGGGTAGTTTGTCGGGGACGACGACCTGAGCACTCGATGGATCTTGGGGATCTCGAAATGTGATCATCGTCGGCATATTATCTCGATGCAGTTCAATCGCGCCTATGGTGTGTTGAATTTTCTTCCATGTAGCTGGAGTGCTGTTATTTTCCGCGCCGATTGCTCGGATGGGGAGAAGATCAAATTGATACTGCTCACCTCCGGTGTGGCCAAATGAGAGCAGGGCTACGAGCCCGCCATGACGTCCCAGGTCCACGTAAATAGCATCGCCCTTCACGGAAATCCATTCACGGACACCAGGATTGGGCCATTGGCTAGTTGTTCCTGTCGATTCCTCGATGACGCCAGAGCCAGTTTTCAGTCCCTCCGGTGTTTGGACCTCAATCGTCAATCTGTAGCGAAAGGTATAGGTGGGGTGCGTTAGCTTATAGTGCGCAAACCCCATTAGGGGAACCGCAAGAATGCAAAGCTTAACCGCGCGATGGATGTTCATGTGGATTCTCTGCGCGACAGATCAGGGGATGATTCGACTCTGCACGGAGTTGCGCGATCTTGCAGGCGCGCAGATGCGTCATGTGCCTTTAGTAGCCCCAGCCTGGAGGCGAGCAGACGGTCAAGCATCGATTTGATTGCGGCTGCTAAAACCAACATGCCAGAATTGAACGCGGCGTGCAGCCCAAGGAACGCCATCGCTCCGGCAATGAGAGTCAATCCAATGAGCTGCATGTTTGACATAAGCCATTTCTCGCCCGCACACCGGGGGCCCCCCTCCAACGGCAAGAGCCGATGGCTGATTAATGCTACTGCCGATAGGGAGGGGCGTCAAATAACTCAGGCGGACAACTCCAGCCCTGATCTGCGTCAGCAGCACCAAGCAATTGCAGCATCAGAACTCGTCTGTGCAACCATCTAATCCCCCATGAATTTCTTAGTAGCGCACGGGATCGCAGCGCTGCTATCGCCTCGGCCGTGACATTGGAAGCAGTGCTTGCCGCTCGCCGAGGCCGTTGACCCTTGCCTGAAAAATGCATCGCTGTCGCGAACTTGGCTTCGTCTGTGAATACGAACATGCGCTTGCTTTACGTGCGAGGCGACGACCATCAAACGATGTTGCGATGTCGTGCCACCACCCGTGATTTTTGGTGAGCCATTAACGCCATGATTTTCGGAGCCGCCACTGGCTATTGCCAGTCGGCGCATGATGGTTGGGTCAAGGCCGATGTGATGTCCTGGTCTGCCACGCATGCCTTGACGCAACCAACGTGAAGGCGCGGTACAATTGAAGCGAATGCGCTTGTGCGTTTTGTATTGGGCCAGAGGTTGGGGATGGTGGGTAGTCGCCCCTTTGCCCCCGCGGGCAGCTTCGACGAAATGTTTCGGACTGTTCCGTCTTATCGGCAGCGCGGACAAGTCGTCGTCTAACAACTAACTCTCCCTGCGCGTTGCCCTGATGCACCTTTCTATTATCTCAAAAACGGTTCGTTGGTAGAGTGTCGCGAGGGCGGAATACTCGTGCATGGAAATATTCGTCAAGCCGAAAACCCGGCTCTGTTTGGGTTCTGCACTATGAGATTCAAAAAGCCAAAGGAGTCACGCAGGGCAGCACATCGCTGATGTGGCAGTATGAGGTGCTCTGACGAGCTATGGAGATGATGCTCCGGGCAGGGAGCACGGCCTTTGAGAGAGGCCGCGCGAAAGGCCATCCCTGCACACATGGAAAGGCCTCCGGGTTGGAGCCGGAGGCCCGCTCCACTAGGAAGCGTTG
This sequence comes from Hyphomicrobium sp., assembly GCA_031367425.1. Taxonomy (GTDB): domain Bacteria; phylum Pseudomonadota; class Alphaproteobacteria; order Rhizobiales; family Hyphomicrobiaceae; genus Hyphomicrobium_B. The sequence goes on from JANLPU010000009.1 coordinate 96,215, forward strand.
CGTTCAGCGAGCCTCGATTCGATCCAGAAAAAAATCTCATCTTCGAGCCAGCCACCCTGCCCGTTCGGTGCGAGCTCAGCCTTACCCTTTTGGGGAATTGGCCTGCTGTTTCGAGCCGGTCAATGTGTGCATAGCTGTAGAGGACGAGGTCTCTTACCTGTTTCTTCGAGAGCAAGCGCAGTTTCTTCGTCATCACGGACACTCCGGTTGGGGAGCATCGCGCGACGCCCCAGGGGTTAGCCTAGGTACCGAGCAGACTGATCTAAGTTGGCGAGCGGTGCAAGACTCGGCGAATGAGATTTCAACATCGAAGTCCAAAAGTAGAAGAGCCCACCTTGGTTGGCGGGCTCTTAATGCATCTTCCGATGGGCAAGGCGTTATGCGCCTTTTTTCTTTGCCTCGGCGCGCGATGCCAGCTTCTGCGGTTGTTCATCCTTTGTAGGATCGTACTCGCGCATGACGATCTTGCCCTCGCCATAGATCGGCAGCGCCTGCAACATGATGTTGAAGCCCTGGCCATCATCATGGGCGAAAGCGACGCCGATGTTGAGCCAGAAGTCATCTTGCTTGGGACGCGGTATGATCGAGTACACGCGGAACATTTTCGCTTTGTCTGCCATGGGACGCTCTCCTTCGATGTGGCCACCTGCGCAGGGGCCGGTCCTCGGATGAGGACTGACGTGAGCAGGCGGAGCCGCGAGAGCCTTAAGCTGCTCGCGGCCAGGGCCTGGCCACGTGGGAAGGGAGCGCGTGCTAACGCTCATCTGCCAAGAGTCTACGCGCTGCCGGTCGATTGTCCAGCAGACCCGGGTGCACGGTTCCGACCGACACGCCCTCGCCGCAGCGTGGTACAATGCAAGTCCAATGTCTCAAACGGAATTGAGCGAAGTCTCAGAAAGAGTGATCGTCGTAGCGTGCTTCTTAGTCTCAATCTTTGCGTGTTTCGCTCTCATTGACAGCGGTTATGGGCTAATCATGAGCGTCGGCCTCTCGACCGTGGTGCTCATAATTCTGCACATAATTGCCGATGCCTTCCTGCGATTGATAGGGCTGTCTAAAATTGATCCGCTTAGATACGTTGACCTTTTTTGGGAAGTTTTCACTTTCTGGCGGTAATTGGATCTTGCGCACCTACTGTCGCCTTGGAAAGCGGCTCTGGGCACCCCTCGGATCGAAGTCATCCAGCCAGTTTGGATTACGAATGAGACGCCCATAGATATCATACGACGCGGCACCGGCATCCCTTCCTGCTTGACCTGCATAAAACTGAAGTGCGCGCTGCTCAAGCGCGCTAACGCCGGGCACCCGGCCGGAGGGCAGCGCGTACGGAGCTGCTCGCGCCGCCCATTGAGAATACTTGAGTTGTTGATCAATCGACCCATAAGTCGCACCCTGCTGACGCAGCGCATTTTGATATGCATAAGCCGCTGCCCGACTCCTGTTGCTAAATACATAGCCTTGGCCACTGAAACGCGCTTGCGGGAACGCTTGTCTCATCGCGGGATTGTAGCGCAACACCGGACGAGACAGGGGTCGTATCTGCTGCGGTGGCCGGACATCGGGATAATAATTCGTATTTGGCCCACAGCGATTCCCTGGCGCGCACTGACCATAAGCGCGATCAACGTTAGAGAACAGGAGGCTGGAAAGAACCGCGGATAACACGACAAACTTGCTTCGATCCCTCATTTCAGCCTCCCGCACGGTGATGCATACCACACACCACCAACATAGTGCCGAAGACTGGCCACAGCAATTGAATTTGACGCGTGCTGCCGTTCAGGAGTTGGGCCGAAACGGCCGGATTTGATGATTTTTCTGACCCACGTCTCTCTTGGGCGGTGAAAAGTTGCCATGACCATCATTCTTTTTGGTGGGACCATCTGACATTCTTTTCGGAGCCGACACGCGCGAGCGAAAGCGCGGCACGGCCGGCGGTCAAGCGTCCCCCCAACGTCGTATCCGCCGCAGCGCTTGACGGTCGGCAGACGAGACGCGC
>JANLPU010000020.1:0-69516 GCA_031367425.1 Hyphomicrobium sp.
CCGGCATGCGGTGAGGGGCGACCGCTTGCTTTGAGCGTGTTGCCGCCCCTCACCCCCGGCTTCGCCGGACCCTCTCCCCATTCGCGCTACGGGCGCGATGGGGAGAGGGGACTTCAAGCCTTCGCTATTTTTGTCAGTCCACCCATGTAAGGGCGCAAGGCTTCTGGAATTGTGACAGAGCCATCGGCGTTCTGATAATTTTCGAGCACGGCGACGAGCGTGCGCCCGACCGCGAGGCCCGATCCGTTGAGCGTGTGGACGTAACGCACGTCTTTGGAGTTCTTGGGCCGGTAGCGCGCGCTCATGCGGCGGGCCTGGAAATCGCCGCACACCGAGCACGATGAAATCTCGCGATACGCGTTCTGCCCCGGCAGCCAGACCTCGATGTCGTAGGTTTTTTGGCTCGCAAAGCCCATGTCGCCGGTGCACAACAGCATGGTGCGATAGGCGAGGCCGAGGCGCTTCAAGACTTCTTCCGCGCCAGCCGTCATGCGTTCGTGTTCGGCTGAGCTTTCCTCGGGCGTCGTGATCGACACGAGCTCGACTTTGGAAAACTGATGCTGGCGGATCATGCCGCGCGTATCTTTTCCGGCCGCGCCTGCCTCTGAGCGAAAGCACGGCGTCCACGCCGTCATGCGAATCGGCAGTTGCGCTTCGTCGAGGATCGTTTCGCGCACGATATTGGTGAGGGAGACTTCGGCGGTGGGGATGAGCCAATGACGACCTGACTGAGTCTTGACAAGCTCCTTAAATTCGCTTTTGAGCTTTTGGAATTTTTCAGCTTGTACCTTAAAGGTTGAAACGCTGTTTGTGAATGCCTGCGACATCAAACTGAAGGTTGTTGATGACCATCTGACGTCTATGCCCAAGCTCTTTGCAGAATTCATCGCTGAGTCAAATTGACGGTAGATCGTATCCAGAGTTCTGTCCCAAGCTCTCATCGCTTGAGTACGAGCTTCCTCTTGATTGTATTGCGATTGCAGTCTCCGGTATTCGCCGAATGTCTCAAACAAATCCTCCGCGAACTTCGGCAGGTTGCCGGTGCCATAGGCGGCGTGATCTTTAACCAGCAGCGGCGGGTTGTGTTCGACGTAGCCGCCCAGTTGTCCGTTGGCAGCGCCAGTGTGCAGATCCAGCATGAAGCAGCCGAGCGCGCGTTCGAGCCGCGCCAATGCGCCCTTCAGAATTACAAAGCGCGCGCCTGAAATTTTTGCCGCTGCGTCGAAATCCATCAGCCCCAGAGCTTCGCCGATTTCGAAATGCTGCTTAGGCTGGAAGTCCAACTTCGGCGGCGTGCCTACTCTGCGAACCTCGACGTTGCCATGCTCGTCTGTGCCGTCTGGAACGTCGGCGCGCGGCAGATTGGGAATGACTTCAAGCGCCGCTTTGATCGCCGCCTCCTGCGCGCGTTCGTCCTCTTCGCCTTGGGATATCGCTTCTTTTAACTCAGTGACTTCTGACATAAGGCGCGCCGCCAGAGCATCGTCCTTAGCGCCCTTGGCTTTGCCGATCTCTTTCGACGCCGCGTTGCGCCGCCCTTGGGCATCCTGCAGCAACGTTTTGACAGCGCGCAACGCCTCGTCCTGCTTGATCAAGCCCGCGGCCAAGGGTTCGAGCCCGCGCCGCGTCAGCCCAGCGTCGAAGGCGCTAACGTTATCTCTGATCCATTTGATGTCGAACACTGGCGGGGCCTCTTGAAGCGTGGTCTCTCAACAGCCTAATAAGGCGAACTGCAACGCCGGTCCAGTACGTAAAGTTTTACTTGACAAGTAGCCTCCTGTTGACTTACATTTAAAAAACTCCTCTAGCTAAGGGCGAGATCGCTCGAGGTTGAGGATGATACAATCATTTCGAAGCCGCTCGCTGAAGCGGTTCTGGGAACGCGACGATGTCTCGAAGCTCCCGTCTGACAGGATCGAACGTATCAAGTTTATACTTGACCGATTGGATGCAGCCGTCGAGCCCATCGGCATGCACTTGCCGGGCTTCGGATTCCATCAACTTTCTGGATTACAGAAAGGCCGGTACGCCGTCTCGGTGTCGGCAAACTGGCGCATCACTTTCGCATTCTACGGCGAAAATGCCGTAGACGTGGATTTTGAAGATTATCACTAAGCTCTCTCCAGCAACTTGGAGCAAGGAGAACGAGTATGGCTGATTTCCCAAAAAGGTTTCCCAACCGCTGCCCGACGCACCCTGGCGCGCTGCTGCGTGAAATCGTACTTCCCGCGATGCCTGTTTCCAAAACGGACTTCGCCAAGGCTTTGGGAATTTCGCGCCAAGCTCTCTACGATCTTCTGGCTGAGAAGCAGCCGGTCAGCCCGGTCATGGCTGTGCGGCTAGGGTTGCTCTTTGAGCAATCGGCAGCAACCTGGCTCAATATGCAGACGGCCTTTGACCTTTGGCACGCTGAGCGCCAGTTCGACAAAAGCAAGATCAAGCCGCTGAAAATAGCAGTCTAAAGGTCAGCTGCGGCGCGGGCGGCGGCTTGCGACTTTTCAACCTGGCGCACAGCGACGATCGACAGCTCGTAGAGCAGCGCCGTCGGCAGCGCCATCACGACCATGCTGAGCGCATCCGGCGGCGTCAGCAGCGCGGCCGCTGCAAAGATGCCGACCATCGCGAACCGGCGGCCGTTGGACAGCGCCTGCGAGGTAACGATGCCGGCGCGCGCCAACAGCGTCAGCACAACGGGCAACTGGAAACAAATGCCAAAGCCGAAAATCAGCGTCATGATAAGAGACAGATATTCAGACACCTTCGGCATCAATTCGATGACCGGCTGATCGGGGCCGCCTGAGTTTGCCAAGCCGATCGAGAATTTAATCAGCACCGGCATCGCGATGAAATACACAACGCACGCGCCAACGAAGAATAAAACAGGCGTCGCGATCAGATACGGCAAAAATGCTTTGCGCTCGTTCTTGTACAATCCCGGCGCCACGAATTTGTAGATCTGCGTCGCCACCACCGGGAATGACAGGAACGCCGCACCAAACATGGCGAGCCGAACGTGCGTCATGATCTGTTCGAGAAAGTGCGTCGCGATCAGCCGCACGTGCGGGTCGCCGGATGCCCAGCCATAGGGCCACACCAGAACGTTGTAGATGTTGCGCGCGAAATAAAAGCAGCCCAGAAACATCACAAAAAACGCAATGACTGCCCAAATTAGCCGCGAGCGCAGCTCGATCAAATGTTCGAGCAACGGCGCTTTGGTGGCGTCGATGGCGTCTTGCCCATCGCGCTTGTCGTCGGGAACTGGGAGCCGGTCGAGCACGGGGTATCAGGTCTCGGTTTTTGCAGGTTCGGACATATGCAGGCCGGCGATATTTGCTTCCGAACTGGGCGGGACGGGTGCCGGGGCGATGACCGGCGGCGTTGCTGCGGGCGGCGTGGCCACAGTGTGCACCGCGTTTGCGACGGGAGCTGGAGTGGTCTGCTGCATGGGCGCTGGAAACGATGAGCCAGGCACCAACGGGTTAGGCCGCTCGGTCATGATCGAAGCTGCTTGGCTCGCCTCGTGCAGCGACGACTTCGCCCCCATGACCTCGGCGTTGACGGCCGACTGCATACTGTCGACTTCCTTCTTCATCGCATCGAGTTCGGCTTCGCGCATCGCGGCGTCGAACTGCGCGCGGATTTCCGACGCTTGCCGTTTCATCGCTCCGGCATATTTGCCGATCGTGCGTAGGAATACCGGCAGATCCTTCGGTCCGACGAAGATCAATGTCACGATCGCCAGGATCAGGAGTTCGCTCCAACTGATCTCAAACATCAGGCTTTACCGATCCTTGGGGCCGATCCTTGAAAAAGGTGGCAGCGCAATGAGCCGCCCATACGCGCCAGCCTCAGCCCGTCTTAGTGGTGCTGTCGTGGCGCGACGCTTCGTTTTCAATCGTGCGGGGCGACACGGGCTTTGCTACCTCGTCGTCCTCGGCCATGCCTTTTTTGAAACTCTTGATGCCCTTGGCGACATCGCCCATCAGCTCGGAAATTTTGCCGCGTCCGAATAGCAAAAGAGCCACGATCATCAAAAGCAGAATGTGTTGAGCGCTAAGACCCATCTGAGCAACCTCATTTCGGTGATTTCAGCCGGCAGTCATGCTGCTCGGGGCTACGTGGGGGCACTATCGCAGAACTACCACCCCCGGGCAAGATAAGCGCGACCAACGGCTGCCACCAATCGGCCCTTAAGCTTAGCTTGCAGCTGCAAAATCGGCCGGAAACACCAAAACACCGCCCGGTTCGATTGTGACACGCACCTCAGAACCCTTTTTCCAGCCGTCTTTTTCGCTGACGCGGACCTTCAAAGGCTGCTCCAAGCCTTCGACGGCGACATCGAGACGCGCCAAGTCGCCAAGAAATTTACGGTCAAGGACGCGGCCTCGTAAGCCCTGTTTGGCGCCGTTTTTCTGCGGCGCGACGCTGATCGCTTGCTCTCGGATACACAGCACGGCCGCCACCCCATCGGCCAGACCGTTAGCCGGAAAATTGCCAGCCGCTGTTTCAACACGGCCGCGGCGGACCCGCGCGGGTATTTCATTGATTTCGGAAAATAGCCGGGCCACGAATAAGCTTGCCGGGTCGCGATACAGTTCTTCGGCGCGCCCGGCTTGCAGGATCCGGCCAGCGCGTAACACCGCAATCCGGTCGCCGAGCCGCATCGCTTCTTCAGGATTGTGGGTGACGATCAACGAGGTTGCACGCGTTTCGCGCAGCAGTGCCAAAGTCTCTTCCTGCATCGCATCGCGCAGCTGCACGTCAAGGCCTGAGAAAGGTTCGTCCATCAGCATCACCGCAGGGCGGGGCACGATCGCGCGCGCAAGGGCGACGCGTTGCTGCTGGCCGCCTGACAACACGGACGGATAGCGCTGAGCTTCCCCCGCCAGACCGACGCGTTCCAAGATCGCGCGCGCGGCAGCTTCGGCGTCTCGGCGTGGAAGATCGCGCAGGCCGAACGCGACGTTGTCGAGAATGTTCAGATGCGGAAAAAGCGCGAAGTCTTGAAACATCAGACCGACGCCGCGCTTTTCAGGCTTTACGAATTGGGCGGGGCCGGCGACTTCACGGTTGTTAATCAGAACGCGGCCGGAGGTCGGGCGTTCGATGCCCGCGATGATGCGCAACAAAGTGGTCTTGCCGCAACCGGAGGGCCCGAGTAGGCAGACGATCTCTCCTGGCGCGACGTGCAGATCAATACCGGCGAGCGCTTCCGCATCGCCATAACGCCGGGTCAGATTTTCTAAGGTGAGGCTGGCGGCGAACATTGCTGCCGCGCGCGCGCGCAACGGACCCATCGCAGCGGGCGCTGGCTCGATAGCTGTTTCAACAACGGGATCGATAGGTTTCAAGTTACGCAATACCTATAGCGCAGCCCGGACAGTTACTTGGCCGGCTCATCTGCCTTATCTTCGCTATCCGTCTCATCATCTTCGTGTAAGGGGAGAGCGGCCTGCGCCTCTTCCTCCGTCTCGGTATCATCCTCAAGCGGCAGTTCGTCTGGCATCAGGGCCGCGATATCGGTCGGCTCTGGTACCTTGAAGCCGGGCGGCAAGTTGGCATCGAGCAAGCCCGTTGCTTTCAATTCCGCCAAACCCGGCAGATCCTTGATGTTGTCAAAACCGAAGTGGCTCAAGAACGGCTCGGTCGTGCCGTAGGTAATGGGGCGGCCGGGTGCCCGGCGGCGGCCACGCGGCCTGATCCAGCCCGTTTCCATCAGCACATCGATCGTACCCGACGACGTCGACACGCCGCGGATTTCTTCGATCTCGGCGCGCGTCACCGGCTGGTGATAGGCGACGATGGCCAGCGTCTCGAGTGCCGCGCGCGACAGCTTGCGCTCTTGGCTTTGATGGCGCTCTAAAATGTAAGACAGATCTTCAGCTGTGCGGAACATCCACTTGCCCGCAACCTTGACGAGGTTGACGCCGCGCGGCTTATAGACGGCTTGCAGCTCGTTCAGAAACCCTTCGACGTCGTCGCCATCTTCCAGCGCCAGAGCTAACGTCCGAGCGTCGAGCGGTTCGGTCGCGGCAAACAGCAAAGCTTCGATGCGGCGCAGCTTCTCGCGCCGGCCTTGCAGCGCGAGGCTGTCGACGACGGACTCTGGATCGGCATAGCCCGTCACGCGGATCTCGGCCTCAACGCCGTCATCACTATTTCCCGACTGTACAGAACCCATGTCACGCGAGTTATCCGAAACGAGTGTCAATCTTGGCGGAACCATTGGCCTATCTTAGCCCCCATATTATCCTTGAGCGACGCTGGTTGCATACTTTAGCTAACGGTAGCCGCATTAACCGACGCGTTCCCACGCCGCGCCCGAGCCGCGTTTGCGCATATAAATTGGCGCAAATGGTTCATCCTGCCGCAGCTCGATCAGACCTTCGCGCGCCATTTCTAGCGTTGCCCCAAACGAACTCGCAATGGCGCTGCGCTCTTCTTCGCCCTTAGGCAGGAACTGCTCGAGGAAAAGATCAAGCTGAGCCCACTCGCCTGAACTCGCTCCAATCAGGCGTTCAAGCCTTAGCCGCGCATCCTTGATCGACCAGACCCGGCGCGCCTTGACGACGTGCACCACTTTGATTGTTCGTTTGCGCTGCTCGGCGTAAGCTTTGAGCAGATCGTAGACTTGTGCGGTGTATGTCGTTTCCCGCACGGTTTTCGATACGTCGGGAAGGCCACGGCCAAACACGTCGCGGCCCAGACGTTTGCGCGTCACCAGTTGGGCGACAGCATTGCGCATCGCGTCGAGCCGCATCAGCCGGAACGCCAGCCGCTGCGCCAGCACTTCTGCCGTCGTGCTGTCTGGATCTTCTTTGTCGCGCGGCAGCAGCAGGCGCGATTTCAGGTAAGCGAGCCAAGCTGCCATGACGAGATAATCGGCGGCAAGTTCAAGCCTGATTTTCTGCGCTTCGGCGATGAACAGCAAATATTGCTCGACGAGTGCAAGAATCGAAATTTTGGCGAGATCGACTTTTTGCGTGCGCGCCAACGCTAACAACAGATCTAGCGGGCCTTCGAAGCCTTCGACGTCGACGAGAAAAGCATCTGCAGCTGCCGGCAAGTCGTTGATGCCCGGAGCTTCCCAGCCCGTGCTCTCAACCCTGTCTTGCGAATTCGGCTCTGCGTTCATGGACCTTGTCGATGGCAAAAACTGTGCGCCGACGATCGGCACTGGAACACAGACTACACTGATTCAGTGGCTGTTGCGTGCGCCGCCTGCGCCATATCGATCAGCCGTTCGGCCTCAGCAGAATCAAAGCTCGAGCATGCCGTCGTCAACGCATAGGCGCGCTCGAATCGCTTTAACGCGAGATGAGAAAGTTGCGGCACGCCTTTGGCGACTTCAATCATCTCGACCATATCGCCGTTGCAGTGGAGGGCAACGTCTGACCCCGCCGCGATGACGGCTTGCGCGCGCGCCCGCATTGGCCCGGTCAGCGCCTTCATGCTGAGATCGTCGCTCATCAACAGGCCGTCAAAGCCCATGTCGCCGCGGATAATATCGCGCGTGACAATCAGCGACGTGCTGGCTGGATGATCGCGATCGATCGCGGTGTAAACGACGTGTGCTGTCATCGCGGCTGGCGCATCCGCCAGAGCTTTGAACGGCACGAAATCGGTTCGGTGCAATTCCGCCCGCGAGGTTTCCACGACGGGTAAAGCCAAATGGCTGTCGGCGGTGGCGCGGCCGTGACCAGGAAGGTGCTTGATCACCGGCACGACGCCGCCGGCGAGAAAGCCGCTTACGATCTCGCGGCCTAAATCGATAATTTGATCGGGCGTCGCCCCATAGGCCCGGTCGCCGATGATGTCGTGCGCGCCCGCACCCGGCACGTCGAGAACGGGCGCGCAATTGGTGTTGATGCCAAGACGCGCCAGACTGTCGGCCACGAAGCGGGCATGCGCAAATGCCGCCGCACGGCCTGCGTCGCGATCGTGCGCGTAAAGCCGGGCGTAGGCCGCAGCCGGCGGCAACAGGCGCGTGATCGGCGGCTTTAAGCGTTGAACGCGGCCGCCTTCTTGATCGATCAGAACGAGTAGCGCTTCGGTTCCGGCGGCCGCGCGCACATCGTCGACGAGCGCGCGGATCTGGTCTGACGACACGCAATTGCGCGCGAATAATATCAGGCCTGCGGGTTTGCAGTCGCCCAAGAACGCGCGCTCGTCGGCGGTCAGAACCGTGCCTGAAATGCCGGTGATTAAAGCTGCCGTCATCGCTCAAATCTCAAATGGTTCCGTGCGCCCGCGCCACTAAGCAAAAACGGCCAGCGCGAACGCCAGCCGTTGAAATTGCTAATCGCATGCACGGCGTCGATCAATAGGACGTCACCCAGCAATCGGCGTAGCCTTGGGCTTTAAGTTGGCTGCAAACCGAGCTTGCCTGCTCGCGCGATCCGGGCGGTCCGACGACGAGCCGGTGATAAGCCCCTTTGGCGCCGAGATTGGCTTCGGCCACGTCGGGCGTCTTGCCGCCGAGCACGGTGCCGTACTTCTGCTGCATATCGGCAAACCGCTTCAACGCATCGAGCCGACTTGTATCCGAACGCGGCACGGATGCGAGAACAGCAACGAAGCCATTGCCGCCACCCGATGTCGCGACCGAAACCGGCGGCGGCGTGGCGTCCGTTGCGACGCCAGCATCAGCCACGACGGCGGCTTGAGCGACCTTCTTCAATTTCTTTGGCGCGACAGCCAACTTGGCGGTCGGCTGTTCGATGCTGCCGGTGGCCGCTTGCTGGACGACCGGCGGTGCGGCCACGGCTTGCGCGACTTTTGCAATCGCGATTGGCTTTTGCACCGCGGCGGGCGGGTTGACGACGAGCTTTTGCGGTGGCGCGACGGGTTCTGCCGAAGCGACGACCGCGGCAGCAGAAGAGGGCGCTCTATTGCCGCCAAAGCCATCGACGACGGTCAAGCCGGGAACGGCAACCGAACCTGGTGTGTCGCCCGCAGGCGCGGCGGCTGGCGCTTGAATGCTGCCATCGCGGCCAACGACGACGGTTGAGACTTTGCGCGTTCCAGCCGCGTCGACATCACTGCCGGGCGCTGCCGTGCCGTCACCGAGACGGCCCATGATCTTGCTGTCGCTGTGGGCAAATTGCTTGCCGCCAGCGTCCGCCGGTTTGATTTTGGAAGGCTCGCTCGCCGTCTTGATGACGGGCGGGTCGCCAGCACCAGTCCGGCCCAGGAAGGTCTTATAGCCATAGGCCATGCCGCCGCCGACGATCACAGCGCCAGCCAACGCAGCGGCGATCATCATGGTGCGGCGTCCACGGCGCGGCTCTTCGACTTCGTAATCTTGCGGCTCTTCTTCGCCGTAGGCTGGGTCGAGTTCGCCGCCAGCGGCTTGAGCAAAACCGAGGTCGCCGTTTTGATGATCGAGATCGTTCTGGTAACCCGCAGCAGCGCCCGGCTGGGCCGGATTCCAGTCGGCATATGCAGGCTCGTTGTGGGTCTCGAGCTGACGATAGGCAGCCTGTTGTGCTGGCTGTTGAGCGGCCGGTGCGTAGCCTCCGAGATCAAAGCCCCGCGGATCTTGGCTCAATGGCGCTGGCCAATGCGGGGCCGCTTGCGCGGGAGCAGCGCGGTGGCCCTGTGACTGCGGTTCGGGCGCGCCGTATTGCTGCCCTTGATACGGGGAAGCAAATGTCGGCTGCGCCTGCGGATAGCCCTGCGGGCGCGCTGCAGCCTGAGGTGCTGGCGCCACATACGGCTCAAATTGCGGGGCGTGTGGATTGGAACTCGAGGCTTGCGCGTTAGCGTAGTGGGCATCCGGGGCTTGATTAGCCGAAGCCTGCGGCGGATAGCGATAATCCTGAGTACCAGCCGGTGCCGCGTAGCCCTGACCCTGGGCGTAGCCCTGGTTGACATAGCCCTGCTGCGGATAACCAACCGCTGAAGCTTGAGCCGTCGGCTGTGCCTGCTGCCACTGATCCTGCGGCTGCTGGCTCCACGCTGGCTGTGCCTGCTCAGGGGATGGAGCCCGAGCTGCGGTCCGGCCTGCTTGCTGACCAAAGAGACCGTTGAACGGAGACATGTGCTAACCCCTCAAAACCTGACGCCACGTATCGGGTGTGGCCTTTCGAATCGCGAGTTTAGCGCATTGTTTCGGGTGCCTCGACGCCGAGGATCTTAAGACCCGAGGTTATCACCTGCTTTGTAGCGGCGATAAGCGCTAAACGTGCTGTAGTCGCAACCCCGTCATTTGATTGAATAAATCTCAAATGTGGCGATTCATTGCCTCGCGTCCACTGTCCGTGCAGTGCACTGGCAAGATCGTAAAGATAGAACGCGACCCGGTGCGGCTCGTGCGCTTTGGCGGCGCCGTCGACGATTTTCGGAAATGCGCCGAGGCGTTTGGCGAGATCGATTTCGCCGACGTCTGCCAGCCCGGACAGATCGGCTTTTTGTAATGCTTTCAATGATGTGTCTAAACCCGGCATCTGCTCCGCAGTGTTGCGAAATACGCTGGCAACCCGCGCGTGCGCATACTGAACGTAGAACACGGGATTGTCTTTCGACTGCTCGGTCACCTTGGTGAAATCGAAGTCGAGTTGCTCTTGATTTTTGCGGTAGAGCATCATGAACCGGACGGGATCGCGGCCGACTTCTTCGACAACATCGCGCAGCGTGACGAACGTGCCTGACCGCTTCGACATCTTGACCGGCTCGCCGCCGCGAAACAGTTTCACGAGTTGCACAACCTTGATGTCGAGGTTCGCCTTGCCATCGGACAAAGCAGTAACCGCCGACTTCATGCGGCTGATGTAGCCGATATGATCAGCGCCAAAAACGTTGATCAGATGCAGGAAGCCGCGTTGCAGCTTGTCGTAATGATAGGCGATGTCGCCCGCGAAATACGTGTACCCGCCGTCCGATTTTTGAATAGCACGATCTTCGTCGTCGCCAAATTGGGTGGACTTGAAGAGGGTTTGCGTCCGGTCTTCCCATTCCGCATCGTCGTGACCTTTGGGCTTTTCGAGCTTGCCCTCGAAGATGAGCCCTTTTTTGGCCAGCACGTCGATCGCGGCCTTGATGTGGTTGGTGCCCGCGCGCGTCAGCGAGGCTTCGGAGAAGAACACGTCGTGCTTGATGTTGAGCGCCGCGAGGTCGTCGCGGATCATCTCCATCATCGCGTCGATCGCGAAGCCGCGCACGAGCGGCAGCCACTCGCTTTCTGGCAAGTTGTGTAATTTTTTGCCATGCGCTTTCGCCAGAGCTTCGCCGACCGGCTTTAAATAGTCGCCGGGATAAAGGCCTTCTGGAATAGCGCCGACATCCTCGCCCAGCGCCTCGCGGTATCTGAGGAACGCAGAACGCGCGAGCACATCCACCTGCCCGCCGGCGTCGTTGATGTAATATTCGCGCGTCACCTTGAAGCCTGAGAACTGCAAAAGGTTTGCCAGCGCATCGCCGAATACGGCGCCGCGGCAATGGCCGACGTGCATTGGCCCCGTCGGATTGGCCGACACGTATTCGAGATTAACTTTCGCGCCGTCGCCTACGCCCTTGGCGCCGAAATTCGGGCCTTCTTTCAAAATGGTCTTGATCAGCCCGTGCCAGACGGCTGGCTTGAACGTGATGTTCAAAAAGCCCGGACCCGCGACATCGACCTTGGCAACGTCAGATGCGGCTTCCAGTTTGGCTTTCAGCATGTCGGCGATATCGCGCGGTTTCATCTTTGCCGGCTTGGCGAGAACGAGCGCGGCGTTGGTCGCGACATCGCCGTGGGTTGGATCGCGCGGCGCCTCGGCTTCGATCCCCGTGAGCGCGAGATCGGATGCGAGCTTGCCCTCGGCCTGCAAGGCTTGCAGCGCGGCTTTAACCCGGGCTTCAACGTCAGCAAAAATGTTCATAAGAATGTCGGTCCTTGGCGGAGAATTCCCACAACCCGTTAAGCGCAGATTTGGGCAGAGGGAGAAGATCAGCGCGCTCTAACGCAAATTTTTTGTCGCCGCAATGAACTGTGCGCTTGGGAGTCAGCTTCGATCCACGAAGCCATTGATCAACCACCCGACCAGACGGATGGCACCATAAACCGAAAGAGATAGCATGAGGAAAAAGGCTGAAAGCTCCATATAGTGAGTCCAGTGCACAACCGGCGCATCTCGGAATGTGTCGTGAAACTTCTCGTCGCGAAAAATGGCATTATTGATTTCAGCTGCGCTGAATAGAATAGCAATCGCAAATGCCACTATCCCGACGCGATGCATTCCGTTCGAAACTCGCTTGCCCAAATTTGATCTCCGCCATCGATGCTGGATCCGCTCATCTGTTGATAACTAACGCAATTCCGGCGTGACGGCAAATAAGCGGCGGTGCTCGGCGATAGCGTAGCGGTCGGTTTGGCCAGACACGAAATCGGCAACAAGCCGCGCCCGGCGATGATCGCTCAAACCGCGGGCAGCGTCGTTCCAGGCAGTCGGCATCGCAGCGCTGCTCGAAAAATATTGCTGGAACAGGTCGCGCACGATCTGCTCGGCACCTTCCATCGCCCCCATGACCGTGGCGTGGCGATAAACATGCGCGAACAGAAACGCTTTCAGCTTGGCGAGATCCGCCGCCATTTGCGCGGAGAACGCAATCGTCGCGTTTGGGCTGGCGCGAATATCGTCTGGCGACTGTGGCGACAACGTCCTGAGCCGATCGCGCGACTGCAGCACGATATCGGCAACCATCGCTGTGATCATGCGGCGCGTCACCTCATAGATGGCGCGGCCATCGTTTGGATTGTTTAACCGGCGGCTAACGTCCGCCGCGATCGGCCCCGCCAGCGGCACACTTTGGAGCGCATCGAGCGTTAGTAATCCGGCGCGCAAGCCATCGTCGACGTCATGAGAGAGATAGGCGACGTCGTCGGCAAGGCTGGCGACCTGCGCTTCGGCTGACGCCCAATGATCAAGATCGAGTGGCTTCCAGCGTTCCAATCCGCGCACAACTTTCGCGGCCGGCGCATCAGCGTCCGCCACCGGGCCATTGTGCTTGACAAGGCCTTCGAGCATTTCCCAGGTCAAATTCAAGCCATCAAAACTCAAATATTTACGCTCAAGCGCGGTGACGATGCGGATCGATTGCGCGTTATGATCAAAGCCGCCGAAATCTTTCATCGTTAGGTCAAGCGCGCGCTCGCCAGCGTGCCCAAACGGCGAATGACCGAGGTCGTGCGCTAACGCTAAAGCTTCGGCCAGATCCTCATCAAGCCGCAACTGCCGCGCGATCGTGCGCGCAATCTGGGCGACTTCGAGAGAATGCGTCAGCCGGGTGCGATAGTGATCTCCCTCGTGAAAGAGAAAAACCTGAGTTTTATAGGTCAGGCGGCGAAACCCGGTCGAATGCAGAATGCGGTCGCGGTCGCGCTGGAAGGGTGAGCGCGTCGGGCATTGGGGCTCTGAATGGTGCCGACCACGGCTCGGGGCCCCGCTCGCGGCATAACGGCCAAGGCTGCGCTCACCCGGCCGCAACGCTTCGCCATGCTCGCCCGCGCCCATCACAGCTTTGAGTTTGATCGCCATATCATCTTCTTCATTCGAGTAGAATGCTGCTCTATACAGAGATTTGCGGGGTTTGACATAAAGCCTCGACACCCTATCTTGGGAGTGACCGACCTTTAGTCAGGATAAATACACCCATGACCGACGTTGCCACCGAGCCAACTGTCACCGTGACCGAGCGGGCGGCTGCCCGTATCGCACAAATCGCAGCCGGTGAGCCCAAGACGCCGCTGCTGCGCGTGTCGGTCGATGGCGGCGGTTGTTCGGGCTTCCAGTATAAGTTCGATCTCGTCTCCGAACAGTCGATCGACGACTTGGTTTTGGAACGGGCTGGCGCGACGGTGCTGATCGACCCGGTCTCAGTCGAATATATGAAGGGCTCGGAGATCGATTTCGTCGACGATCTAATGGGCGCGTCGTTCAAGATCTCAAACCCGGTTGCGACCGCGTCGTGCGGCTGCGGCACGAGCTTCTCGATTTAATAAGCGACTGACAGCGCGCGTGCGCGAGGATCGCACCGATGCCCCACGTCGTATTCGGCCCAGCCCTGCAGCGCCACGTGCGCTCGCCGCCGCTTGACGTTGCGGGTTCAAGCGTGCGTGAAGTTCTCGATGCCGCGTTCGCCATCAATGATCGCATTCGCGGTTATATTCTCGATGACCAATCTCATCTGCGCAAGCACATGAATATTTTTGTTGACGGACGCATGATTGCCGACCGCCAAGGTTTCAGCGAAGCGGTTGCGCCCACCAGTCAAATCTACATTGTCCAGGCGCTATCGGGCGGCTAAGTTCGTGCGTTTGCGGTTTGAACGAGCCTTCTGTGAAGGCAATGCGATCAAGGCATGAGATGAATACTCCGCCGAACCCGTCATCCTTCGACCCGCCGTCCCGGCCGCAGACGCGCATTGGCGCGTCGCAGAGCCGGGATCGTTACCACTCGGCAATTGAACTCAAACGGCAAGGGGTCAAGGTCCCGGATAGCCGCGCTCATGCGCGTCTTCCGGGAATGCGGGTATATGGACAACACCTTCATCCACCGTCGGGCATGCGGATGCTTGGCGGCAGCGCGACCTCACCCCCCGCCCGCCGTCCCGGCCCGGGATGATGGGTTGGGTGCAAATTTTGTTCGTGCTGGGGATGCCAAACCTGGTTCGGCCGTCACGATAATGAAGTCTCATGAGGAGAGTTGGTCATGACCCTCAAAGTTCTAGCCGCGACGCGCAAAGGGCTCTTCACACTGGAGCGGACGGGCCCCAAAGCCGCGCCTTGGAAAATCGCGCATGTCGATTTTCTCGCCGACAATGTGTCGATCGTGCTGCACGATAAGCGCACTGGTCACGTTCATGCCGCTCTAGATCACGGCCATTTCGGCGTTAAAATGCATCGCGCTGAAGCGCCCGGCGCGCCTTGGCAAGAAATGCCCGCGCCCGCCTATCCGCCAAAGCCCGACGACTGCCAGGACAAGGACATGTGGGGCAACGTGCTGCCGTGGTCGCTGGTGCGCGTGTGGGCTTTGGAAACGGGCGGGGCGTCAGAGCCCGGCGTCATCTGGTGCGGCACCATTCCGGGCGCGCTGTTTCGCTCGCCCGGCAATGGCGCAAGCTGGCAGATCGTCGACACGTTGTGGCGCCATCCAGCGCGCGCGCAGTGGATGGGCGGCGGGGCGGACTTGCCCGGCATCAACGCCATTTGCGTCGATCCGCGCGATGCCAAAACGTTGCGCATTTCCGTCTCGACCGGCGGCGTTTGGATGACGCAAGACGGCGGCGCGACGTGGACCAACGACAACACCGGCATGTGGCAGGACCACGCGCCGGAGGAACACAAATTTAACCCCAACGGCCAGGACGCCCATCGCCTGGTGCAATCGCCGTCATCGCCGGACCGGCTATGGGTGCAGCATCACAACGGCATTTTCCGCTCCGACGACGGCGGCAAAGTTTGGCACGAGTGCCTGGACGTCAAGCCGTCATCGTTCGGGTTTGCTGTCGCCGTCCACCCGACGGATGGCGACACCGCGTGGTTCGTGCCCGGCATCAAAGACGAGCAGCGCATTCCCGTTGACGGGCGGTTTGTGGTAACGCGAACGCGCGACGGCGGCCGCAGCTTCGAGACACTCAATAAAGGCCTGCCGGGCGAACCCGCTTACGACCTCGTCTACCGTCACGGCCTCGATGTCAGCGCCAGCGGCAACGACCTCGTTGTTGGATCGACAACCGGCGGCCTGTGGGTCTCTAACGATCAGGGCGACACTTGGAGCGCGGCCGCCGCGCGCCTGCCCCCGGTCTACGCGGTCAGGTGGTTGGAAGAGTGAGGGCACGCTAGCAACTGTATTTCTTGGATTCACATTGGTGGGGATCGCCGCGATTTGGACTACCTGCCTTATTGCAGAACCCGATCTTGACATGTTTTGTGGCTTATGCGCTGCCGTTTAATGGCGGACAAAACTCTACGCAATGTGTCATGAGTGACTGGCACGTCAGATTTGAGCAAGTCTAGTATTTCGGCCTCGACGCTATCAAGAGCATAGTTCAAAGAAATGGAAGCCGCTTGCTCATATCCGACAACGTCCAATTTTGCCATAGCGCGCCTCCCGAGGTTGAAGAAGAGCGCTATCTGATTTGCGGGCGAGTGATCAAGCTCTAGCGACGCTGATGAGGCGTAAACTTATCTGTGGGAACACCGAGTTTTTCGCTTGTCCCTGTAGGATAAAAACCACCCGAAGTCGGCTTGGGAGGATTCTCGACATCCACAATCTTATCGTGGGGGACAATCCCGCTGTCCAGCTGACGATCCACTAGCGCAAGGGGCTCAATGACGGCCGACGTAACTTTCCGATTTCGCGGTCGATATTTATTGAAAAGGTCGATCAACTCACGAGAAGCATTCGCTGGCGCTTTGGCCAAGAGCCCGCCTTCTTCAAGTCGATTAATAATAGCTCGGTAGTTCGTCCTAGACATGCGATCATAGGCAAGACGTGTTCGGCCATCCACAATTTGATCGATCACATACTCAAGCCTTCTTGTATTCCGCCGCCAGTATTCTTGCAGATCCATCCAGCGATCACTATCGATATTTCCAAAACCATTTGCACGTGTTGTGTCAGCGTCGGACACTTCTTCAGTTCGATTTGCTACGCTATCCAACTGCAGCTCGGTCAGTTTCTTGTTGGACGCATCAACTTTTTCGAAAAGGAGCGGAACATCTTTTCCAAGTTGCCGAATGAGTGGTTCGAGCGACTTCAATTCTCTAATGACAGGTTCGAGTTTTGTGAGTTGATCGACAGTATCTCGTAGGTCCCAAATTGGACTTCGCGCGTGCCGAATGCCTGTCACTATTTTATGGATAGTCCCCAAGTTTCTCAACACACCGAGAACGGCAAGCAATACGAGCGCCCAGAATGTTTGATGTACGAGATCTGCTCCGTTGGCTTTTAGCCAAACAAATACTTCGCCAAGTTCAGCCATAGGCGCCCCCACTCAACACTACGAAGAACATCTAAACAGCACTCAGAGCATTTCAGCAAGCTGGCGCGATCTCAAAATGCAAACTACGCTCTTTTTGCGGGCAAGACTTAGTGCAGCTAGGGCATGCCTTTCCGCAACGCAACCGTAACACTTCCAATGGGCAGGTCGTCATGCCAAACTTCGCATATGAAAATTACCTTCGAAACGTTTGGCCCAAAGCGTTTCAACCACGTCACTTTTTCCTGAAAGATGCCGCGCGATGGCCGTTGCGTTGCGAACATGTGGTTTTGACAACATGCCATCGTCTCCAGTGTCGTTTCTCGCCCAGCTTGTGGCGAGCCCGATGCGCCCCGGCCGAGTGACTTGGATCGGCCTGCGACCGGCGCGCGATACCGCAATTCTAACGCCCAAATCCGCCATGCTTCTGGCGGGCCGGGGCATTAAGGGCGACCGCTATCAAACGAGCCGCGACGGCGCGCGGCAAGTGACACTCATCGCGTTAGAGTCGTTAGAGGCCATCGCATCGTTTCTTGGCCGGGATCGCCCAGAGCCCGAAATTCTGCGCCGGAACTTCGTCACGTCAGGTATCAATCTCTTGGGCCTCAAGGGCCGACGTTTTCGTCTTAGCGCGGCACTTCTTGAATACTCCGGCGACTGCGCGCCGTGCAGCCGCATGGAAACGAACCTCGGGCCCGGCGGCTACAATGCCGTGCGCGGTCACGGTGGCATCACCGCCCGGATCATCGAAGGCGGCGAAGTCCACATTGGCGACGCGATCGTGCGTGTCGATTGAAAGCACGCCCGCCGGCCGACCGAGGGATTTGCAATGCTTCGCGAGCAATGCCAAACCTCCCCTCATGAAAATCACCACGTGGAACATCAACGGCGTCAAGGCGCGGCTCGAACATGCGGTGGCTTACCTTAGCGCCGAGAGCCCCGACGTCGTCTGTCTGCAAGAAATCAAATCTATCGATGAAGGTTTCCCGCGCGGCGCGTTCGAGGACCTTGGCTACAACGTCGAAACGTTCGGGCAAAAGGGTTTCAATGGCGTCGCGATTTTGTCGAAAGCGCCGCTCGACGATGTGAAACGCGGACTACCCGGCGACGATCTCGACGTCCAGTCGCGCTGGATCGAGGCGATCGTTCCGTTGGGCCGCCGCGTCGTGCGCGTCGCCTCGATCTACCTGCCCAACGGCAATCCGATCGGCACTGAAAAATTCAGCTACAAGCTCGCCTGGATGGCGCGCCTCGAAGCCCACGTCCGCCGCCTGCTGGAAGACGAAATTCCGCTCGTGCTCGCAGGCGACTTCAACGTCATCGCCGAACCAGCCGACGCCAAGCGTCCGCAAGCCTGGGTCAACGACGCTCTGTTCCAGCCGGAAAGCCGCCGCGCGTTTCGCACACTGCTCAACCTCGGGCTGACGGATGCCGTGCGCGCAGCATACCCCGGTCCCGGCATCTTTACGTTCTGGGATTATCAGGCCGGCGCCTTTCAAAAAGACGATGGCATCCGCATCGACCACATTCTGCTGTCGCCGGAGGCCGCCGATCTGATGAACTCCGTCGGCATCGACCGCGCGGTCAGAGCATCCGAAAAGCCGTCCGACCACGTGCCGGTTTGGGTCGACCTCGACGCTGAAAATTGAGCTTCAATTGTTGTCCGGCGCAAAGCCCGTGCCGATGTCGCGGTAGCCGTCGGCGTTCGGATTGCCGCGCGAGCCGCGAATTTGCGGACGCTGATCGTCGTCAGCACCGATCACTGCGGCTGGTTTGCCGACAGCTTGGGTTTGCATCGGACGCACCGCCTCGCCGTTGGCGCACGTTCTAACCGGATCGGCTGCCAGATCTTCAAGCCCGGTGATTTTCTCAGCCCGGCGCTCTTGGTGGCGGCCATAACGGTCATGCCATTCGGCGACGCGGCCTGTCGCCTGACGGCGCACGCCCTCGCCGGCATTGCAGAAAATATTCTGATAGATGTCTTCTATCCAAACGCGCTCGTGCGGCGGCGCATTGCCGACGGCCACGTCAATGAGATTGAGCGCGCTCGCTTGGTCTTTGGGCACGAACTTACCGCGCCACAAAAGGTCGGCGAGGAACGCCTGCGCCCCGGCATGGCCATTGCGCGACAGTCGAGAGAGCCAATGGCGGCCGTTCTCGATCTTGCTTTCTTGGCCATCGCCGTCGTCGAGACTAATTTTCGGACCCTCGCCGCGCAGCAACACTTTAGCGAGCTCGAACTGAGCGTCTTCGTTGTTGAACGTCAGCGCGGCTCGCTGCAGCGCTTGATCGGCGGCGAGAACATCAGGCTTGAGGTTGGCTTCGGCAATGCCGTCGCGCAGATAGCTCGACAGCGCGGCAAGCGCCTTGGCCGCGATCGGCGCCAACTCGTCATCGTCGGGATCGGTGTCCTGCAGATCCTCGGCCAACTTTTTGAACGTCGCATAGGCCTTTGGATGATCGGTGTACGCGCCCTCGTTATCGGCATAGATGCGCGCCAGATAATAGCGCCCGAGCACCGGGAATGACGGCGTTGCGGCATCGAGCGCGGGCATGGCCAATTCGTAATAGCCGCCGTTGAAGGCCGCGATGCCCTGGCGCAACGCATCATCTGGCGACCGAAACGTCACAGCTTCGCTGGCGGCCGCTGCCAACGGCAGAGCAAGACATAGCAACGACACTGACAACGACTTTGGCAACGACAATCTAGATATCCGCATAGCAGATGATTTCCGCCTTACCGCCCGCATGAGTGACGGCACCATAACGCGCCGGTCCGACTTGATCTGCAAATTTCCGCAGCGCGCCCGATTGGTATGGGTTGGGCGGCGCTGCCCAAGTTTTACGCCGACGCTCGAGTTCAGCCTCGTCGACTTCCAGATCGATGGTGCCTTTGGCGGCATCGATCGCGATGATGTCGCCATTTTGAATGAGACCTATGGGGCCGCCCACTGCTGCTTCGGGGCCGACGTGACCGATACAGAAGCCGCGCGTCGCGCCAGAGAAGCGCCCGTCGGTGATGAGCGCCACTTTGTCGCCAGCGCCTTGGCCGTAGAGGGCCGCCGTCGTCGACAACATCTCGCGCATACCAGGGCCGCCTTTGGGTCCCTCGTAACGGATGACGAGCACTTCGCCGTCCTTGTAGTCGCGCGCCGAGACCGCACTGAAGGCGTCCTCTTCACATTCGAACACCCGGGCTGGCCCGCGGAAATCCAACTTTTTCATACCGGCGACCTTCACAATCGCCCCCTCGGGCGCCAGCGAACCTTTCAGTCCGACGACACCGCCTGTGGGTGATATGGGATTGGAAACCGGATAAACAACCTTCTGGTTCGTATTGAATATTACGCTTTCGAGATTTTCGGCGATGGTCCGGCCGGTGACCGTCAAACAGTCACCATGCAGATAGCCGCCTTCGAGCAGCGCCTTCATGATCTGGGGCACGCCGCCGATATCGAAAACATCCTTGGCGACAAACTTGCCGCCAGGTTTCAGGTCCGCGATGTAAGGCGTGCGTTTGAAAATTTCGGCGACATCGAACAAGTCTAATTCGAGGCCCATTTCGTGCGCCATGGCCGGCAGATGAAGCGCGGCGTTGGTCGACCCGCCAGTGGCGGCGACAATAGTGGCGGCATTTTCAAACGCTTTGCGGCTGCAGATTTCGCGCGGACGAATGCCATCGGCCAGCAGGCGCATGACGGCGCGGCCGCTTTCGAGCGCCCAGTGGTCGCGCGTCAGATCAGGAGCCGGTGCGCCAGCCGAGCCCGGTAAAGCCAGGCCAATTGCTTCAGATACACACGCCATCGTGTTGGCCGTGAACTGGCCGCCGCACGATCCAGCCGACGGGCACGCAACCATTTCCAGCTCGTGCAACTCGGCGCTCGTCATGCGGCCGGCCGAATGCATGCCAACGCCTTCGAATACATCGACGACAGTGACGTCGCGGCCTTTGTAGCGGCCGGGCAAAATCGATCCGCCGTAGAGAAAGACGGATGGCACGTTGAGGCGCAGCATCGACATCATGATGCCTGGCAGAGATTTGTCGCAACCGGCGATGCCAACGAGCGCGTCGTAGCAATGGCCGCGCATGGTGAGTTCGATGCTATCGGCGATGACTTCGCGCGACACGAGGCTCGACTTCATGCCCTGGTGGCCCATGGCGATGCCGTCGGTGACGGTGATCGTGCAAAACTCGCGCGGTGTGCCGCCGGCTTCATCGACGCCTTTTTTGGCGGATTGGGCTTGGCGCATCAAAGAAATATTGCACGGTGCCGCTTCGTTCCAGCACGATGCGACGCCGACGAACGGGCGGTTGATCTGCTCTTCCGTCAGTCCCATCGCGTAGTAATACGAGCGATGCGGCGCGCGTGCTGCGCCCTGGGTGACATGGCGGCTTGGCAACTTCGATTTGTCGAAAGTCTTGGCGTCCATCGTGTGCTCTTCAGCTCCTCAAAACGGCAGTTGCGGCGTGCTTTGGCTTAAAGACCGTTGGCATCTAAAGTTTTCAGGATGCTGCCAAGCTGCACCAATGAGGCTGCCTCAACAAGGTGTGCGAGCGCTGAGCCGGACGATCAATCTGCCCTCTGGTTCCCGCATTCCATGTCGTGCTCGGCTATTGTGGCTCGAAAGTGGCATACCATAGAGGTTGAGTTGCACATCAGCCACAAGTGGTTAAAAACCTCTCGCGTTTCAAAAACCGTAACTCAACACGAGGCGGTGCCATCGAAAACTCAACCAATGGCGCGTTGAAACTGCAAACTAGCTCAAGACTTCGGCGCTGGCAGGGCCTGACTTTGGCTGCGAGACGGCATTTTCTTTACCCAAAAAAATCCGCCATCAACGTAAATCCCATGAAATGACACACGCACCGCGATATTAGGAGTGATGCGCTTTGGCCCTCTTGGGAAAGACGAAGATGGACGATCAATACGCTGGTCCTAAACCGTCTGGACGCCTCGAACCGCTCGATATCACCTTCGAAAACAAAGGTGACCGGCTTATCGGCTTGGGTGCGATCAACGGCATCCTGAAGATTTTGACCCTGGGTCTCTACACATTCTGGGGAAAAACCGAAGTTCGACGACGTATCTGGTCGTTCACCCGCATCAATGGCGAACCGCTGTCCTACTCGGGAACCGGTCGCGAACTGTTCCTCGGCTTCGTAATCGTATTCTTCGTCTTCATTTTGCCCTCGCTGTTGGGCGCGATTGGCGTGTCGATGATGTTTGCCGGCAGCAAATCCGCTATCGCTATTTATCAGGGCGTTTTCTACTTCGTTGTGTTTCTAATTCTCGGCAATGCGATGTATCGCGCCCAGCGTTACCGGTTGAGCCGCACCGCGTGGCGCGGCATTCACGGCGCGCTCGTTGGCAGTCCGCAACGCTATGGCTGGACCTACTTTTGGACATTGGCCGCGCCGATCGCCGTCATCGGGCTGATCGCTGGCCTAGTCGCCTGGCAGGCAAGTGTGCAATCTGGCGTCGTTCTCGCGAGTTTGGGCTCCATCGCGGCGCTGTGGATTTTTCCATGGCGCGCCAACAAGCTGCAGAAGATGCTGACGAACGACACCCGTTTTGGCGACCGTCCTCTCAACTACGACGGAACTTCTGGTCCACTTTATAAGCGCTATTTCTTCGCCTGGGCGGGCACCGCGCTGCTAGGCTTTGGCGCCATGGTGGCGTCGAGCGCCTATGCGTTGAACACTGGTATCGTCGAAAAAATTCGCGGGAAAATCCCACTCGACGGACAAGAAATCCTGACCTTCGTTGCGATCGCGGCCCTGACGCTGCTCGCCGTCGCCATGGTCACGGCGTGGTATCGCGCCAGCCAAATGAATCACTTTGCGCGCCACACGCATTTCGAAGGCGCCACATTTCGGCTGGATGCGAAGGGTTCGAGCCTGATGTGGCTCGTTCTATCCAACTGGCTCATCACGTCGCTGGGATTTTTGGCGGGCGTATTGATGGGATTGGTCGTCGCCCGTTTAGCCGGTTCTTTTGCCGCCGCATCATCGTCGCCAGCTGAAGCTGCTGTGCTTGGCATGCGATACCTATTGCCGATGGCATTGCCAGTCATCATCTGGACGACAGTCGCCCAGACATTTGCGCAATTCCGCTCGGTTCGCTATTTCATGTCGCGCTTGAAACTCAACGGCGCCGTCGATCTTGGCGCCATCATGCAAAGTCAATATCAACGGCCCAAACGCGGCGAGGGCTTAGCACAGGTGTTCGATTTCGATGCCTTCTGACAGTTGGGCTGCAGGCAATGGGCTTGCCACTCATGGATCTGGCACTTACGCCCGCTGGAGCGACGGCCGCACAGCTGTGGCGCGCGATGCCACGGCCGCTCTGACAGAAACGGGCGTCGCCATCGCGCTGGTTTCAGCGGGCGAGCACTTCATTTGGCCCTACGACAGCTTGAGCGTCGGCGAGCCGCTCCGCCCCCATTCCGTCGATGCCGTGATCAGTTCAAAATCGGCGCCCGGATGCTCGCTGTTCGTGCCGAACTCTTCGTTCGTGGCAAACCTCGCCAGACACGTGCCCCGGCTTACCGCTCGCGCTGAACGCTGGCACAATGCCCGGCCGTGGATCGCGGGCATGCTGGCGGTCGTGGCAATGATCGTTGCGGCTCAAGTCGCCGATTTGAGTCCGGCTCATGCGCTGGCGAAAATGGTTCCGCACAGCTGGAGCCAGCGGCTTGGCGATGAGACTTTGCACAGCATGACGGAAGGCAAAAAGTCTTGCGTTGAACCCGCTGGCCTCATCGCCGTCGCCACGCTAATGCAGCGGTTATCAAAAGGGTCCGGCCGCGCTGAACCGTTCGACGTCGTTGTCTCGGATTGGTCGGTGGTCAACGCGTTCGCGGTGCCGGGTGGCAAGATCATCCTGCTCAAAGGTTTGATCGACAAAGCCCAGGGCCCAGATGAGCTAGCGGGCGTGCTGGCGCACGAGATGGGTCACGGCCTTTCGCTACATGCCGAAACGGGCATCATCCGCGCCGTCGGTTTTGCCGCGGCCATCGAGTTCATGATGGGCGGTTCGAGCGGCACTTTGGCCAACCTCGGTTTGGTTCTGGCGCAACTGAGCTATTCGCGTGTTGCCGAACACGAAGCAGACTTGCAAGCCATTGCACTACTCAAGAAGGCGGAAATCTCGCCGCATGGTTTCGCCGATTTCTTCAAGCGCATGGAAGAAAGTGAGCACGACGGCGACAAGAAAGGTTGGGGCAATCTCGATATTCTGCGCTCCCATCCCCCGACAGCCGAACGCGCCGCGCTGATCGATAGTCAGCCGATCTACGAGACCACCCCCGCGCTCAACGACGAACTATGGCAGAGCCTTAAACAGGTCTGTTTGACGACGATCGAAGCCGCGAAGTAGCAGACGCACCACGGGTTCCGCGACCCATTGCATGAGCAACGGAGAAATTGTTTCCAGCTCAACCAGCGCAATCGTTTCTGCAAGCCTTGTCATCGCCGGAAGTTGGCCAATATTAGATGGCTTGATCGCCAATCTTAGGTTGCGGCAAACGGTGACCATTAGTCTTGCGGGAGACAAAGCGGATATGAAGAGCCTGCTACTGAAGGCAAGTCTCGTCATTATGGTGGTTGGCGGCTATATCGCGTCACCGTTCGTGACCGCGTGGTCGATACGCGAGGCCGTGCGCAATGGCGATGCCGCCTACCTTGAACGCGTGATCGATTGGCCCTCGGTGCGCGAAACCTTGAAACCTACGCTTGGGCGCATTGCTCTAAATCTTCCCGACCCCGACCAGCAGCCCGTCACCAATCCCGGTTTATGGCAGCGCTTTAAAGCGTATATGGGTCAACGCGCACTTGATCGGGTCGTCGATAGTTACATCACGCCGCAAGGTCTGCCGCAGCTGTTCGCCTGGCGCAAAAGCTACCGCGATAACATCACGGCCGAACCCGACGAAGCCAAGCTCTATGGCATTCAAGAGCGCATCAAGCGCGCTTGGGATCGCGTTAAGCGGGCCGAATTCACGAGTGTGACCAAGTTCGAAATGGATATGGCCGACAAGCACGATCCAAACCGCATCTATTTGGGCAAAATGGAGCTGACCGGGCTGGGCTGGCAACTCAAAGAGCTGCGCGTCAAGTTTCTCACCTCAGCGGAAAACGCCGTGTCGCGTTTTGCCGACACCGGCAGCGGCGGTTTTATCTCGCGCGCGGAAGCGGCCGCTCACCTCAACCGCTAGTTCCACAAGTTACGCCAGATCGGATAGACCCCGATCAGCATGTTTTCGCCTGATAGCTTCGACTGTGACGCTTTCAGATACGTCAGGCCGAACTTCACCTGAAATTTCTTGGTGATCGTCGCCTGCACATCGGCTGTGAGAGCTTTGGGATTGTCTTTGTTGAATTCGATTTCGTAATTGATGGTACCCAGCGCAAAGCGCTGGTTCTGGAATAACCCGGCCGTGCCGCCGTTCCAGTCGCGTATCCGGTAGCGCGAATTTTTGATCTCGCGCGCACAGTCTGGCCGACTGCGGAGTTTCTCGCGGATGGCGCGCAGATCTTCCGCCGAATATTCATAGACGACCGGGTTTTCGACTTTCATCACAACGTTGGTGACGAAGTTGCCGCCGATTGCGGCAATGAAAATATCGATGGCTGTCGCCCCGATGCTGAACTGCCATCCTGACGTTCCGGTGAACCCGCCCTGCTCAAGCGGCGCTTTTAAAATGTCGGGATCGGCGTCAACGTCGACTTTATTGCGGCAGACCATCTCGAGCCGCAACACACCTTTGTATGGCCAGCCCATGATGAGCGAGCCGGGCGTGAAATAGCGCGCTGAAGGAGAGGCGCGGTAGACCGAATACTGATTGAGAATGATTTGCGCGGCTTGATCGTCAGCGCGCACTTGAGAGCCGCAAAAACCGCACACGGCGAGAGCCGCTAAAACACCACAACGCAACATGAAATCCCCCAGATACTCTAACCCTTCCTACGCAATCGGAGGATCGTCTCGGGCGGGCGGACTTAAGTCAACGGCTGGTGCCCGAATTCGGTGTGCAGGGGCAATCGAGCCACAGGTGAGGAGCGCCTAACTAATTGCCCAAGCGCTTCAAAGCTGCCGAAAAGCGCTTTATTTCGGCTGCCAGCTCAGCTTTGCGCTCCTTGGCTTCCGCAATCGCCTCTTCCTTGGCGCGCTCGATGAAGTTCGGGTTGGAGAGCTTCGCATCCATCTTCGCCAGATCGGAATTAGCAGCTTCGATCGCTTTTTCGAGCCGCTTCTTCTCAGCCCCCATGTCTATGATGCCGGTCAGCGGAAGCGCTGCCGTCGTCTCGCCCGAGACGATGAGTGCGGCACCCTTGGGTGCAGTCTTTTCAAACGTGATCGCATCGAGGCGCGCCAGCCGCTTGATCGTGTCCTCGTTGCGCGCGGCGCGCTCTTTAAGAGCCGCAGATGCGGCGACGATCACGAGTGGGATCTTGGCGCCGGCCGGCACGCTCATTTCGGTTCTGACCGAGCGGATTTCCGATATCAGCCGCACGATCCAATCGATTTCATCCGCAGCGTTCTCGTCGATCAGCCCGTCGATTTGCGGCCACTGGCTTTGGCACAACAGCGAGCGCCGCTTTTCGCCGTACTCGACCATATGCGCCCAAAGCTCTTCGGTGATGAACGGCATAAACGGGTGCAGGATCTTCAAGATTTGATCGAGCACCCAGGCCGTCACCGCGCGCGTTTCGGCCTTGGCTGCTTGATCATCGCCCATCAATAGCGGCTTGATGAGTTCCAGATACCAATCGCAGAACTCACCCCAGACGAATTCATAAGCAGCATTGGCCGCATCGTTGAATTTGTAAGCCTCAAGCGCCAGCGTTACGTCCTTGGCGGCACGTTCCGTCTGGCCGATGATCCAGGTGTTGATCGTCTGCTTGGGCGATTTCGGATCGAAGTCTTGCTGGCGCACACACTCGTTCATTTCGGCAAAGCGCGAAGCATTCCAGAGTTTGGTTGCGAAGTTGCGATAGCCCTCGACGCGGTCGATCGAGAGCTTGACGTCTGAACCTTGCGCCGCCATCGCGGCCATCGTGAAGCGCAGCGCATCGGTGCCGTACGACTTGATGCCGTCGGGATACTCTTTGCGCACTTCCTTTTCGACGCGGTTAGCCTGCTCTTTGGCCAGACCAGCCGTCCGTTTGGCGACCAACGCGTCGATGCCGATGCCATCGATGATGTCGAGCGGATCGATAACGTTGCCGCGCGACTTGGACATCTTGTGGCCCTGCCCGTCGCGCACCAGCCCGTGGATGTAGACATCGTGGAACGGCACGTCCTTCATGAAGTGCAGCCCCATCATCATCATCCGGGCGACCCAGAAGAAGATGATGTCGAAGCCCGTGACGAGAACGGACGTCGGATAATAGGTTTTCAATTCGGACGTGTCGTCTGGCCAGCCGAGCGTCGAGAACGGCCATAGCGCCGACGAGAACCAGGTGTCGAGCACGTCTGGGTCGCGGTATATTGGGATTTTGGTTTTTGGCATGGGTTGTTTATGTAGAATCTCAACCGCTGCTTTTTCATCTTCAACGACTACGACTTCACCGACGTTATAATGCTTCTTTGCCAGAGCAATCGCTTCGCTCTCTGACGCAGCAATAAATCGATCACAATCTACGCCACCGATACTAAGCTGCCCGTCCCTCAACTGCGGCCCGTACCACGCCGGAATCTGATGGCCCCACCACAGCTGGCGCGAAATGCACCACGGCTGGATGTTGTCGAGCCAGCGGAAATAATCGTTGGCGAAACGCTCAGGCACAAAGCGCGTTTTGCCTTCGCGCACGGCGGCGAGCGCGGGCTTGGCCATCTCGGCCGCATTCACGTACCACTGGTCGGTCAGCCACGGCTCGACCACCGCGCCCGAGCGGTCACCGTGCGGCACCGTGTGCGATGTCGGCTCGATCTTCTCTAATAGCCCCAGCGCATGGATGTCGGAGACAACCATCTTGCGCGCTTCAAAGCGATCAAGAGTATAATACTGCCCAACTCCAGCCTCTGCATTAATCGCGCCGAACGCATCGAGAATGTTGATCTGCGGCAGGTTATGACGGCGGCCAACCTCGAAATCATTGAAGTCGTGCGCCGGTGTAATCTTCACCGCGCCCGTGCCTTTGGCCGGGTCGGAATATTCGTCTGCCACGATCGGGATGACGCGGCCGACGAGCGGCAGCGTGACCGTCGCGCCGGCTTTGAGCAAGGCTGCATAGCGCTCATCATCAGGATGCACGGCGACCGCGCTATCGCCCAGCATCGTCTCCGGCCGCGTCGTCGCCACCACGATGTAGTCGTGCGCGTAACCCGCGACCTTGGTGGTCAGCGGATAGCGAAAATAATACATGTGCCCGCTCGGGTCCTTGGCCAGAACCTTGGCCAAAGCCGTCTCGTCGAACGGTTTTTCAGGATCGCCCGAGATCCATGAAAACGAGCCGCGCTTTTCCAGCTGCACGACTTCGAGATCGGAAATCGCCGTCTGGAACTTCGGGTCCCAATTGACGAGGCGCTTGTCTTTGTAGATCAGGCGCGTGCCGTCTGGCAGAATCGTATTGTAGAGATCAACGAAAGCTTTGGTGACGGCCTTGACCATCGGATCGTCCGGCGCACCACGGTCACCCATCGTGAAGCGTTCGCGTGACCAGTCGCACGATGCGCCAAGGCGTTTCAACTGATTGACAATGGTGCCGCCGCTTTCGGCCTTCCACTCCCAAACTTTTTCGAGGAATTTTTCGCGTCCAAGCTCGCGCCGCCCGGGTTGCTTATCGGCGGCAAGCTGGCGCTCGACGACCATCTGCGTCGCGATGCCGGCGTGATCGGTTCCCGGCTGCCACAGCACGTCGCGACCGCGCATCCGCTCAAAGCGCACCAGCACGTCTTGCAGCGTGTTGTTGAGAGCGTGCCCCATGTGGAGCGAGCCCGTCACGTTGGGTGGCGGGATGACGATCGAATACGCCGCGATCTTGCCGCCGGTAGACTTGCTGCCGGTAGACTGGGCACCGGCGCTGTGGCCGACCTTGAAGGCTTGCGCCTTCTCCCATTCGGCATGGATGCGCGGCTCGATATCAGCCGGTTGGAACGTCTTGTCGAGCATGGGTGGGGATTTCGCTTATCAAACCTCGGGGGTCACCCAAGGGGTGGTAAGGCCCCCCTTCCCATGCTGTCAACCGGTGCGCTCACAGACGCTTTCAGCTTCCTTACCTTTTCGGGCCGGGACCAACGTCGTCTCCGGCTTCGCTGCGCAGAGCTTTCTCGACGATTTTGGGCATATTTTCCTGCAACCACTGACGCAGCATCGGCCGCAACAGCTGGGCAGCTGCATCTTCGACCGCGCCATCTGGATGATGCATCAGATTGCCTTCTGGCAGCATGGGATGATGTTGCTGGCGCTGTGGCGGAAGCGCTGGCGGAGCGCGCTCTGGCGGCGGAGTGGGTGCTTTGGGCGGTTCGACGGCTTGCTGCGTCGGTTCGTAAGCCTTGCGCGACATCTCGCCGAGCCTGCTGATCCGGGTATCGAAGAAGGTCGGCATGACGCGCTGAACTTCTTGTTGGACGGGGGCCGACGCTGCCGGTGCCGACTCTGGCTGACGGCGCGGCGGCCATTCGCCAGCCGGTTTGGCCATGGCCACTGGCGCGGGCTGGGCCGGTTCAAAGGTGCGCGAGCCGTTGGGCTCGAACGGAATAACCGTCCTGGTGCGCATCGGTTCTTGTGGAGTTGTTGATCTCAAAGCATCACTCAATCGGCCAAGAAGTTTTTGTTTTTCCGGCGCCGCCTGGTGTCCTGGCTTGAAGATCGCTGGCAATTCGAAATCAGCCGCCTCTTCAGCCATCATTCTTGCGCGCCGTTGGTCGGTATATTGCACTTCGACATTCATCGATCGTGCACTCGTGCCCTCATCCGCGATACTCGTGCGGATCGAAGCAAGAATGTCTTCAACGTTATGCTGTGTCGCCCCATTTATTATTGTCATGACGCTTACCTCGTCTGCGAACTCAAACTCCAGAACCGCGTCGGCACCCCGTTGTTTGCCCCGTCCGGTTCGCTTAAGTGGAGAACATCCAGCGCACGTATTTTTCGTACTTACCGCTTCCCCTGAGACCGCAAAATCTTGTTCACCCCGTTTAACGAACAAGTATTTTCCGCGTCCACTGTTGTAATATCGCCAATACGAGGCGGCCGTGTGGCGGACGCGTCAAAATGTCGGCTTTTGATTGAAAAAAATATGAAATCGCACAACGATTCGCAGCAAAACGCTGCAGCGCGTTATTCTCCAAACATAAATTATGGCAAAGTCTGGACAGCGTTGACGCAATTTTGCTCAGCAAAGGCTGCTTATTCGGCAGCCGGCTTGTGTTCTAGCGCAAAGCTTTCTTCAATCTCGCGGCGCAGCGCGCGCTCCACGATCTTGGGCATGTTTTCGGCGAGCCAGTTCTTGAGCATCGGCCGCAACAGTTCCGCCACCGTGTCTTCCATCGACCGTTCCGGCGCGTTGGGCGCGGAATAGGGCGCCACTTGCTGATGAGCAAACGCCGACGTGAATGGCGTTGAAGCCGCGTCAGACTGAACACCATGATACATCGCCGAATCCTGGCCGATGTCTCGGCTGTCGGCGGCCACTTCGGCTTCGACCTCGGGCGTCATGGCTTCGATTTCAGCCAAGTACTCTGCCGCCAGCGCACCTTGGTGAGCAGCTGGGCTCTGATCGGCCGCGACAGGGTTTGCTACTTCTTCGGCTACCGAGAGAGGCGTCTCGACCGGCGCTGCCGCTTCAGATAGGGCACTGGCGCTCGGAGGCAATAACGTTTCCAACGTCATCAGTTGTGGCATCGGCACGGAAGTGGCCACGGCGACCGGCTCGGCAATCGCCACAGCGGTCGGGGCTTCTGCGTCCGCGATTGCGGCGTTGACCGCGACGGCTGGCGCAGCAATTTGTAGCGGTTCAACTGCCTCCACGGGCGTTGCAACTGCGGCTTCGATTGCCGACTCGGCGTGCGCAGCCGCAGGATGGGCCTCCAACCTTGGTTCGAAACCAGGCACGGGACGCGGCACACGCAGCGACGGCTTGTGAGCCTCTTCGGTGTTTGGAAAATCGAAATGTCGGCTTGGAACGATCGATCCGAGATCGGCAGGGCTCGCCTTCAATACCGGGTCGATTATCGGCACCGTTGATGACGGCAAAACCGGCTCGGCAGCATAGAGCTTGCCGACGAACGGCGACGGCCCGAGGTGGAAATCGAACGGATTGGGCTGATTATTTGCAACTGCGGCTTCGGGAATATAACCGGCGCGCGACACCGTGAACCCGGCGCGTTCCGCCAGCGCACTTTCAGGTTGCGCCTTGAGAGCAGGATCGGGATGCAACACCGGTGTGGCGCTCGCCAGCGCAGCGGCATCTTCCGCGCTGTTGACCAAGGCCGCTTCATGATGCGGCGCCTCGTGGTGGGGCTCGAGGGCACGGTCGTGCTCTATGGCGCGATCGTTCTGGGCAGCCGTCTGCGCCGTCATCTTGGCAATGAACCCGGGCGATGCGCTGATCGAGCGCGGTACGGGACGCGCAAGCGATACTGGCGCTGCCATGGGCTCAGAAATGGGAACTTCACCCAGCAGTTCCGACAGTTGATCGTCAACACTGGGGCCGCGCGCCGGTTGGGTGGCGATTGGCGCTAGCGCGGTCGCGAACGGGTCGGCGGACGTTTGGCGTGGTTCTGGAACGCCGGCGGATTGGAAGGACGTCATTGACTGGAACGGCGTCGGCTGCGAGCCAGAACGCAAATAGGGTTCGGGTGCGGGCGAGCTTACCTGCGCGGGCGCTTCAGAGTGGCCTGGTAGCGTTCGGAACGCCTGCGATGGGGCCGCCGTTGGGGAAAATTGCGGCCGCGGCTCAGGTGCCGACTTTGAACCGGGCGGGTCTTCGGCGATAATTTTGCGGATGGAAGCTAAGATATCTTCCATGCTTGGTTCGCCGCTTGGGTCAGCTCTCGTCATTCCGCACCTTCTTCAATCCCGCAACCCTTCGGCGCAAAAGCGCTGGATGCCATATCCGTCACGTCTGCCACGGCAGCTCTGCCTGGCGCCGGGACTGATCCGCAGTGAACCCAACACCTTTGCTCGCCAAAGAATATAGCCTAATCGTGGCAGGTTGCAGAATAGCCAGCAACGCGCAGCTTCGAGTTATCCCCGCACGACCGCTGAGTTGAACCAAATTCCTTAAGCGCTGTCGTGTGCAAGCGAGATACCGGCGGCCTAAACGTCCCGAACTGGCACACCGCAGTATTTTTTCGATAGCGCGAACTACTTCACCGGCTCGTGCTCAACGCGGCCCTGCCAGGCATCGACGTGCTCAGTGGTTCCATCATCGCGCGTAATGTCGAGACCCCACCATTTGCGGGCAACTTCGTCGTGATGGACGACCGGGTCGTAAACGGTCGAGACAGCACCGACTTCTTGCACGTTGAGACGACCTATGCCTGAGACGACGCTATAGCTGAAGAACAGGATGTTGCGCTTCGTGCTTTCGACCTGCACTTGCGAAATCAGCAATTCCTGCTGCGCGTTGAGAACGTCGAGCAAGGTGCGTTGGCCAACCTTTTCTTCTTCGCGCGTACCCTGCAAGGCCGTTGTGTTGGCTTCGATCTGGGCCTTGTCTGAAATCAGCTGTGCCTTCGCGGCCTGCAGTTGCGACCAAGCTTGCACGACTATTTGCTGGGCCTGCGCGCGCTGTTGCTCGATCTCTTGGATGCGCGACACTTGGGTGTGCTTCGCTTGGCGAACGCGTGAATAGATTTCGCCGCCCTCGTAGATCGGCATCGAGAAGCGCGCCACGACTTGCCCAGATTCGGTCCGATCGACCTGAGTTGAAGAATTATAGCGATCCGAATATGTCGCTTCGAGTTGCGCTTCGGGCAATAACTCGCCGCGGATCCGGTCGACGGTGAAACGCGCGGCCTGCTCGCGATAAAGTGCTGCGACGACGTTGGGATTTTCTTTGGCGCTGATCCCGATTGCCTCGTTGAGAGAGTGCGGGAGAATCTTCGTTTCCGGCTTGGGTTCGGCGAGATTGCTTGGCGGACTTCCAACAGTCTGCTCGTACGTCGCGCGGCTGGATTTGAGGGTTGCACGCGCCAGATCGAGTTCTGAGACGGCAGCAGCACGGCGGGCTTGAGCTTGCGCGATGTCCGTACGCGTCACTTCGCCGACTGCAAACCGGTCTTGCGTCGCCTTCAACTCGCTCTGCAAAACGTTGACGTTGTTTTCGCGCAAGCGAACGATGGCCGTGTCGCGCACCACGTTACCGTAGGATTCAACTGCGGCGAGGAGAACTTCCTGTTCAACATTCCGCAACGTTTCCCGGCCGGCGCGAACAGCTGCTTCGGCTTCATTGACGGCGTTCAATGTTTGAAAGCCTTTGAACAAAGACTGAGTTGCTTGAAACGAATAACCGCGCGGATCAGATTGTCCGCTTGAGTTGTTGAAATTGCCCGCGCCTTGCTTGAACGTCGTCTCGTTGTCTTGATGTCCGACGTCGCCCTGGAAAGTCAGGCGCGGACGAAAGCCCGCTGTCGCTTGGTCGACATCTTCATCCGTCGCGCGCAGCCGCGCCCGTTCAGCGTCGAGCCTGGGGTTGTAGCGGTAAGCTTGGGCCAGCGTGTCGCGGACATTCTCAGCGTTCGCAGATGCCGGCGCGAGGGTCAGCACGGCCGTCGTCAGCATCAGCGCGAGGCCAAGCGCGACCCCACGTGATTTAAACATTCCAAAACTTAAATGCGCTGTCGCCAGCCCCATGTATCAATCCACTTTATTTCGACTGCTGATACGCTGGACGTTGAAGTTCGGACGCGAAAATTGTCCGTTCGATGCGCTAACGCGATTCGGGATGTCGAATCGCCAGGAGCACCTTCACTGTCCACAAAGATTAGCTGACAGAAATGGCCGCGTGATATTCCGCAGCGCAGATTACACCACATTGACCCGCAGGCGTGGCGTTAATCACACATTAAGGAATTGGTGCTTCGGCGTTATTTTGCGCCGTCGGGGGCAAGATTATCGGTGTCCGTTGCTTCGTAAAGCTCGCGGCGACCGTCGGCGTGGTTGATGGCGATGCCAAACCAATTTTGCCGGGATTCCTGCAAATGCTCTTCTGGGTCGTAAACTTCGGTGCCTAGATCGAGCAAGGCGGCGCTCAGCTGCCCAATTGTCGCTAACACCTGATAACTGGCGACAACCACGTCGTGGCGCGTTGAAATTAACTGTATTTGCGCGTCGAGATATTCGACTTCCGCGTTCAAAACATCCAAAAGTGTACGCTGTCCAACACGCTCTTCGGCGCGCACGCCTTCAAGCGCCAAACGGTTGGCGTCGACCTGTATTTGATCGGATATCAGCTGCGCCTTGGCAGCTGTAAGCCTGGACCAGGCCGCCGTCACATTGGCCTGGGTTTCGGTCCGCACTTGTTGGATCTCTTGCAGCCGCGAGACATGCGTATGTTTGGCTTGGCGCACCCGCGCGCGCGTTTCGCCGCCGTCATAGAGCGGCACGCTCAAGCGGCCCGTGACTGTGGCGCTGTCTTGCTGGCTGAAAAGGCTGCTCACTTCCTCATGGTGCCCATAGGACGCCTCGACGCTGAAGTCCGGCAGCAATTCGCCCGTCACGCGATCAACGATATGGCGGGCTGCTTCCTCACGGAAGAGAGCCGCGCCGTTGTTGGGATTTTCTTGCTCGGCAATGGCCCACGCGTCGTTCAGCGAGCTTGGCATGTTTTTCAACTTGAGCCCCGGCAGGCCGACGTGGGCTGGTGCGTGACCGATGACGCGCTCAAAATTGGCGCGCGACACTTTAAGATTAGATTTGGCAAGGTCGGTGGCCGAAATCGACCGGGCATGGCGGGCCCGGGCCTGCGCCACGTCGGTCTTGGTCACTTCCTTGACGTCGCGGCGTGTTTGGGCAGCCTCCAGGTCTCTGGCCAAAACGGATACGTTGTTTTCGCGCATGCGCACGATTTCGGTATCGCGCACCACATCCATATAAACGGTCACGGCTTCGAGCAGAACGTTGGTTTCGATCTGGCGCAGATTTTCCTGCCCCTCCCGCACCGTCGCCTCGGCGCTGGCAACCTCGTTCGTCGTTCTAAAGCCGTTAAACACCGACTGCCTGAGCGTCAGACTGTAACCCCATGGATCGGTGGCGCCGTTGCTGGCGCTGACGGGCGTGGACGAGTTCGTTTGATGACCGACATCGACCGATCCCTGCAAGGTCGGGGCATAGCCAGATTGGGCGCGCGGCACTTCTTCATCGGTTGCACGCAATTTTGCGCGCTCGGCATCAAGCTTGGGATTGGTTTGGTAGGCAGCAGTGAGCGCTTCGCGTAGGGTTTCGGCCTGAGCGGCGTATTGGACCAGGGGCAAGCTCGCACACGCCAGAAATCCGCCCAGCGCGAGAACGCTCGCGGGACGCCTCAGACCTGCCGTGTCGTGTTCGCATCGCACGCGACGCACCAACCCACCCATTTTTCGCTCCCGCAGCCTTGTTCGGCTGACTGTTCCTGGAGGTGATTGGCGGCTGATTCGCTGAACGAACGGTAAATGCGCCCGTTCGACGTTAAGGTGTCATTAGAAAACGAAGCCCTTGAGCGTCGTAAATCCCGGCAGCAGCGGTGCATCGGCCTCGAACATACAGCGGCGATTGAGCCCGCCAGACCCGTCGCGGCGCCAGATCGCGGAGCGCGCCACGCCGTCGCTGAAAGCGACACCCACGATGCGCCCTTGGGCCGACAATTGCGCGGCGAGCGCGTCGGGGATTTGCTCAACCGCGCCCTCAATCCACACCACATCGTAGGGTGCGCCAGCTGGATAGCCGCCAGCCAAATCGCCTTTTGCAACCGTGACGTTGGTAAGGCCATTATCGGCGATGCATTTGGACAGTTGCGCCGTACAGCCGGGATCGCTTTCCAGCGCCACAACCGATTTGGCGAGCGTCGACAAAAGTGCCGCCGAATAGCCGTTCAGCGCACCGACATTGAGAACAACGTCGGTCTGTTCGATCTGGGCGAGTTGTATCAGGCGTGCCAGATTGCGCGGGGCGATCATGGCGCGGCCCGGCGCGACATAGAGTGCCTCGTCCATATACGCGAGCGGTCGCAGAGCTTCTGGCACGAACGTTTCGCGCGCCAGATTTTGCATCGCCGCCATGATGCGCCGGTCTGTCACATCACTGGGCCGGACCTGGCTTTCGACCATGTTTTTACGCTGCGCAGCGCTATTGGCCATGCTGAAACCTTGCTGTCTGCCGGGCTAATCGATTGAGCTTAAGATAGAGAGGTCGTCAGCCTATACGCGAGCGTGAAGCCGGTTGCGATAGCAAAACCCGTCGCAGGCCGCCCCACATGTGGATCTTGGCTTGTGCACGCCAAAGGCAATATGTTAGAGGGCGCTAGCTTTATTTGGCACTTCTTTAAGGTGCTGGATTAAGGTGTGCATCGCTGCCCACGGCAGCAAGTCGATTGAGGCCACGTGGCGGAGTGGTGACGCAGCGGACTGCAAATCCGCGCACCCCAGTTCAATTCTGGGCGTGGCCTCCAACCGACCTTGCATTTTTCGTCGAAACGCGCGTGACCCGATCGAATTCGCTTTCGATTGGGTGGGGCAGTTTTGAGAGCTGGATTTACGTTTGCTCTTGCAGTAAATCGCTCGCCAGCGCCCTAGGCATCTGCTAAGGCGACGAGCATTGGTATTCCGCGGTAGCTCAGTGGTAGAGCGTTCGACTGTTAATCGAATGGTCGTAGGTTCGAATCCTACCCGCGGAGCCATTTTTTTCATTTTCGGCACTCAAGCTTTGGCAAACGATTGCTTGGCCCGTGGCCTTGTGGCTAAGACGAGCGAGCGCTATGTACACCTCCCCAACCGGCAGGTGAAACCTCATGTCAGACAAAATTCCCCATAACGCTCTCGTCGTCGTCGCAGACGGCGTTGGTGCGCGCCTGTTCCGAAATAAAGGTCAGGACTTCAAGGTCTCGCTCGTCGCCGATGGCGAATTCAAACCGTCCCATTTGAATGACGACGGGCCGGCAGGTCACCGGCCGCCGGAATCTTCAAAACAGGAAACGAACGAAGCGACCTTCGCTAAGCAGTTGGCCAACGAGCTTTATCGTCGTGCCCATAAGGGCGATTACGACGCGCTCGTGTTGATTGCCGATCCGCAGACGCTCGGACAAATCCGGCCATCGCTGCACAAGGAAGTGCAGAGCCGGCTGGTTGCAGAGCATCA
This sequence comes from Hyphomicrobium sp., assembly GCA_031367425.1. Classification (GTDB taxonomy): domain Bacteria; phylum Pseudomonadota; class Alphaproteobacteria; order Rhizobiales; family Hyphomicrobiaceae; genus Hyphomicrobium_B. The sequence goes on from JANLPU010000020.1 coordinate 37,246, forward strand.
CAAGACCCTGACCAAGTCGTCGATTGCGGATATCGAAAAGACGCTGAATTAGCGCCGTTTGCTGGCGTCAGTTAGCGCGTCATCGCCGAGGCTTGCGCGCTATCGGCACTAGCCGAACTACCGGTCGCTGGCTTGTTTTGCCGGCGCACTGATGCCTTGTGCACCTTGGCAGTCTTGCCAGCATCAGGCTTTTCCACGTTCGCTTGCACGTTGCCGGTGACCGGCGTTGTCGGATGGGCGGCAGCTTGGGCGGCATCCGCGGCCTCGCCATGCTGCGAGCTGGCAGACGGCGTTTGCGTTTTGGCCGACACGGCCGCGCCAGGCGTCGCAGTCGGCTTTTGCTCCGGGCCACGCTTGAGCGCAGCGCTGACAGCTTTATCGATAACCAAACGTTCGGCGACGGCAATGACAGACGACTTGTCGCCGAGCTCGAGGTCGCCGCCCCACGTCGCCAGATAGTAAGCACCCGACACACCGGCGATATTGAAACGCCGGCCGCGGCTGGACTGCGTTTCATCCAATTCATCGACGGTTTTCTGGCCACTGCGCAGGCGCCATTCGGCAAATGTTTTGCCGCCCTTCTCACGCCAAATCGTCAGCCTTCCAGGCAACGCCGGTGGCGACGTCAGCCACATGCCGATGATGGGGCGCTGGTCGGACAACGCTTCGGCGCGGTAGGCGATCTCCTCGTCGAGTCGCAGGCCTAAGATCGTGATCTTGCCGCCTGAACTCAGTCGCTGTTCAGCCCACGGGCCTTGCGCCAATTTCATTGTCGGCAAGTAAAACGCGACTGCATCTATCTGAGCGCCAGATGAGCCCGATTTCTGGGCCTTCGTGAGGGTATCCGACACAGCTTTCAGATCGCTTTCGGACAGCCGCCGGTCAATCCGCACGGTCACCCGCCGCAGGCCTGCAGCGTCGTCGTCGCTGACGATTTTATACGCTGGCGCCAGCTCTAGCTTGATCGTGGTCTCGGCCGCGCGCGCGCCCACCGTGGTGGCTGCCAAAACGGCAACCCAAAGCAATCTCGTCATGCAGCATCAAACCCGCAAAAGTAATATGTGTTGCACGCAGTACGAGCGCACCCGAGGCACTAGGCCTAACGGGCAATAATGAGCGAATCGTTAACCGCTAGAGAATGCAGAACGACCGTCACGGTGCCAAGGCGTTGGCAGCACTTGCGGGCGGTGCGGTATCGTTGGGGTCACGATCGAAGCCGCTGCGTGCCGAGGCGCCATCGCGTCCGTAAATATCGGGACGGAACTCAATCTTGCCGGTCGCGGGCTCCGCCCAAGCGGTGATGTAGGCGAAATAGACCGGGATGGGATGGGACAAGTTCAAATCCAGAGCTTGGCCTTGCATCAACACTTCGCGCACACGGCCCGACTGCTCCCAGCCAGGTTCCAAACGCGCAATCCATTCCGCCAGCTGGAAAACTTCCTGCACGCGCACGCAGCCAGCGCTGAACGACCGGTTGCGCTGCTCAAACAGTTTTTTCATCGGCGTGTCGTGCATGTAGACGCCGTGCTCATTCGACATATCGATGCGCACGAGACCGAGAGCGTTTTTCTCGCCGGGGTCCTGTTTGAATTTAAAATTGGAAACTTGTGGCGAATGCCAATCAACCTGATGGGCGTCGAGTTCGGGTCCGTTAAAGCCGTTATAAACCCGGATCACTTGCTCATCGAGGTACTGGGGCTCTTTCTGCAAGCGCGGCACGAGATCGAGCATCGCGACGCTGTCTGGCACGCGCCAGAACGGATAAAAATTGAGCGCCTTGATGGTTGCGCGAACCTCAGGCGTTTGCCGCTCTGTACGCCCCACGATAACGCGATGGCGCAGCTGCACTTCGTGACGCTCAACGGCTTCGAGTTGGAAGGCTGGAACATTGACGAAGATATAGCGATCTTCGATGCCACCACTCATTAAGCCGCGCAAGCGCTCGCGATTGAGCTTCAGTTGCTCAAGGCGTTCGGCCGCAGTGACATTCAAAATTGGATAAACCGATTGCTCGATGCGGCCCGTCGGGCGCACGCCATTGCGCAGCTGGAACTGGCGAACGCCGTTTTCGAGCTCGGCGTCGTAAGTTTCGCTGTCGTAGTATTGGCTCTTGGGCGACAGATCGCCGGATATCCGCAACCGTTTGCGCAAAATGGGCACGCGCGGATCGTCGTCGCCGGCGCGCATCATGCGTCCTGGCGGCACCACGGGCCAGCCGCCGCTGGCCACAATCTTTTCAAACCGCTCGATGGCGGCTGCCATCGCATCGAGCATCACATCGCTGCGCCAGGGCGTACTGTCGCCGCGCAAATCTTCCAAAGTTTCAAGTTTTGGCTTTTGCGCGTCAGAGCGTTGTCCAGGGCTTTCCGAGAAGCCTCCCGTGAGGTTTTCCCACCAGTTATCCATCGCGCCCGCAGGCGAGTTGAGCCCTGCCAAACTGACCAACGTCAGCCCGATCGCGACGAACCGGCGAATGCCCCGCGCCGGTTTGTAGAGTAATAAATCCCGCATGCCTCTAGCCCGGCCCACCGCTTATGTCTCAAGATTTCTAATTGTCCGTCCAAACCATTGAGTTGGCTGTCCGGCTCCCCATACCTGCGTTGACGGATATGGCCAAAAGGTGACCGTTAGCAGCCTTCGCCGACCTCTACCAGCAGCCGAAACGCAAGACAGTGTTGCAGTTGCGGCGCAGAGCGCGTGCACGAGACCCGTGGATGAGGCGATGACGATAAAAACCCATGACTTTACGCGCTAAAATGATCGTATCCGCCAGCGCCCGGATCGATAACATGGCCTGCGTCATCGCGTACAACGGCGCCAGAACCGGCCTCAAGCACACCGATTTCGCTCACCTGAACCGCAACAGCGCGCAACGCATCCCTAAAACTTTCCAGCCGCTCTGGCGGCACGCAGAATAACATCTCGTAATCATCGCCACCTGAAATGATCGAGGTGACCCGCTCGGGATCGACGGCCAATACTTTCCGGGCCGGCAGCGATAACGGCAATTTGTCGAACTTGACTTCGACGCGCGCGGGCACTGGCCGCACCAGCCGACCCAAGTCCTTCACCAGCCCGTCTGAAATATCGAGCGCAGCAGACGCGTAGGCACGCACGATTGGAACCATGTCCATGCGCGGTGCCGGGCGCAAGTACCGACCCACGAGAAAACTTTTGTCCCCGCTCGACAGGTAGCTATCCCACACGCCCGCGTTGGTGTGAACTGCGAGCCCGAGCGCGCTATCGCCAAGTGTGCCAGTGACGAAAACATGATCGCCTTGGCGCGCAGTTGAGCGTTTGACCATCTGACCACACGGCACCTGCCCGAAGACGGTGATGGAAATCGACAGTGGCCCGGGTGTGCGATCGGTATCGCCGCCGATCAGATGGCAGCCGAACGCCAGCTGGGCCGCTCCAAGGCCATCAGCGAATGCCGCGATCCAGCTTCGGTCTGGCGCTTGCGGGAACGCGAGGGCCATGGTGTAGGCAAGGGGCAACGCACCTTTGGCGATGAGATCCGAGACATTCACAGACAGCGCCTTCCAGGCGATGTCGTCGGCTTGATCCGAGGCAAAAAAATGCACGCCCGCAATGACCGGGTCGGTGGTGACGACGAGGTCGTGGCTCGCATCCGACGCGATCAGCGCACAATCGTCACTCAGTCCCAACGCGCCGGGAAATCCAGCCGCCAACGGCGCCAAATAAGTTTGAATGAGCTCGGTTTCGTTGGCGACTTTACCAGCGTCATCCCCACTCAGGCGGGGACTGAAACTTGCCTGCAATTTGGTATCTCTCACAAGCTTTGTCATGGGCCGTGCTCTGCTGCCGCGCTTCAGGCAGTGCCGCGCTTGGGCTCGAACTCGGGCGCCCTGACCCGGCGCGCGATTTTATCCAGCACGCCGTTGACGACTTTGGGCTCGTCCTCGGAGAAAAAGAAATGCGCAACATTGATGTATTCGTTGATGACGACGCGCGCTGGAACATCGGCGCGCTCGAGCAATTCGCACACGCCTGCCCGCAGCACGGCGCGCAATATTGCGTCGACCCGCACCAGCCGCCATCCGGTCGCCAACTGATCGTTGACCAGCGGATCGATTTCGCGCTGGCGGCGCAGAACGCCGCGCAGAATATCGGCGAAGAACACCCGGTCAGCGCCCTGCGCCGACTGGGTCTTTGGATCTTCGCCATCGGCGAGGTCCGATGACATGCGCAGCCGCAGGAATTCATCGATGACGTCGTTGACGTCGGTGCCGGCTAAATCCATTTGGTAGAGGGCCTGTACGGCCGCCATGCGCGCGGCGGTGCGCGCGGGCAACAAATCAGGCGCTTGTGTCTCGGTATTTTTATCGGGGCTCGTCATTGCGCGTGTCCCCAAAAGCCGCGCTTTATTTCGATCAAAGCCAGACACGCACGCGCTGCATCGCCTCCCTTGCCGGCCGCGCCGCCTTGCGCTCTGGCTAACGCTTGGGCCTCGTTTTCAACGGTCAGAATGCCATTGCCGACCGGCACGTCCTGGCGGGTCGCCACGTCCATCAGCCAGTGATTGGCGTTGTTGCACACGATGTCATAGTGCCCCGTCTCGCCCCGGATGACGCAACCCAGCGCGATGGCCCCGTCGAACGCGCGCCGCCCGGCCGCGCGCGCGGCAGACGCTGCGGCCAATACTTGCGGAATTTCCAAGGCGCCGGGAACCGCGATCCGTTCAAACGTCGCGCCGCGCGCGGTCAGTTCAGCCATCGCGCCATCGGCCATAAATTCTGCGATCGCTTCGTAAAAGCGCGCCTCTATAATCAGCACGTGGGCACGCACCGCCTCGCCCGATTTTTTTGCCATCGGCCCAGAAGTTGTCGTTGTCTTGGCGACCATTGTCCCTACTCGATTTTGCGCGTGCCGATGACCCGAAGCCCGAACGCTTCGAGCCCGACGTAAACCTGCGCCGGCGACGTCGTCAGCAATTCCATATCTTTGACGCCGAGGTCGGAAAGGATCTGCGATCCAATGCCGATCTCGACTTGCCTGTTTTCCTTGGCCGCATCTTTGTGGCCGGACGGCTCCTGCTGGCGCAGCACCCAGTCAGACACCGCTCTGGGCCGCAAATCGCGGATCAACACCAGGACGCCGCGGCCTTCCTTCTCGATCGCCCGCATCGATTGCGCCACCGCCGTGCCACCCTCGCCGTGACCGCCAAAGCCGCCGATACCCAAGATATCGCCAAGCACGTTGACGGCATGTACCCGAACCAGCACCGGTCCCGGCGCCATGAGGTTGCCTTTGACGAGCGCCAGATGCTCGGCCTGCTCGACGGTCGTTTCATAGACATGAAGATCGAACGGGCCCGCAAGCGTATTTTCGATGCGCGTGCGCGCGACGCGACGCACGATGCGATCATTCTTCAAGCGGTAAGCGATCAAATCCTCGATCGCCCCGATCTTCAATTTGTGATGTTTGGCAAATGGCACGAGGTCTGGCATCCGCGCCATCGTGCCGTCGTCGTTCATGATTTCGCAGATGACGGCTGCCGGCGACAACCCGCCCAGGCGAGCGAGATCGACGGAGGCCTCTGTATGGCCCGCGCGCAGCAGCACACCGCCCTCGCGCGCGACAAGTGGGAATACGTGCCCCGGCGACACGATGTCGGCCGCGCCTTTGCTCGGATCGATCGCCGTCGCGATCGTGCGCGCCCGGTCAAAAGCCGAGATGCCGGTCGAGATGCCCTCGCGCGCCTCGATCGATTGCGTGAAGGCCGTGCGGTTGCGCGACGCGTTAGAACGCACCATCGCTTCAAGCCGAAGCTCGTGCGCGCGCGCCTGCGTCAGCGTGAGGCAAATCAAACCACGGCCGTACCTGGCCATGAAGTTGATTGCGTCTGGCGTCGCCATTTGCGCAGGGATGACAAGATCGCCCTCGTTCTCGCGGTCCTCGGCATCGACCAGCACGACCATGCGGCCGTTTTGCATTTCCTCGACGATCTGTTCGACCGGCGAAATGGCGCTTTGGGTTTTCACGGCCACGGCCTCTGATATGCGCTCGTTCACGGACGGAACTCCAAGAGCCGCGCGACGTAGCGGGCAAAGACGTCGACCTCGAGATTTACGAAATCAGCCTGGGTTTTGGCCCCCCACGTCGTCACCGTCAAGCTATGCGGAATGAGGTTGACGCCAAACCGAGAGCCCGAAACCTCATTAACGGTCAATGAGGTGCCATCAAGCGCTACCGAACCCTTGGGCGCGATGTAACGCGCCAGGTGTTCGGGCGCCTCAAAGGTGATCCTGTGGCTTTCACCATCTTGGGCGATTGCAACGATTTTCGCCAAACCGTCGACGTGGCCCGAGACGACATGGCCGCCAAGACGCGCGTTGGCTTGCAGTGCTGGCTCTAAATTGATGCGGCGCCCGGGCGTCCAGGAGCCGAGTGTGGACTTCGACAAAGTCTCGTTGGATACATCGACTTTAAACACGCAGCCATCTCCTGCGGCCAGCACCGACGTCGCGGTGAGACACACGCCGTCGCAGCACATCGAATCGCCGCTCGCGATCATGCTGGCTGGGTGGCGCGTTGCAATCGTGAAGGTTCCACCCTCGATCGCGCGCACTTCGCCGATGTCCGTGATAAGGCCGGTAAACATTTGTCTTAGCGCCCTGTCTGTACTGTTCTAACCCAAGCGTCGAAGTCTAACCCTTGCGGCGATAAAGCCAAAGCCTGTCGGGGCCGAGCTGGCTGCTGTCATAGAGTGTCAGCGCACAATCGCCAATCCGGGCTGTTAGTGCTGCCTCGCCCAAGTTGCGCTCACCACCCGCGATGTAAACCGCTGCCTCGTCGACGAGTGCGGCATCGGCAAAGCTTCGCCAAACCGATGGGCCACCTTCGACCAGCAGCCGCGTGATACCACGCGCCACCAGCGCCTCCATGACGGCCGGCAACCAAAGCTTAGAGCCGACGCGGGGGGCTTCAACGATTTCGGCGCCGCACTTTTGCAAGGCGTGCACGCGAGCTTTATAGGCGCCCCCGCCCGTTGCGATCCACAGCGGCCTGTCGCGCGCACTCGCGACGAGCTTTGACGTCAACGGAATGTCCAGCGCGTTCGAGAGCACAACCCGCACCGGCGAACGGTCGGCCATGCCTGGCAGTCGGCACGACAATTCTGGATCGTCATCGCGCACGGTCTGCGCGCCGACGAGAATGGCATCAGCCTGGGCGCGCAACAGGTGACCGTGGGCGCGCGCTAATGGGCCCGTGACCCACGCTGGTTTGCCTGAACCACCGCGGGCGATCTCGCCATCGGCGCCAAGCGCCATCTTGAGCGTCGTGAAGGGGCGGCGCTCGGTGACGCGCACGACATGACCACGCGTGATCCAGCGCGCTTGCGGTGCTAATACGCCGCGCGTCACCTCAATGCCAGCGGCGCGCAAGCGGTCAAGTCCTCGGCCGGCAACGCGCGGATCTGGATCCTCGATGCCAACGACGACGCGCTTTATCCCTGCCGCGATGATGGCGTCGGCGCACGGGCCGGTATGGCCGTGATGCGAACAGGGTTCCAGTGTCACATAGAGCGTGGCGCCGCGCGCGCGGGTGCCAGCCTGTGCGATCGTTTGCGTTTCAGCATGCGGCCGTCCGCCCGGCGCGGTGACGGCGCGCGCGATGACTTCGCCCGTTGTCTCGTGTGCAATGACGGCCCCGACCGAGGGATTAGGTGCCGTGCGCCCGAGCCCGCGCCGCGCCATCATCAGCGCCATCGCCATCATCTGGGCATCGAAGGCGGTGGGTTCGAATTTCAAGCTGTTACTGCCGGGTCCAACATTGCCTAACTCTTTTTCCCCGCATCATCGATATCACCCGGCTCGCCAGAGAAAGTGTCGTCTTCCTTTCGGCGCCGACTGACGTCTGAGGCAATGTCGCGCACAACAGCCTGGAAATCCGAGGCATCTCTGAAATCGCGGTAAACGGAGGCAAAGCGCACATAGGCGACGGGATCGAGTTCGCGCAACGCTGCCATCACGAGTTCGCCGATTTCGGCTGAGCTGATTTCCGTTTCGCCCGAGCTTTCGAGCTGGCGCACGAGACCGGTCACGAGCCGCTCGACGCGCTCTGGTTCGATCGGGCGTTTGCGCAGAGCGATCTCGACCGAACGCGACAGCTTATCGCGATTGAACGGTACTTTGCGGCCGGATTTTTTGACGACGACGAGATCGCGCAATTGCACGCGTTCGAACGTCGTGAACCGGCCACTGCAATCGGAGCACACGCGGCGGCGGCGGATCGAGGAATTCTCGTCCGACGGTCGGCTGTCCTTGACCTGTGAATTGTCACTCCCGCAGAACGGACAGCGCATTGCATTGTCTTCCTATGATCGGCCGACTTTTCAGCCCGAACGCTTGGGCCAAAGCTCACAGCCGGGCTCGCCGCTGTTCCTAGCCGGATTCCGGCAGCACTGAAACGCCCACCTTGATCTTACAGCCGCGACGGCGCACGATATCAATCGCGTCGGCTCGTTTCTCGGGCTGATGACACAGTCGAATTTTGACGAGAGTCCAGAGATTGCCCCGCCCGCCAGCGACCGCAAGACCGGCGAGCTCTTCGGCGAACGCATTGCGAAAATTGCCACGCGCTGGAAAAAGGGCGCTTAGCTTGCGACCTGAGCATCGAGCCAAGCCTAATGGACGGATGTTGACGACACTGTCACGTATTTGTGCTACGTTAAGGCGACCGTAAGGCAAAGGAACGTAAGACGTGGCTGCATCCCGCACTTACACAATTGTCCTGGAGCCCGCTGAAGAAGGCGGTTTCGTCGTGCACGTTCCAGCACTTCCGGAAGTGTGTACCGAGGGTGACACAGAGACCGAAGCGATTGCGATGGCGAAGGACGCAATCGAGCTCGTCCTTGCCAGCCGCCGAGAACGTGGCGAAGCCATTCCCGAAGAGAGCGGCGTACCGCGCCTTCATACCGTGACGGTCGCTGTTGCAGCATGACGGGCTTGCCGACTGTCACGGCCAGACAGACCGTACGGGCATTGGAGCGGGCCGGATTCAAAATCGTCAGGACTTCGGGCAGTCATAGCAGGATGGTTCATGTGGACGATACCGCGCGCGCAACAACCGTGCCGATGCATCCGGGCAAGACTCTGAAACGCGGCACCTTGCGCAACATCATTAAACAGCCGGGCTTGACAGTGGACGAGTTCGTCGCGCTCGTTTGATTTTCGCCGCTACTTCGCCAATCGTGAATCGGATTTCGATCTCTTTGGGCTAAACAAAAAAGCGCTGAGGGCATTGTCCCCAGCGCTTTTCGTCATAGTTCTTCCGTCAGCCGACGCAGAATATTGCCAGTGCGCAGCACGGACGCCGAAACGCCTTGCCTCAAATATAAATCGGGAACCGGTCGCAGAGCGCAATCGCCTTGGCTTTGACGGCCGCTTCGACTGCGCCGTTGCCGGCTTCGCCGTTCTTCGACAAACCATCCAACACTTCCGCGATCAGGCGGCCGACTTCCTGGAATTCGGCGACGCCAAAACCGCGCGTCGTACCGGCGGGCGAGCCCAGCCGAATGCCCGACGTTACCATTGGCTTGGCCGGATCGAACGGAATGCCATTCTTGTTGCAGGTGATGTTAGCGCGCCCTAACGCCTTTTCCGAAATATTGCCGGTGAGATTTTTCGGCCGCAGATCGACGAGGATCAAGTGCGTATCAGTGCCGCCGGAGACAAGTGCGAACCCGCTTTGAACGAGCACTTCGCCCATGGCGCGGCAATTATCCATGACATTCTTGATGTAGATTTTAAAGTCTGGCTTCAAAGCTTCGCCGAAGGCGACGGCCTTGGCGGCAATCACGTGCATCAGCGGTCCGCCTTGGATGCCGGGGAAAATCGCCGAGTTGAATTTCTTCGCCAGCTCTTCGTCGTTGGTCAGGATCATGCCGCCGCGTGGTCCGCGCAACGTCTTGTGGGTCGTCGTGGTGACGACGTGCGCGTGCGGGAACGGATTGGGGAACAACCCAGCCGCCACCAGGCCCGCAAAGTGCGCCATGTCGACGAGGAAATGTGCGCCGACTTCGTCAGCGATTTTACGAAACGCAGCAAAATCGATCTGGCGCGGATAAGCAGAGCCGCCAGCGATGATGATGCGCGGCTTGTGTTCATGGGCGAGCTTGCGCACTTCTTCCATGTCGATGCGGTGGGTGTCTGGCTTGACCGTATAATGGACAGCGTTGAACCACTTGCCAGACTGGTTGACGGAGGCACCGTGGGTCAAGTGACCGCCGGCTGCAAGTGAAAGCCCCAAGATCGTATCGCCAGGCTTCGCGATGGCGTTGAACACGCCCTGGTTGGCCTGACTGCCCGAGTTCGGCTGAACGTTGGCAAAGCCGCAGCCGAATAATTTCTTAGCGCGCTCGATTGCGAGCTCTTCGGCGATATCGACGAACTGGCAGCCGCCGTAATAGCGCTTGCCGGGATAGCCCTCGGCATACTTGTTGGTGAGCACCGAGCCTGCCGCGTCGAGCACGGCTTGCGAGACGATGTTTTCCGACGCGATCAGCTCAATCTCGTGCTGCTGGCGGCCGAACTCTTTTTGGATAGCCGAGAAAACTTCCGGATCGGTCTCGGAGAGGTGCGATTTGAAAAATCGCGAAGTCGCGGAATTGGCAGCGGCCGGAGCGGTCGACATGGGATCGTTCCCTCTTGTTTCGTTTGTTTTTGATAATCCGAGCGAAGCCTCCGGCACGTTAACACCGGGCTTCAAACTGTGCGGCATCCTAGAAGGCGGGAGCTGGCCCCTCAACACCCTAAAGGGTAGCGGCCCCGCGTAAAAACCGCGCGGGAATCCCTTCAAACTGCGATCGGAATTTTCGGGCGGAGGCTGACGAAAAAATCCGGCTGGCAGATTGCTCTGCCTTACTCTGCCGCCATTCTAGTGTGCATTTCGAGGGTCAGCGGGCAAGCCGCCCACAACTCCGTCAGCGCGCTAACGAGATGATCCATGTCGGCATCGGTGTGCAACGGCGACGGCGTTAGGCGCAACCGCTCCGTGCCGCGTGGCACCGTTGGATAGTTGATCGGCTGAACGTAGATCGCGTGCCGCGCCAGCAGCACGTCGGACAATGCCTTGCAGCGAACGGGATCGGCGACCAGCACCGGCACAATGTGGCTCGGTCCGGAAATGACCGGCATGTCGGCGGCGTTCAAACGGCGCTTCAAAGTGCGGCTGCGCTCTTGATGACACACACGCTCGACGCTCGATGCCTTCAGATGCCGGATGCTGGCCAACGCTCCAGCCGCGATAACCGGTGCCAGCGACGTCGTGAAAATAAAACCCGGCGCATACGAGCGAACCGCATCGCAAAGCGTGCGCGATCCAGCGATATAGCCGCCCATGACGCCGTAGCCCTTGGCGAGCGTGCCATTGATCACGTCGATGCGATCCATCACGCCTTCACGCTCGGCGATACCGCCGCCGCGCGGCCCATAAAGGCCGACAGCGTGAACCTCGTCGAGGTAGGTCATCGCGTGATATTTCTCGGCCAAATCGCAAATCGCCGCGATCGGAGCCACGTGGCCGTCCATCGAGTAGACGCTTTCGAAGGCGATGATTTTTGGCGTGTCGATGGGGTAAGATTTTAACTTGGCTTCGAGGTCGGCCAAGTCGTTGTGCAGGAAAATTTCCTTAAGCCCCCGGCCGTTGCGGATGCCGGCGATCATCGAGGCGTGGTTCTTCTCGTCCGAGAACACGACGCAGCCCGGCATCAACTGCACGAGCGTCGAGAGTGCGGCTTCGTTGGCAACGTAAGCCGACGTGAAAAGGAGCGCTGCTTGCTTGCCGTGCAGGTCGGCGATCTCGTCTTCGAGTTCGACGTGGTAGTGCGTCGTGCCGGAAATGTTGCGCGTACCGCCCGAACCGGCGCCCACCGTATCGAGGGCTTCGTGCATCGCGGCGATCACGCTTGGGTGCTGTCCCATGCCGAGATAATCGTTCGAGCACCACACGGTTATGGCGCGCGGCTCAGCGTTAGCAAAAACATCGGCCCTGGGAAAATCTCCCCGACGGCGCTTCAGATCTGCAAATACCCGGTAGCGGCCTTCGCGCTTGACCGCGTCCAGTGCGTCTCCGAGCTTTCTTTCGTACGTCATACTTGAACCTTAACTCCCGATCCTGGGCGGCATTTATGCCTTGAAACGTTGTTTCCAAACCAGCGATTTATCGTCGCGTATAAAGGATAACGTCCGGCCGCCAAATCTCGATGCCAAGAATAACCGCCCAAATCGAGATTTTTTCAAGCCACAGCTATGATTTTTAGCAATTTTAGGGATTTAACACAAATAGCTAAGGCGAGCGTTCCTGTCCGCGCCGTGGTTTGCGTCTCTGAAGGCGGACTTTCACGTCACGCAGCTGGAGCTGGACCAGCGGATCAGTAGTTCGCTGCCACGTCGCCGACGCCGTCCTTCTTGTACAGATCGCGGCGGAATTGGACGACGCCATCCTCGGTCGCCCAGGCGGTCAGGTAAACGAAATGTAACGGCATTGGCTTTTTCAGCCGCAGGTCGAGACGTTCGCCCGACTTCTTCATGGTGGCGATCCGTTCAGGGTCCCAGCCATCTTGGTCTTGCAAGATCCAAGCAGCCAGATGTTCGATGTTCTGGACGCGGATGCAGCCCGAGCTGGCCGCGCGGAAGTTGCGTCCGAAGATCGTCTCGGACGGCGTGTCGTGCATGTAGACTGAATGCGCGCTATCGAAATTGATCTTCAAGAATCCCAACGGGTTCTCTTTGCCCGGCTGCTGGCTGTAGGTGTAGGTGCCGGGGTGCACCTTCGACCAATCGATCTTCTCAGGATCCACTTTTTTACCTCCGCCGTCGTAGGCGTCGATGTGGAATTTAACCAAAACATTTTGTCCCTTGGACTGCATTTCGCGGCCGCGCGGAATGAGATCTTCCGATTCGACGGTCGGGGGTACGCGCCACATCGGATTGAAATTGAGGTCAGTGATGGCCGACCTTAGCAGCGGCGTCGGCCTGTCGATTTTGCCGACGACGCCGGCGTAGCGTGCAAAAATATGCTCGTTGTCGATCGCTTCGATTTGGGCGGCCGGAATATTGACAACTACGTAGCGCTTACCGACCGAATTGGCCAACTCTTGCAGCCGCGAGATATTGGCCTTCAGCTGTTGCAGCCGCGCCGTCGCTGGCACGTTCAAGGCGGCGATCGTGCGTTTGTCGGCGATGCCGGTCGGTGTCAGGCCGTTGGTCGCCTGATAGCGGCGCACCGCTTTTTCCAAATTGTAGTCGAACGCCTGCGATCCGTTGTCTTCGTCGCGCAATTCGCCCGTGATGAACAGGCGGGTTCTCAGCAGCTTGACGGCCGGATCGCTAGAGCCAGATTGCAATTGCGCATCCGGGATCGGAGCCCAGCCGCCCCGCGCGACGATATCGCCATAGCGCTTGAACGCGGCTTTGGTCGGCTCGACGTTAGACTTTGACAGCGTCGCAAAGCCTTTCGGCGGGTTGATCTCCCACTCGCGAATATATTCGCGATCATAGGTCGACGACGATCCGTTACCGCCGGGGCCAAAATTGAACCAGGCCGTGTCTTGCGCCAGCACGGCAGTGCCTTGGCCCAAGCCCATCACGGCCAGCGCCGCCAGTGCAATAAGGGGCTGGAGCCATGACCGGCTGCGTTGAAAACATTGCATCAGCGTCAAGCGTGGACACTCCTGGATATCTGGCCTCTTAGCAATGCACCGACACGCCGCAAGCGTAATACCTGCGGACCGACAACGCCAAAGCATTGTGGATCTTTACGTGCGTTGCGCCCTCGGGGCGAGGCTCCACTTTGTCAGTATTGCCGAAAACCCATCGTCCGGGTTACACGAGCCACACCTGCGTGGTGTCTGCCCAGAACCGCTCATACCCGCAGCGCGAAAAAGCAAAGGGCCGCCCGGCAACGCCGGACAGCCCTTTTTGCTACACTAACCAGCTCCCCCGAACTGATTAGCCCCCCGATTTTCGTGCGCAGAGCCTGGAATTACAGGCGATAGCGGATTTGGTCAGACCAGAAGCGTTCCAGACGCACGAGCGCTTTGTTCAAGCCCTTGACGTCATCGCCGGTGATCTCGCCGACAGCTTGGACCGAGCCCAACTGGCGGTGATAAAGCTTATTGACGATATCGCAGGCTTCCATGCCCTTGTCCGTCAGGCTGACGCGAACCGAGCGGCGATCCGTGTCCGAACGCTTGTAATGGATAAAACCCATATCGACGAGCTTCTTGAGATTGTATGAAACGTTCGATCCCAAGTAATAGCCGCGCGTTTTCAACTCGCCGGCCGTCAATTCGCTTTCGCCGATATTATAGAGCAACAAAGCTTGGACGCTGTTGAGTTCGGCGCCGCCCTGGCGATCAAACTCGTCTTTGATGACATCGAGCAACAAACGGTGCAAACGTTCGATCAGGCGGAGCGCCTGCAAATACTCGGTACGGAAAGTCTCGTCTTGCACGGGGGCGCGGTGACGCGCAACATCGACTGCTATACTCATGACCCTGCCTTCTACCTGTTTTGACGCTTCCCGATTATTTCCGGGTTGGTCAAAGTAGTAACGCAGATGAATAAAGGCCGACTAAATAGATATAGTAAAAGAATAGTGACAGGGGTGTTTTAAAACGGAAAGTTAAGCCTATTTCCGGCGAAACTGTTCTTGTGGCTAATAAACATAAAACGGATTGCACAAAGTTTTACGCATCCCGCGTTGCGCGGCTCAAATGCGGGCCGCTTGCATCTCAGTACGCGTCGGGAGCTGCAATTCGCCCTCTTTCAGCGGGGCAAAGTAACGGGCGACGTGTTCGGGCGTGACGTCTTCCAGCGCCGCCGGGCTCCAGCGCGGCGCGCCGTCTTTATCAAGGAGGACTGCCCGCACACCCTCTACAAAGTCTGGAGCATCGAGACAGCGGCAAGCAATCCGATAGTCGTGTTGTAGCGTCTCCCGCAGATCGCGGCTACGGCTTGAGCGAATATGCTGGTCGGTTACCTTTAGCGATGTGGGAGACTTCTTAGCAAGCTCAGCCAGTGTTGCATCGGCAAACGCTTTGTGGGTGCCGCTTGCCCGTTTCAGTTGCGCAATAATGTCATCGAGACTGCTCCCGCCGAATAAGTCGCCGATCATGTTGGCTTGCGCTTGCAACGGCCCGCTCGCTGGCGCCTGATGCAGATCATCGAGCAACGGGTCGACAGGCTGAGCGTCGGAGAGCGCCGCCAGAATGCCGCCGAAACGATGGGCTGGTACGCAATGGGTAACAAGATCGAGCCAATAGGCGTCCGCTCTATCGATGACGCGGCCCGTTAATCCCAGATAGAGCCCTAGTGGCCACGGCAAATGCGCCAGAACATGCGCCGCCCCAACATCTGGAAACAATCCGATCGCAGTCTCTGGCATCGCGAACTTATAATTTTCAGCCGCCACCCTGTGCGTGTTGTAGACGCTCAAACCAACACCTGACCCCATGCACAGGCCATCAGCCAGCGACACGGTCGGTTTGGAAAAGCATTCAAGCAGCCAATTGAGCGCATACTCGCCTGCAAAGAACGCTCTCGCACTTTTGATATCGCGACGGGCTTCCGCGAGTAAGGCCTTGACGTCGCCGCCGGCACAAAACGCTTTGGTCGCAGTGGACGTCAGCGCCACGACATAAATATCGGGATTACGCGCGATCTCGGGCAATTCCAGCGCCAGCACGTGGCGCATGCCGACGTTGAAAGCGTTCAGCACCTTAGGCCGGTTGAGCGCGAACTCGATCAGCGCGCCTTGGCGGCGTACTTCGATCTCTCGCGCTTGCGTCATGAGCGGAACGGCTTCAGCGATTGGTGCGTTGTTCATCGATGTGAGGCCTAAGTGTTAGTTCGCGTTGTGCGCATTGATGAAACCATTTCTTGTTGTGGTGCCACAATTTAGAGCTATACACGACGCGCTTTAGAGATCAAATATGCGTTGTGTGATTCGGCTCACCTTAACAGCCGGATTGTCAAGGATGAGTTGGGGCTCATCCACATGAAATTCCGGGAGCTGCATGGGGATGCGGACGGCTCAACCAATCGAGCATTGGCTCGCAGCGTGTTTTTCAAGTGCGCTCGCACTCGGTTTAACGTGCGCGACCGCCGATGCAGCCGGAGGTGCACGCGGTCGCCATAACGCCTTGGCTCCAACTCCTGCCGCGTCTGCAAAAATTATCGCGCCCTCGGCGGCGACGGCCGGTAAGAATGCTGCCCAGGCAACCGTCGAACCCCCAGCACTCGAACCCCCCGCAACAGCGAAATCAGAGCCATCTGCGCAAGCTTGGACGCCGACCGAAGTGGCGGATGCCAAAGCGCGCTGCGACATCATTTTCAGCCGGATCGAAGCCGTCGCCGTCCACCAGGCACCGCTCAAAGAAGGTTTATGCGGGACCCCCGCTCCCATTCAGCTCATCAGCATCGGCCGCAACCCCGAAGTCGCGATTTCACCACCGGCCATCATTACCTGTGACATGGCCGAAGGACTTTACACGTGGCTGAAAAAAGATTTGCAGCCATTGGCCAAGCGCCACCTTGGTGGCGACATCATCAAGATTGAAACGATGAGCGATTATTCCTGCCGCATGGCCTATGGCCGCGTTGGCGGCAAGCTGTCCGAGCACGGTCACGCCAATGCGCTCGATATCCGTGGCTTTGTAACGTCGTCCGCCAAGACTGCTTATGTGCTGGAAAACTGGGGCAAACCGCAGCGCGAAATCCGCGAAGAAATGATCGCCGCTAAGGCTGCGGCAGAGCGGGCTGAAGCGCAACGCATCGCCTTACAAAGGGCGGCCGATGCCGCAAAACTGGCGGCCCGATCGCCGGTGAAAACGACGCCCACCGCTCCGATTGCTGCGGCCGCGATCGGCGCGACCGCCGCCGGGATTGCTAAATCGACAATCGTCGAAGGTACGCCAAAGCTCGAAGTTCAAAATCCTACGTACCGTTCGGCGCGGGACGCATCATTCCGTGCGGCGCGGGACGCGCCCCCGGCCTTGTCGCTGGCACCTGAAAAGCTCGGCGGTCCGAAGGTGCTGAAAGTTGCCAGCCCCCCCGTCAGCGCGTTGTCCCAAATCGCCAACAAAGCAGAGTTTCTCCACGCCGCCCACGAAGCAGCCTGCTTAATTTTTGGCACGACGCTCGGGCCGGAAGCAAACTCAGAACATCGCAATCATTTCCACGTCGATATGGCGGCACGCAAAACGACCAAGATCTGTAACTAGGCCCGGATCGCGGTCGCGAGCTGCTGCACGTTTGCCAAAACCAACCATGTTGATCAGGACGGCTTGCCAACGCCGTGTGGCTCTGGCCTTCTGCGGCGTCGACAATAACTGAGACGTGCTGCACCCAATGTCATCGCGCAAACCACCCACGCCGCCGCCATCACCCATTGTCGCGTCGGCCTTCCCGGGCACGCGTCTGAGGCGCAACCGCAAGGCCAACTGGTCGCGCCGGTTGGTCAGCGAAAATCAATTATCGCCCGCCGATCTGATTTGGCCCCTGTTCATTACCGAGGGCAAAGGCCAGCGTAACGCGGTTGCGTCCATGCCGGGCGTCGATCGGATCAGCATCGATCTCGCCGTCGAAGCCGCCCACGAGGCCGTCAAGCTCGGCATTCCGGCGCTGGCACTCTTTCCCTATACGGACGTCAAGCTGCGCACCGAAGACGCAGCCGAAGCCTTCAATCCCGACAACCTCGTGTGCCGCGCCACGCGCGCCATCAAGCAGACCGGTCTGGACATCGGCATCATCCTCGACGTCGCCCTCGATCCTTATACCAGTCACGGCCACGACGGCTTGCTCATCGGCGACGACATCGTCAACGATCCGACGCTCGAAGCGCTTGTGAAACAGTCTCTCGTGCAGGCCGAAGCAGGTGCCGACGTTTTAGCGCCGTCAGACATGATGGACGGCCGCATCGGCGTCATCCGTTCAGCGCTTGAAGCGGCTGGCCACGGCAACACACAGATCATGGCCTACGCCGCCAAATATGCCAGCGCCTTTTACGGTCCGTTTCGCGATGCTGTCGGCTCGGCTGGATTTTTGAAAGGCGACAAGCGCACCTACCAGATGGACCCTGGCAACTCAGACGAAGCGATCCGCGAAGTCGCCCTCGACATTGCCGAGGGTGCCGACATGGTGATGGTCAAGCCGGGCATGCCCTACCTCGACATCGTGCGTCGCGTATCTGAAACCTACGACGTGCCGACGTTCGCCTATCAGGTCTCTGGCGAATACGCGATGATCGTGCGCGCGGCTGAAGCTGGTGCGTTCGACGCCGACAAAGTTATTTTAGAAAGCTTGCTCGCTTTCAAGCGCGCCGGAGCTGCAGGCGTGCTGACCTACTTTGCCCCGCGGGTTGCGAAGTTGCTCGGAAAATAAGCGCTGGCGCCTCGTCGATACGTTCGCGGGGCCTAACGCCGAACCCTGCGACGGGTCTCTGATGGCGGCTCGGCGACGGCCGCGGGAGGCGCTGCGATCTCTTTGCCATCCGCACCCTTCACCGGGGGCGCATCTGGCGCCTTTTGCGCCGTCGCGTGTAGCGGCTTTTGACACTCCGTCAGCCACACATCGAGGGTTGGGTGTTCGACGCCGTAGAGCCCGGGGCTCTCGGCAAACATCCAGCCGGTGAAAATCCGCTTCTCCTTGCCGTCGAGCTGCTTCTCATCGACTTCGACGAACGTCGTCGTCTTGGGCTGCTCGGTCGGTGGCCTTGAATAACACGCGCGCGGCGTGACCTTCAAAGGGCCAAAAGATTTGGTCTCGCCCAGCGCCACTTCGAACTTCGAGATACGCGCCGTTACTTTATCGAGCGCTGAGAAGATCGCGACCGTGTTTTCGATACGATCGGCCAAGGCTGCCGTCGCGCCGCCGCAGATCGTAACCGCTGCGATCGTGGCGGTGACCAAAGCCTTCAAAGTCGGATTTTGGAATTGGGTTCGCAAACGGCTGCCCTTGAGATCGTTCAGTCCAGCTCTAAAGCTATGTGAGTGGTTAGGTTGCATTCGGCCGCAATGGTGGCACGAGCAAGGCCCCAAGGTCTCGTTTGCGACGACATCAGTTGGGCTTCCAAGGCTTATAATCACCGGAAAACTTCGGACGACTGCCAGGTCCCGCAATCGAGCCTTGCGGCCGATAAGCACCAGCAGTGCCCGTCAGGTTGCGCTGATGCGGCTTTTGCCAGGGCTTGGGCTCATAGACCTCGTCAGTTGGCAACTCATCGACCGTGTGATGCAGCCAGCCGTGCCAATCGGGCGGCACCTGAGAGGCCTCCGTCATGTCTCTATATATGACCCAGCGAGCCGGCACGCCCAGCGGTCCAATGCCCGCGCGTTGAACGAAATAGCGATTGCCGAACTCATCTTGCCCGACTTCCCGGCCCTTGCGCCACGTGAACAGTCGCGTGCCCCAAGTATTGCCGCCCCACCACGAAAAGATTTCGCTGAAAATGCTCATGTTGTCAGGGCCTCGTTACGCCGATGCTTCAGTGTCCGACATACTCCGTTCGGCGCTCGGCTGTCCAGACGACACATGGGAGCAGCATCTGAGCAACACCGCGTGCGCGGAATTGCTTTAAGCTCTCTCCTGTGATGCCTCGGTGACAACGATCCAATGTTGCCAACAGGGTCTGCTGAGCATTCCCAGGCCCTAAACCCCCGCAATCACCGGCGATTGAACGCCCGTCACTCACAGGTTGCCAACACCACTAGATATAGACGGTTGCCGCTGCCACAGCACAACAACCACAATATCTAGTTTGAAGGTCGTGACGCGGAAGCTCGAATCGTCATAGCTTCAAAGCACAGTCGGCGAGATTGAGGCGGCTTCGAACGCGCCACATTTTGCTTGCAGCTACGGAGAGTTGGTTGCGCATTTCAGTCTTCAGTGCAGCAATTGCGGCTGTTGCGTCCAGGTCTACGTTCCGCGCGGGTCGCGGAAGTTAAATGTCAGCATTGTTTGGGTTGCGTGGCGGCGGGCGCGGGGGTGCCAGCCGTACAGCATGGTCGCGATACGGGGCCAAGCTTTCGCGCAGCATTGCGTACACCAAAAAAGCCGTCCCGGCAGCCGGTTACAGGCTTGCCGCCGGGGCAACGATAACAACCAGTTCGGTGCTCGAAATCTCGTTTTGCTTATCGACCACCTCCGACACATCCGGGGGCACTACACTCATGAAGATCACGCGACGCTTCACTGAAGCCGGCAAATCACCTTACGCCACCATTCCGTTTCGACGGGCCATTTCCGAGATCAAGAATCCGGATGGCTCGGTCGTGTTTCGGCTCGATGGGTTTGAGGTGCCGGAGCATTGGAGCCAGGTCGCAGCCGACATTCTGGCACAAAAATATTTCCGCAAAGCGGGCGTCGCTCGGGCGCTGAAGAAAGTCGAAGAGACACAAGTTCCCTCATGGCTTTGGCGCTCAGTGGCCGACGCTGCAGCACTGGTACAATTTTCCGACAAAGAACGCACCGGCGGCGAAAGCGATGCCCGTCAAGTGTTCGACCGGCTTGCTGGCACCTGGACCTATTGGGGCTGGAAAGGCGACTATTTCACCAGCGAAGACGACGCGCGCGCCTTCTTCGATGAGCATCGCTACATGCTGGCCATGCAGATGGCCGCACCCAATTCGCCGCAATGGTTCAACACCGGCCTGCACTGGGCCTATGGCATCGACGGACCCGGCCAAGGCCACATGTACGTCGACCATAAAACTGGCGAGCTGACGCACTCGACGTCTGCCTACGAACATCCCCAACCGCACGCCTGCTTCATTCAATCGGTCGCCGACGACCTCGTCGGCGATGGCGGCATCATGGATTTGTGGGTGCGTGAAGCGCGCCTGTTCAAATACGGCTCGGGCACCGGCTCGAACTTTTCGTCGCTGCGCGGCGGCAACGAGAAATTATCCGGCGGCGGGCGCTCGTCCGGCCTGATGTCGTTCTTGAAAATCGGCGACCGTGCGGCAGGCGCCATCAAATCGGGCGGCACGACGCGGCGCGCGGCCAAGATGGTCGTTGTCGACGTCGATCATCCAGACATCGAGGAATACATCAACTGGAAGGTGCGCGAAGAGCAGAAGGTTGCCGCCCTCGTCACCGGTTCCAAGATTTGCCAGAAGCATTTGAAGGCCGTTTTGAAGGCTTGCGTCAATTGCGAGACCTTGGCAGGCGCCGAGGCAACTTCGCAATCATCCGACACCGCCAAAGACGAACGCTGCTATGACCCGTTGCAAAATCCCAAGCTCAAGCAGGCGATCCGCGAAGCCAAGCGCGATCAGGTTCCGCAGAACTACATTCTGCGCGTCATCCAATTTGCAAAGCAGGGCTACACCGACATTGCGTTCGACACCTACGACACCGACTGGGATAGCGAAGCTTATCTGACGGTTTCGGGTCAGAATTCGAACAACTCGGTGCGCGTGACGGATGAGTTCCTCAACGCCGTCAACGAAGACAAGACCTGGAACCTGACGGCGCGGCTCGGTAACAAGGTCGTGAAAACGCTCAAGGCGCGCGATCTTTGGGAACAAATCGGCCACGCCGCTTGGGCATCTGCTGACCCCGGCATTCAATTCCACACCACCATCAACGACTGGCACACGTGCCCGAAGTCGGGACCGATCCGCGCATCGAACCCGTGCTCTGAGTACATGTTCCTCGACGACACCGCGTGCAATCTGGCTTCCCTCAATCTGATGCGCTTCCGCAATACGGACGCTTCGTTCGACACCGGCTCTTTCGAACACGCCTGCCGACTGTGGACGATCGTGCTCGAAATCTCGGTGCTGATGGCGCAGTTTCCATCGCGCCAGATCGCCGAACTCTCATACCGTTACCGCACGTTGGGCTTAGGCTTTGCTAACATCGGCGGCATGCTGATGGCGGCTGGCACACCCTATGACTCGACCGAAGGCCGCGCCATCTGCGGCGCCATCTCAGCCATCATGACCGGCGTGTCTTATTCGACCAGCGGCGAGATGGCGGCGGAGCTGGGCACTTTCCCGGGCTACGAACCCAACGCGCATGACATGCTGCGCGTCATCCGCAATCACCGCCGCGCGGCACATGGCCAGAAGTCCGGCTATGAAGCCCTGTCGGTTATCCCCGTGCCGCTCGACCACGCCGCGTGCAAGGACAAGCGCCTCATCGATGCGGCAACCCGCGCCTGGGATCGCGCCCTCGCCATCGGCGAAGAGCACGGCTTCCGCAACGCCCAGGCAACCGTCGTCGCGCCCACCGGCACCATCGGCCTCGTCATGGACTGCGACACGACCGGCATCGAGCCAGACTTCGCACTCGTCAAATTCAAGAAGCTCGCTGGCGGCGGCTACTTCAAGATCATCAACCAATCGGTGCCGGAAGCTTTACGCACGCTCGGCTACCGCGAAAACCAACTGGCCGAGATCGAAGCCTACGCCGTCGGCCACGCATCGCTGCGCCAATCGCCAGCCATCAACCACACGACGCTGAAAGCCAAAGGCTTCACCGACGAAGCGCTGGCCAAAATCGAAAGTGGCCTGGCTGCTGCGTTCGACATCAAGTTCGTGTTCAACAAGTGGACGCTGGGCGAGGAGTTCCTGACCAGCGCTCTGAAAGTACCGGCCGCTAAACTCAGCGATCCGACGTTCGAGATCTTCGCGCACTTAGGGTTTTCGAAACGCGACGTCGAAGCAGCCAACGAGCACGTTTGCGGTGCTATGACGCTTGAAGGCGCGCCGCACTTGAAGCCCGAACATTTGCCCGTCTTCGACTGCGCCAATCCGTGCGGCCGCAAGGGCAAACGCTATCTTTCTGTCGACAGCCACATCCTGATGATGGCGGCATCGCAGCCCTTCATCTCGGGCGCGATTTCCAAAACGATCAACATGCCCAACGACGCGACCGTTGAAGATTGCAAGCAATCCTACATGCTGTCGTGGAAACTGGCGCTGAAAGCCAACGCGCTTTACCGCGACGGCTCGAAGCTGTCGCAACCGCTCAATTCGCAAATCCTCGACGTTGAAGACGATGCCGGCGAAACGGTCGCCGAAGCTCTGCTCGCCAATCCCGCGATGGCGGCGCGCACCAACATCGTCGCCGAGCGCATCGTGGAGCGCATCGTCGAGCGCGTCGAATACATCAAGCAGCAGGAGCGCGAGAAGCTTCCCGGCCGCCGCAAGGGCTACACGCAGAAAGCGACAGTCGGGGGACATAAAGTTTACCTGCGCACCGGCGAATACGACGACGGCAGCTTGGGCGAAATCTTCATCGACATGCACAAAGAGGGCGCCGCCTTCCGCAGCCTGATGAACAATTTCGCCATCGCAATTTCGCTCGGCCTGCAATACGGCGTGCCGCTGGAAGAGTATGTCGAAGCCTTCACCTTTACGCGCTTTGAACCGGCGGGCCTCGTGCAAGGCAACGAGACGATCAAAAACGCGACGTCGATCCTCGATTATATTTTCCGCGAGTTGGCGGTGTCGTATCTCTCGCGGCACGACTTAGCGCACGTCGATCCGCGCGAGATCGTCGGCGAGACCGGATTGGGATCGGGCGACGACGCGACCGACGCCCAACTCGATCTCGATCTGCCTGAAAGCGTGCGCCGCATGGTGTCGAAGGGCTTGGTTCGCGGCGCGCCGGTTGTGCGTTTAGCGAGCCGCGGCGGCGCTCATGTCGCCAGTGGCGCGCCGGTCAACGTTGACACGATGCGCACCGCGCAACAGGAAGTGACGGCCCTTTACGGCGACGCGACGCACACCGTTGGCAACACCGCGCTGGCGCGTGATACCTTGACTGTGGCTGCGCCCAATCCTTCCGCGCGCATGGAAACCGCGATCGCAAAATTGCAGCAGACCGAGCTTTACCGCAGCGCATCGGCACCCGACGCGGTCCTGATCAAAGCTGAACTGACCAAGCAGCGCTTAGCCGAAGCGCGTCTGCGCGGCTACGAGGGCACCTCGTGCTCGGAGTGCCACAACTTCACGATGGTGCGGAACGGCACCTGCCTCAAGTGCGATACCTGCGGCAGCACGAGTGGGTGCAGCTGAGGGGGTTGGATGATAGCGCCACCCATGGGCGGGGTCACGCCCAACAAACAAAGTTCAAATTCTGAAAGAGATAAACACATGTCGGCAGAGTCTCTCCATAAGTTGCTGTTATCGGCTGCATGCACTGCCGCTGTAGGTGCCGATACCGCAGAAATTGCGGCAACAATCGCTTTCAAAAATGCGAGTATAGCGGTAGAAGGCAATCAATCACGGAAGAAGCGCGAAAGGCTCCGCACGGTTTCGATTGTCACGTACTCGGAATTTATGGATGCGGAAATGGACGCTGGTCGCGCTGTCGAGGCATTGCGGCAGTTCGAAGAGGACAACGATATCCAACCCGTAGAAATAGAACCAACGGAGTTCATGGAGCCCGTAGCGCGCACCGCGAAGAAGTGTAGTGTCTGATAGCAAGGCATTCCCCGCTCCGTCATCCCCGCACCCTGACGGGCATGAACTCCGCCGGCAACAACATCATACCCGTCATCCTGTGCGCGGCGCAGCGTCGTGGACGGTGCGACGCAGACACAGGATCTTGTTGGCGCGCCGCTATGATGGTCGGCAAGATCCCGGATCAGCGCCGCAGCAATGAAGAGTTGCCGCGTCACGTCCGGGATGACGGGTGGTGGGGATTTTAATCTCGCCAGGAATACTAGCGGTAAGTGTCGCGTCCGGGATGACAGGTAATAAAATAATAACCCATTCGTCATCGCGTGCGCGCCGCGTAACCGCGATCAACCCTCAATCAAAACGCAACTCGAACAGCGTCTCCGTCGGCCGAGGGCGCACAATCACAAACAGCGCAGAGCATCACGAAGGACCGGTAGCTGGTCGGGTTCGCGAAGCGCACCGCGTAGCCACGATCGCTGCGACCCCTCAATCAAACACCAAATCGAGCAGCGTCTTGGGACGGCTGGGGGTGTGTCGGGCCGCTTAGATCAAGGCAATCATGCAGAGCGCGGCTTGCACCCCATCAATTAAACAGCAGATCGAACAGCGTCTTGGGGCGGGCGGGCGCGCGGCGCGGCGCGGACCGCGGTTCGCTGCGGGCTTCGACGCTGCGGCTGCGATTGGGCTGAGACCACTGCGCCCACGGCGCCTGCTTCTCATCGCGATCTTCCACCGAGCGCCGCGGTGATCCGCCCCCACCCGACTGACCGCCCGCGCCGCCACCGTTCGACGACGACGCGACGGGCTCTTTCGGTTTCGTTGCCCGCAGCGCAAACTCGTCCGTCACGCCATCGATGGCGGCGACCTGAACGCGGTCTTCTTCCCACGTCCAAACGGCGACCTTCGCGCCCTGGCGCTGCGGCTGAACGGCCAACACCTTACCGTTCTCGATATCGACGATCGCCGCCAGCTCGGTATCTTCCGGCCCGTTCTGGCCATTGACCTGACCGCCGGCAAAGCGCAGCACGCCATAACCCTTATGCGGCGCTTTCTTCAATTCCCATTCGAGCAATTTCGGGCGGCCCTCGCCTATCATTTCAAGCGGGATCGACAGTTCAGTGAAATCGGAATTGCGGGCGAAATATTTGCCACCCCTGTCGACGACTTTCCAGTTGACGATCCCAGCGCCCGCCACCTCCTGCTCGGCGCTGACATCGGCGCCAGCGCCTAGCCGCTTCAAAGCATCGCCCGCGAACTTCCAATCGGGCTTCAACGAGAGCGCCTTGCGTAAGCTGGCGACCGCCAAATCGGCTTGACCGCGCGCCTCTTCGATCTCGCCCTGCGCCCACAACGCCTCGGCCCGGTTGGGCTCGAGCTTGATGGCGGTCTCGACATCTTTCAAAGCGACGTCGATTTGGGCGTTTTGTTTGTATACGAACGCGCGGTAGGCAAAGGCGACGGCGGCGCGCGGATCGAGTTCGATGGCGCGGTTCAAGTCGGCATAAGCGTCATCGAAAGCGTCGGCCAAGCCGTTCGCGAGCCCGCGCGCCTGGTAGCCCGCGACCGACTTCGGGTCGAGTTCCAGACCGCGCGAAAAGTCCTTGATCGCGGATGCCGTATTACCGGCCGAGAGATATGCATAGCCGCGCACGACATAGACTTCGGCGTTGTTGATATCGAAGGCGAGCGCGCGCGACAGATCTTCAATCGCCTCGTCGGTCTGGCCAACGTCGAGACGCGCGACGGCACGGTGGCGATAGGCGGATGCAAAGCGCGCGTCGGCATTGACGGCGCGGGAAAAATCCCGGATCGCAGCGTGTGGTCGCCCGAGGCTCAAGTGCGCGATACCCCGGCCAGACAGCGGCGGCGCGCTCGCAGGCATCAGCTCGATCGACTTGGTGAAATCGGCAATCGCCTGGGCTTGCTGCCCCAGCTTCAGCCGCGCGTTGGCGCGGTTGGAATAGGCGGCCGCATAGCCCGGCGCCAGCAGACAAGCGCGGTCGAAATCCTTGATGGCCTCGCCGTATTGCCCGAGCGAAACGAGCAGATTGCCGCGATTGTTATAAGCGGCTGGATATTCGGCGAACAGCTGCACGGCGCGATTGAAATCTTCCAACGCGAGTTTGGGTTGGCCGAGGCGGATGTAGGCGACGGCGCGATCGTTCAAAATGGTCGCGCGACGGTCGTTGGCGAGCCCGGTATCTTTCAGAGCTTCGGTATAATCGGTGAGCGCCTGGCCGGCGTTGCCACGCACGAGCTGGGCCGCGCCCTCTTCCGACTTCGACGGTGCCGCGCCATCGGCTGCGCGCACTACCGTGGCGAAACCGCAGCCGCACGCGATCAGCGCGAGACAAGCGCCAGCCGTTCCCAACCGCCTCGTAGCCGGATTGCGCATCGCTTCTTTCATGTCTCCCGCGACGATGTTCTGAATTCTCATGACGGATGCGGCAAGCTTGGCCGAGCCTCCGAATCTCTTGCGCCCGAGCGGCCCGGCGCTAGCATCGCATTATGACGCGGCAAAAATCAAATTTAAGGCGGCTTGGGTTTTTTAAAACCACCTCGCCATATAGACGAATTGGCGCTTAGGTGGCTAGCGCGTTGACATGGCCGAGATCAATCGAGGAGCTGCATTTTGAACCTTTGGCTTCGTCTATTGTGGATTTTGCTGACCGCGCGCCGCCGCGGTCCCCTCGTGCTGCCGACCGACGCTTCAAGCTTAAATTTTCGCGTCTGGCCGCACGATCTCGATCTCTCGCTGCACTTGAACAACGGCCGCTATCTGACCCTGATGGATCTAGGCCGCCTCGATATTCTCGCCCGTTCCGGCCTGCTGCGCGAAGTGTGGCGCCACAAGTGGACGCCGATCGCCAGCGCCATCTCGATCAGGTTCCGACGCGAGTTGCGCCCTTGGCAAAAATTCCGGCTCGATACCCGGCTGCTGTGCTGGGACGCGAGCAACGTCGTCATGGAACAGACGTTCTGGATCGAGGGCGGGGCGCGCCACGGCCAGGTTGCCGCGCGCGCACTGTTCAAGGGCGGGCTCTACGACCGGCGCGACAAGAAATTCGTCGAGATCGCACGCCTCATGACCTTGACCGGCGTCAGCGCCGTCAGTCCCGCACCAACCGTCGGCGTCGCCGCCTTTTTTCGCGCCGACGCTGAAATGAAGGTTCAAGGCTAAGCTTAGCCGGGCGTGCCGAGCTTCGCCAGCACACCCGGCAAAACCTCGGGCAGGTCTTCGGCGATGAGGCCGGTACCGAAAGCGGTTGCGCATGCGCCGTGCAGCCAGACGGCGGCGCAGGCGGCTTCGAACGCGCTCACCTTTTGCGCGAGCAACCCAGTGATGAAGCCGGCGAGCACGTCGCCAGAGCCGGCGGTCGCCAGCCAAGGCGGAGCATTGGCGTTGATCGCGGCGCGGCCATCTGGGCAAGCGATCACCGTATCGGGGCCTTTGAGCACGACAACGGCGCGGGAGATTTCGGCCGCTTTGCGGGCACGATCGAGTTTGGAGCCGCCGATCTCGCCGAACAGTTTTTTGAATTCGCCCTCGTGCGGGGTCAGCACGACGGGGCGATCGGACTTTGACGCGATCGCGGCGAACAGTGCAGCAGGCGTGGCAGGTGCCGTCGTCGTGGCACTAGTGAAGCCAAAGCGGACGGTTTCGGCGCGCGAGAATTGATCGGGCGTTGCAAACGACGTCAGCGCATCGGCGTCGAGCACGACGGCCGCCCCGCACGCTAGAACGGCTTCGACAAGCTCGCACGTCTCGGCACCAACGCCGGCGCCCGGCCCGATCAGGACTGCGTTGCGGCGTTTATCTTCCAGCACGCCGGCGAGGCCGCGCGCGTCGGCGAACGGCACCAGCATGATCGCGGTCAGATGCGCGGCGTTGATCAACAGCGCTTGCGGCGATGATGCGACCGTGACGAGCCCAGCGCCGATACGCAGTGCTCCCCGCGCCGACAGCCGCGCCGCACCGGTTTGATGGGCCGGTCCCGACACCACGACCGCGTGACCGCGCGTGTACTTGTGCTGATCGAGGTGCCCCGCTGGCAGCAGAGCTTGCCAAAGCGCCGACGTGTTTTCAAACGCGGTAACTCGCAACTCGAACGGCTCAGGACTCCCCTCCCCTGGATGGGGAGGGGTCGGGGGTGGGGCGACGATGCGAGACTGGTCTCTCGACATTCCACCCCCCACTAACTCTTCCCCGCGTCCAAGCGTAGCTTCGCTCCCCCGAGGAGCATTCCCAAGAACGTCGTCGGGAATGCCGATATCGGCGACGACGACATCGCCGCACAGAGCCCGCCCCGGCAACAGCAAGTGGCCCGGTTTTTTGCGGAAAAACGTTATCGTGCGATCAGCCCTGACCGCCACACCGGCGGCGGCGCCCGTCGACCCGTCAACGCCGCTTGGAACGTCGACCGATAACACCGGAGTGCCACTGGCGTTGATCGCGGCGATCAACTCTGCCGCGTCCCCCTCAAGCGGGCGCGACAAGCCCGCGCCAAACAGCGCATCAACGATGAGATCCATGCTTTGCAACGCGTCGGGCGTAGCAGGCCGCACGTGGCCATCGAGCCGACGCGCCATTTCCGCGGCATCGCCCGTCAGTTTGCCCGCCTCTCCCAACCGGTAAACGCGAATTTCGTGACCGTGAGCTTTCAGCAGTCTGGCCGCCGCGTAGCCATCGCCACCGTTATTGCCGGGTCCACACAGCACCACGATCCGACCGGGGTGCGGGCGCATCCGGGACGCCTCACGCGCCACCGCCCGGCCGACGTTCTCCATCAAGACGATCGATGCAACGCCGGCGGCGGCGGCCAAAGCATCGGCTTGCGCCATCTCGTGAGCTGTCAGTAATTCGTGCATGTGGAAACCTTGGTTGGGGCCTCATTTTTGGGCGACTTGCTATAAAAATGAGCTAATGCTTTAACCCATTGGCAGTTCTGCCGCTGACTGTAGAAGGCAGAACGTTGAAACTGTTGGCGTTCTCCAAAACGTCGCGGGTTGGCATGGGGCCTGCTAACCTTAAGCCACCCCGAGCGGCGTAAACCGATCGCTCCATCAATATTGACAGGGACGACATGAAAAAGATCGAAGCGATTATCAAGCCCTTCAAGCTCGACGAAGTGAAGGAGGCCCTGCAAGAAATTGGTCTGCAAGGGATCACCGTTATCGAAGCCAAAGGCTTTGGTCGCCAGAAGGGGCACACCGAACTTTATCGCGGTGCCGAATATGTCGTCGATTTCCTGCCAAAAGTGAAAATCGAAGTCGTGCTGGCCGACGAGATGCTAGACAAGGCCGTCGAAGCCATCCAAAAAGCTGCCAAGACGGGCCGCATCGGCGACGGCAAAATTTTTATTTCGACGATCGAAGAAGCCATTCGCATTCGCACCGGTGAATCTGGCCGCGATGCCATCTAACGCTCGCTAGACCGCAATTACAAAGGTTGGATTTGAGAACCTTGGCGGGCGAGTGTCTGGCAATTGGAAAAGCTGACAGATAAATCCATGGGAGTGCCAATGAAGAGCTCAAGCGATGTCCTGAAATTCATCAAAGACAAAGATGCAAAATTCGTCGACCTGCGATTTACCGATACCAAAGGCAAGATGCAGCACGTCACCGCCGACGTGACGTGTATCGATGACGAAGTTTTCAAAGACGGCTACGCGTTCGACGGCTCGTCGATCGCGGGCTGGAAATCGATCGAAGCCTCCGACATGTTGCTGATGCTCGACCCCACATCGGCGCACATCGATCCGTTCTTCGCGCAGACGACGGTTGCAATCTTCTGCGACGTCATCGAGCCCTCCACGGGCCAAGCTTACGAGCGCGATCCGCGCGGCATCGCCAAGAAGGCCGAGGCCTACATGCTGTCG
Organism: Hyphomicrobium sp.; assembly: GCA_031367425.1. GTDB lineage: Bacteria > Pseudomonadota > Alphaproteobacteria > Rhizobiales > Hyphomicrobiaceae > Hyphomicrobium_B. The sequence goes on from JANLPU010000020.1 coordinate 67,567, forward strand.
CTCGGCATCGGCGATAAGGTCTACTTCGGACCGGAGGCCGAGTTCTTCATTTTCGACGACGTGCAGTTCTCGACCGATATGTACAACGTCGGTTTCAAACTGGATTCATCCGAGCTGCCGACCAATACCAGCACCGCTTACGAGATGGGCAACCTCGGCCACCGGCCGCGCGTCAAAGGCGGCTACTTCCCAGTGCCGCCGATCGACAGCTGTCAGGACATTCGCTCGGAGATGCTGTCCGTTCTGACCGAGATGGGCGTCACGGTCGAAAAGCATCATCACGAGGTGGCCGCGGCCCAGCATGAGCTCGGCGTCAAGTTCGGCCCGATGATCCAGATGGCCGACCACATGCAGATCTACAAATACGTCGTGCATCAAGTCGCCCAAGCTTACGGCAAAACGGCGACGTTTATGCCCAAGCCCTTGGCGGGCGATAACGGTTCGGGCATGCACGTCCACCAGTCGATCTGGAAGGGCGGACAGCCGATGTTCGCTGGCGATAAATACGCCGATCTCTCGCAGATGTGCCTCTATTACATCGGCGGGATCTTGAAGCACGCCAAGTCGATCAACGCGTTTACGAACCCGCTGACCAACTCTTACAAGCGCCTCGTGCCTGGCTACGAAGCCCCTGTTCTGCTCGCCTACTCGGCGCGCAACCGTTCGGCATCGTGCCGCATCCCGCACGTGTCGAACCCCAAGGCCAAGCGCATCGAGATCCGTTTTCCAGATCCCGGCGCCAATCCATACCTCGCTTTCACCGCGATGCTGATGGCTGGCCTCGACGGCATTCAGAACAAAACCGATCCAGGCCCTGCCATGGATAAGAACTTGTATGACTTGCCGCCAGCTGAGCTGGCCAAAATCCCGACGGTTGCTGGTTCTTTGCGCGAAGCACTCGACTGCCTCGATAAGGATCGCGATTATCTCAAGAAGGGCGGCGTCATGAACGACGACATGATCGACGCCTATATCGCGCTGCGCATGGAAGAAAACATGCGCTACGAGATGACCCCGCATCCGGTCGAGTACGACATGTACTATTCGGTGTGAGGCATTGGGCAGGTTTTGAAATGAAAAGGCGGCTCGCGGGCCGCCTTTTTTTGTTGGGGGGGTGCAGTTGGGCGTCAGCTTTTGAGCCGCGTGGTATCGCAACGTAGTTGTGCCAAACGCGGCACGACTCCCAACGGGAAACAGAAGGAAGCTTCTCCGCGTCCCTGCCAGCAATTTGATTGCCAATGCGTCCGGAAAGACCGGGTAAGCGGATAGGTTAGGCCGTGGACTCAATTGACCGCAACCAGATCCTTACAGCCGCAAGCTGGATGAAGGCGAAGAACGTGGCCCCAAGCTTGTCGTATCGGGTCGCGATCCGGCGGAACTGCTTCAGCTTATTAAAGAACCGCTCGATCAGATTGCGTTCGCGATAGAGTTTCTTGCGGAAGGGATACAGGACTTTCCGGTTGGATTTATTGGGAATGTTGGCGGTCGCGCCTCGCTGCTTGATCTGAGCGCGGATCCAGTCGGCATCGTATCCCTTGTCGGCAAGGACGACGGTTCGGCGTTTGAGATTTTGCAGCAAATAGGCCGCGCCAGTCGCATCGTGGTCCTGTCCTGGCGTGATCAGGAGGCGGAGCGGGCGGCCTTTTTCGTCGACAAGCGCGTGGATTTTCGTGGTGAGCCCGCCTCGGCTACGACCCACGCAACGATCTCCACCCCCTTTTTTGCACCCGCGGCGTGCTGGTGAACCCGAACGATGGAACTATCGATCATCTGGAGTTTGCCGTCGTGGGCTTTGGTGACGGCATCCATCAGGCGATCCCAGACACCGGCCTTGCGCCAGCGGTTGAAGCGATTGTAGGCAGTCGTATAAGGCCCGTATCTATTGGGTAAATCGCGCCATGGCGCGCCGGCCCGGAGAACCCAGAATATGCCATTGAGAACTTGCCTGTT
>JANLPU010000027.1:0-94797 GCA_031367425.1 Hyphomicrobium sp.
ACTTTGCGTGGATCTGGGTAATCGAGCAAACCGGCCGCCATGACTGGTATGAGCCGTTACGCCGTCCGCATCGAACTCGGAGCTAGCCGCTTCCCTGCGGCCGCGCCTCAAGCTCCCTACCGCGGCAGCGGTTTAGTGCAATATCTGTTTTACGCTACAAAACCGTTTTTTAGGCGTGGATTCTGATCCTGTTTTATAAAACCTCCCCAATACTGGGTCTTTTTATATATGAGTGTTCTTAGATGCGTATTCTTATATAGAGTGACCGGCAATCTCTGCCGCTCCGGAGCGGCAATCCTTGCCGGTCTAGACCGGCAAATTTTGCCGGTCAGGCCCGGCGGCCCTTCATTGCGGCTGGCTTTGTGACGGTGAGGAACAACCGGTAGAGATTGGTCTTACCAAGACCACGCTGCTTCACTTCGAGGAAGCCGACATCTTCAAGCTCTTTGAGGTACGTTCGGATCGAGCGCTCCCCTGCTCCCATATCGTTGGCCAAAGTCTGCTGGCCAGGAAAACAGGCGTCCTTGCTCCAGGCGTATTTCAGCAGCATGGCGTAGGCGAGCTTGGCGCCGACGCTCAATATCTTGTCGGTCAGGATCACATTCGGCACCTGGGTAAAGCCGTGCAGCGTAACAGGATCGGCACCAACGATCTCAATATTACGTGCGATATCATTTAGCCGTCCGGCTAGGTGCTCCATGGCTCAAGTATACGGCAGATGTGGATGTGACCTCCGGGTTATCCACTCCGCTGATCGGTGTGGTCCACAAAGTCCGGCCGCAAAGGTTCGTCCCGAAGTGGCGCGGATGCGAGCCGACCGATGGCCATGGTTTTGAGGGTGTCCAACATGCGCTCGGCAATGTTCTTCACATCGTCGCGGGTCCTGCGCGCTTCGCGGACTTCTTCACGCAAGAAGCTCCGATCCTCTTTGAGTTCTTCGATGATTGCGTCCTTCCCTTCAACCTGTGCAAAGAGACGAGCGTTCTCGATCAAGACTTCTGCAATCGAGCGTCGCTCACCTTCTGGCGCCGCCATGGTTCTGACGACGGCGTCGCTGGCGTTGCCAACGGCGGAGGTGTCGGGCTGAATGATCTGCGGCTTTTCAATGATTGGCGACGCTGGCGGTGCCATGTCGGCGCTCGTGGCGACGCTGGCGACGGCAGAGATTTCGGGTTGAGCTGCGATAAGTTTTTCTAACGAAGTCTCGTTGATCAACCACTCTGATCCGTAGGTTGTTCTAATTTTTTGTGCGGCGAGCTGCCCGTCAATACAATATCGCTGCACTGATCGTTCGGACGGGACTTTGCGTCGACCCGCAACAAATCGTTCGAGGGCCTGCCCGACCGTCAGCGTATATTGGAGGTCATCGGCGAGTGCGGTCATGGTGGCGCCGCCAGCGTCGCCAATGGCGGGCGTGTCGGCAGTTTGATTCTGAGGGGTCAGAGTTTCTGGCGACGCCGACGGCGCCACATTTGTTTGATCGGGGAAGATGGCCGTCTGGGAAGCCATAACGGTAGGCGTCGAAATTTCAGGGGCACCGACAGGTGGAATGTTGGCGGGGGCGACGTCGCTGGCATTGGTCGAGGCTTGGTGGGTGAGCGTCGCCGGCGGTGCCATATCGGTGGTCGTGGCGTCGCCAGCGTCGCCGGTTGGATCGGGGATAGGAGGCATGTCACGAAGTTTAACATCCCGTGCGTAAGTAGGAGTTATTATCCCCAGCTAAACAGGTCCCAAGCATCGCTACGTCCGCTGGCCAATGGAAACAAGGAATCGGCGTATAGGCTGGAAATAGCGACGCGTTGCAGACAAAGAAGACATGATACGTAGCGCAGTTATCGACGATTGTTTCGCGAGATCGATGTCCGCTTACGTGACTGATAACAGCCGCGGATATCTAGCGTGTGGACGCTCGGCGCATTTGAATTTCGACGCCGGTTAGTCGTAAGCGCATTTCACAGAGGGCTGGGCTCACGCCATAGTGGGCAGCAATTTCGGCGGGAGACCTCCCGCGTGAGCGGAGGGCGTAGATTCCGTCCCTTGGAAGCAAGAATGAACTCGCGTACCAGTCAGCCTCTTGCTCCTGCTCGTCTGAGTAATCGCTGAGCAGAAGCATACCTGTCTTTGACACCTCAACCCGAGCAGGTACGTGCTTTAGTTCGACATGTGCCAGCTCATGCATCAAATCATACCGTTGCCGCGTTAGAGCGTGCGACGGGTTCAAAACAACCCCAAAAATTTCGCCCTCGCTGAGGGTCATAGCAGACCAGCTGTCATCGTCGACTACAGTTAGCTGGCGAACAGTTGCTGCGCTCAATTGGAGCGCCTTAAAGTCTAGAATGATGATGTGGAGTTGCTTCGCGTACACCCAAGGATCGAAAGGCGCGGACATAGCGATGCCAAGCTTTTGGCGCGCCGCGAAGGCAGCTCTTTCGGCATCGCTTTTGAAGCCACGGCGCAATGATTTTCAACGCCCCACAAGGTCTTCGCGCGCTCGTAAGGCTTTTTGCGCCGCAAGGATCAACTCACCGAGAGCTTTCGCGGTCTCGGCCTGTACTGTTTTCTTTTTCTTGAAGTGGACGACGGCATTAGGTCGTTGATTCGCGTCTTCATTGACTTCCATACCGAGAAACTCACGAGGGTCCCTGTCGATCCATTTACACAGAGTAGCAAACGTCTTGAGGTCGGGCATGTGCCCATTTTCGACCCGCGAAAGCGTCGCCGGACTGATGTCCGCCTCGATCGCAGCCGCCCGAACGCCGCGGCTTCCACGCTTGGCCGCAACTAGGCGACCGAATTCCTCAATCGTCAGAGGCATGTGTTTTCCCGTTCAAGCAGAACGCAAAAGAGCCTTGACGACTCAGCGTTCCATCATTAGTGGTATGTCTCATTGGTAAGACGTATTGTCTCTGTTGCGATACGTCTTACACAAGGAACAGGCAGAATCACATTGGCTATTTTGCCACCCTCGAAAGGAACTAGCAATGGCTGAAGAAGGTCAGGGGTCCGGTGACCCGCAACATGTGACGGAACAGGACCACAAAGACAGTTCGGCCAATTCCAGGAACGGTCCGAAATACGTTTTGGTAATTGAGGGTGAGGAATTCCCCTGGGATCGTGACTCAATCAGAACTGAAGAGATAGCTCAGCTTGGCGGCTGGGATGGTTCCCAAAGGGTAATTGAGGTCGACGATCAAAACGTCGAGCGCACGCTTGCTCCGAGCGAAGTGGTTCATATCAAGCCCGGCCACGGCTTCGGCAAGAAGCATAAGTGGAAGCGCGGTCGGATGCGGCCGCGCATCGAGCAGGAACTGGCACTCTTGCGAGAGTGCTATCCGGACATCCAGCATATCGAGCAGGACGGGGAGGATTGGTTTCTTATTCCGCGCTTTGCCTTCCCTGACGGCTGGTTCCGCGGGCAGGAAGCTTTTGAATTGGCGGCCTTGGTGTTCCAGATTAAGGCCGACTTTCCTGGCACAACTCCGTATGGATTTCTTATTCCTGCGGATCTCAACTTTAGAGGCGCTCTGCCGAATAACGCATGCGATCCCCCCAAGTCGCCGCCATTCGCTGGGTCCTGGCGGCATCTTTCCTGGTCGGTCGATGAATGGTCGGCAAATGCCGATCCACGCAAGGGTTCGAATTTGTTGGCATGGTGCCGCAGCTTCAGCCATCGGCTCCAGGAGGGTGCGTGAAGCCGGTCCTAAAGATATCGGGTGCGCTCCACGATGAGTTGGTCGCGCACCTTCTGCCGCATGGCTCTTTTATCGAACAGGCGGTGTTCGTGTTCTTGCGCGAACAGCGGGTTTCCGACCACGTAGTTTTTGAGGCCGCGGAGGCCGTAAAACTTCACGGCTCTGATTTCGCCGTGCAGGAATCTGACTATCTTGAGCTCGCTGATAGGACGCGGGCACGCCTGATCAAGAAGGCTCATGACACCCAGACATGCTTACTAGAAATGCATTCCCACCCCGGCCCGTGGCCGGCGGGATTTTCGCCTTCGGATCGCATGGGACTTCGGGAAACCGTGCCACACATGTGGTGGCGGCTGAAGAGGAGGCCATATCTGGCAATTGTTATTGCGGCTTCGGGATTCGACGCGCTCGTCTGGATGGATAACCCGAAAACGCCACTAGCTCTCGACGCGCTGATAGCGGGTGATCGCGTGCTGAAGCCGACGAACTATTCGCTCGGAGGTTGGGCGTGAGCGAACGATATCATCGAAACATCTTGCTCTTTGGCGAAGAGGGGCAACAAAAACTTGGCAAGGCGAAGGTTGTGATAGCGGGCGTCGGCGGTCTGGGCAGCCAGGTCGTGCAGCATTTGGCGCTCCTTGGTGTTGGAGAAGAAAGACTGATCGACGATGAGGAACTCGCAGAGTCGAACCGCAATCGTTTCGTAGGTGCACGCGACACAGATCCGGTGCCCGGCAGTCTGAAGGTCGCTTTAGCTGCTCGAAATGTTCGCGAAATCAATCCGGACGTGAACGTTATAGAGTGCCCTCGCGCCCTCGTCACGCCTGAAGCGTTTGATCTCATAAAATCGGCGACTCATGTCTTTGGCTGTTTCGACGAGGATGGACCACGGTTCATTTTGAACGAACTCTGCGCGGCGTATGCGAAGCCATACATTGATCTTGCATCGGATGTAGCCGATGCACGTGCTTATGGAGGACGCGTCTGCGTGTCATGGAACGGCAATGGCTGCCTTCACTGTATGAGAGAACTCGACCCTGAAGCAGTCAAAAAGTACCTGTCGTCCTCTCAAGAGAGAGAGCGCAGGAATGCGATTTACGGGATCAATACAGCGGCGCTCGGACGGGCAGGCCCTTCCGTTGCTCCGATAAACGGAGTCATCGCCGCCTTGGGCGTAACCGAATTCATGGTTGGCGTAACGGGGCTGCGCGAGCCGTCGCGCTTTCTGGACTTCAAAGGACATCTGGGTACAGTAAACACCCGGCGGGATAGGCCAGATGACGACTGCCCATATTGCCTCGCCAGGGGACAGGGCGCGGCGTTGGACGTCGAGCGCTATCTGAGAATTCCGCACCTTTGGTTGCCGCGAACCTAGGTATGTCGCGTCTGGCTCGCAAGCAGACTTGGCCGTTGATGGTCGATAATGCGCAAAACAAGGCCTGTGCGATGTCCGCTTTTGTATTGACACGGCTGATGAGCTTGGCCTGCAATCTTACTTCAAGCGCTTTCAACGTTGATCGACGAATGCAGCGCGTAGCGTGCCCACGCATCCATAAGCTCTCGGCGCTTCGTGAGAAGCTGACCCCTTCGGTAGGCGGCTTCGACCTTGCTCTTGATTTGGTGAGCAAGCGCCATCTCAACAACTTCAGAAGGGAAGGTGGTTTCTTCGGCGGCCCAGTCTCGAAAGCTCGATCGGAAGCCGTGCGGACTGCACTCTTCTTTGGTGTATCCAATAGTGTTGCGGGCGTTAAGGAAGCGGTTCTCTGAAAGTGCAGAACTGGTCCCGCTGTCCGGGAAGATGAGAGTGCCGCTCGAAAGTTTGCGTGCCTCCGAAAGGATTTCGATGCAGCGCTTTGAAAGTGGCACGACATGCTCGCGGCCGGACTTCATCCGCCGTCCCGTCGCGGCATCCTCACCAGGGATCGTCCATAGTTTTTCAACCAAATCGATTTCATTCCAAGGCGCACTGCGCACTTCATTGGAACGCGCGGCGGTCAAAATCAAAAACTCAAATGCGAGCTTTGTGACCGGTGACGATAGTCCGTCACGGAGTGATGTAATGAACTCATGTACTTGATCGTAGGGAAGCGCCGCATGATGGCGCTCCTTCCTTTTCTGTTTTGGCAACGCTTGGTCGACAATCGGCATCGGATTGTCGCCTTGCCGGAAACCGGCGGCGCGAGCCCAGTCGAGCACAACACCGATGCGCTGCCGGACGCGCCGCGCAGTCTCTGGCTTGGTCGTCCAAATTGGCATCAAAATGTTTAAAAGGTCAGGAGCGGTCACTTCGCCAACCGGTTTTGTGCCGATCACGGGAAATGCATAGTCGCGCAGAGTGTTGATCCACTGGGTGACGTGCTTGCTATTACTCCAGGTTGCCATGCGCTGGCGATGTACTTCGTCGGCGGCTCGTTCAAACGTGGGACCGTCGGGCGCGACACGGGCAGATTGCTTATCTGCGACTGGATCGTCACCGCGATATGCCTTGGCGCGATATTCGGCAGCGACTTCTCGCGCTCGTTGCAGCGAGACCTTGTGCAATGGTCCGAGACCGAAGTCGCGGCGCTTGCTGTTTACGGTCAAGCGCAACGCCCAGCGTTTGGCGCCGCTCGGATCAATCTCAAGGAAAAGCCCGCCTCCATCGGCATGCCAGCCGGGGCGGTCTAAATGTTTTACGGCAGCGGCAGAAAGCCGATGCAGACCACGGTGACGAGTAGCCATCGAACGGGACCCGGTAGCCGGACCAAATGCTTAAAATACCCCACGTTTTCCCCCACATTAAAACGTGGATTGGGAGGAAACGTCAAGAGGAAATATGAGGGGCTGCAGTTCGAACGCCGAGGCACAAAAGCCAGATTAACTGGCATTTTAGGCGACGAAAAGGGGACGCGATGTCGAGCTATCTGGTGGCAGGAGGAAGAGACAAATGGCGGAGAGGGAGGGATTCGAACCCCCGGTACCCTCGCGAGTACTTCGCATTTCGAGTGCGACGCGATCGACCACTCTGCCACCTCTCCGGAAGCCAAGCGCGCCTTGGTAGGCGACGAAGCGGCTTTTAGCTTTTCGTTTCGGAAGGCGCAAGCCTGCAGAAATCTTAAAGCCGCCAGGTGAGATCAAGTGGCTCGGTTGCCGGGGCGGAGTTCTCAAAGCCGCGCGCGACCATCCGGCCAAGCTTGGCGTCCGCCACCAAAGCGATGCGGGTGCGGGCATTGAGAATGGGGTATTGCAACCAAGGGAAACCGGCATCGAAGTCTGGCGCCACGGCGCTCAAATTCCGCGCCCGCCCTGGACTGTCGCTGCCGCGTGCGTGGCCTACCCAACCAGCACTTTCCCAGTGATTGGCGGCCACTTGCGAGCCGGGCCTGACGTTGGCTTCCAACTCCTTGCGCTCGATGACGCAGGCTTCTGACGGGTCGACGCCCGCGAGCGAAAAAATTCCCGGGCTCGATATCGGCCGCTCCGTCAAAGCGCGCTTGGCTTCGGCATAGGTCGGCGCGGTTTCCACCACTTCGCGCAGTAGATGCGCCGGCGTTGGGTGCGGCATGGTCCACACCCGGTGACGGTTGACCGCCCAATCCATATAATAAGAGCCCGAAACGTTGCGCATCGGGGCTTGATTGAGAGCCGCGCTGAACCGCCCCGGCGCCATTGTCTGCAGAACGCCGGTGTAACCCGGCCAAGTCAGCACAACGAAGGGCCCAGCTGGCGCGCCGGTGACGCGGGCCGCCACGAGATTGGCGCCGAGCCCAGGCGTCAGCCAGTCCAGAACCCTGATCAGGCGAGCTGATTGACGGTCGGGCGCGGCGGCCACCCGGCACGTGCAGCCCCACTCATAGTTGACAGAGAAAAAATAGGCGCCAGGCCGGGCAAGAGTCCTGGCCACCTCGTCGATCTCGCATAGGTGGGCGTTCTCCCAGCGCACCAGCCACGCCCGCGAAACCCGGTCGAGCGCCACAAGCGCGCTGCGCGGATAGCGTTTCGTCGCCAAATCGAGCAACGCATTCGCCTTGGCCGGATGCGCCCGCAGCGTCGCCAAAGGAAAATCCCGCCCGGTCTCCATGACAGCAATTGCTGGCAACGACCGCACGGCGTTTGGGGCGTCATAAAAGCGGGATGGAGCCGACGGCATGCGTTTCGAGCACCTCTCTGGAGAGCATAGAATATAAGAGACGCACAACGAATTGCGATCCTTACACGCACCTAATGGCATGCAAAGTTGGTGTAAAACGGTCACAATGGGGATGATCGAGTTGCACAGGCGAACCTCTGGCGCAGCAATTGACAATACGAAGAAACTCGACAATAAACCCCTCAACGCGGCGGTGTAACACCAGCCGCGCTTAACGCGCTGCCCGAGGCTCGGCTGACTAGCTCAGCAACCTATTGAAAGTCCGCCTTAATTGGCGGCGCCACAGGGCGCGGCAAGGAAAGGGTTATCCCATGTACGCTGTCATCAAGACAGGCGGCAAACAATATCGTGTTTCAAAAGACGATATTTTGTCGATCGAACGCCTCGACGCCAAGCCGGGCGATGCCGTCTCATTCGATCAGGTTTTGATGTTGGGCGGAGCGTCCGGCGCGCCGGCCATCGGCAAGCCATTGATCGCTGGTGCCAAAGTCACCGCTGAAGTTCTCGAACTTAATCGCGGCCCCAAGCTGATCGCTTTCAAAAAGCGTCGGCGCAAAAATTCGCGCCGCAAGAAGGGCCACCGCCAAGACCTGATCAAAGTGCGGATCATGGAAGTTCTGGCCTCGGGCCAGAGCGCCACGGTCAAGCCGACGGGCGTCGGCGTCAAAGCTTCCGTGTCGGGCGGAACGGGCGCGCATTCGACACGCGCCTTCGCGCCGCTGAAAAGCGCCGAAGGCGGCAAGGCTGACGATCTTTCGTTGATCGGCGGCGTCGGCCCGAAGATGGAAGCTGAGCTGCACGCAGCTGGCATTTTCCATTTCTGGCAGCTCGCCAACATGAAGCCTGCCGACATCGCTAAGCTCGAAGCAACGGGTGCAATCGGCCCGCGCGTCAGCCGCGAAGAGTGGAACGAGCAGGCGCGCGAATTGCTGGCTGGCAAACCACCGCGCGCCAAAACCGACCGCGATCGTTCGGACGCTTAATTTGTTTTAGAACGCGAGTGCCGTTGCTGAGCGCAACTCAGCCGAATTGGCATCGCAATAGATATGAAGGACTAGAGATCGATGGCACAAAAGAAAGCCGGCGGTTCGACCAGAAACGGCCGCGATTCAGAATCCAAACGCCTCGGCATCAAACGCTACGGCGGCGAGCACGTTATCCCAGGCAACATCTTGTGCCGTCAGCGCGGCACCCAGTGGCACCCGGGGGTCGGCGTCGGCATCGGCACCGATCACACGATCTTTGCCAAGCTCGAGGGCAACGTCGAGTTCAATACCAAACGCAACGGCCGCATCTTTATTTCCGTTCGCCCACATAAGGCGGTCGCTGCCGAGTAATCGGCGCGCACCAGGGGCTTAAGGAACTCAAGGGGACGGCTCAGCTGTCCCCTTTTCCATTTATTTCGCCACGATTGTCCGCTGTTTTGACCCCCATGATCAGAACCAAACGCCTAACCCTGCGGCCCTTACTACCAGCAGACGCCGATCGAATCGCTGCCCTTGGCGGCGAATGGGAGGTGGCCAGCATGACCGGCCGCATCCCCTACCCGTATTCGGCGGACGAGGCACAACACTGGCTGACCGGCGTTGCCGAAGGCGAGGTTGTATTCGTCATCGAACAAGCGGGCGAGCTCATCGGCATCTGCGGGTATACGCCACGTAACGAGGATGGCGCGGAAATGGGTTACTGGCTCGGCAAGCCCTATTGGGGCCGGGGCTTGGCAACGGAAGCTGCCAGCGCTCTGATGAGCTATGGTTTCAGCAAAGGCGGCGTGAAGCAATTCACGTGCTGCCACTTCGCCGACAATCCGTCATCGGGCCGGGTGTTGGCCAAACTTGGATTTCGCCCGACTGGAACGTGTAGCGGCTGGTGTGAAGCCCGCCAGCAGGAGTTGCCGACCGTGACGTACCGCCGCCGCCGTCCGTGGACCAATTTCATCAGGGCGCTCGCGTCATGAAGTTTCTCGACGAAGCAAAAATCTATGTGAAATCCGGCGATGGCGGCAACGGCTGCATCGGCTTCCGGCGCGAAAAGTTCATCGAGTTCGGCGGCCCGAATGGGGGCGACGGCGGCCGCGGCGGCGACGTCATGATCGAGTGCGTTGAAAATCTCAACACGCTCATCGACTATCGCTACCAGCAGCACTTCAAAGCCAAGAATGGCGAAGGCGGCATGGGGCAGAACCGCACCGGCGCCAACGGCGACGACAGCATCGTCAAAGTGCCACCGGGCACGCAGGTGTTTGCCGAAGACGGCGAAACGCTTCTGGGCGACCTCACCGATCCGGGCCAACGGCTACTGATTGCCAAGGGCGGCAATGGCGGCTTTGGCAACGCGCACTTTAAATCCGCGACCAACCAAGCGCCGACGCACGCCAACCCCGGCCTGCCAGGCCCTGAGCTGACGATCTGGTTACGTTTGAAACTGATCGCGGACGCTGGCCTCGTCGGTCTGCCCAACGCTGGCAAGTCGACGTTTCTGGCGACCGTCTCGGCGGCAAAACCAAAGATCGCCGATTACCCGTTCACGACGCTCCATCCCAACCTCGGTGTGGTGCGCGCCGGTGATAAGGATTTCGTGCTCGCCGATATTCCAGGCCTGATCGAAGGCGCACACGAGGGTGCGGGGCTAGGCGACCGCTTCCTTGGCCACGTCGAGCGCTGCCGTGTGCTGCTGCATCTCGTCGATGCGACAGAAGCCGACGTTGGCGAGGCCTATCGCACCGTGCGCCGCGAACTCAGAGCCTATAGCGATGAGCTGGCGAAGAAAAAAGAGATCGTGGCGCTGTCGAAAGCGGACGCCGTTGACGACGAGACCTTGCTGCAAAAATTTGCCGACTTGAAAAAGGCGGCGCGCAAGACACCACTGGTTCTCTCTGCCGTGTCCGGCAAAGGCATGAAGGACGCGCTCTACGCAATCACGCGCGAAATAGGCCGCGCCGACGCTGCCGAACATGCTGAAAACGCCGACCCGGATGCGCCCTGGCAACCGTAACTTCGAGCATTTCTGTGCCGCCGACAGACCGCTTGGACTTGAGACATCACTGACCAATAGAGGCTTGGCCCACATGGAACGCAGTTTCAAAATCGGCGCTCGCAAGTTCCATCTGCCGGCCTGGGCGCCGGCTAGGATCGCGCTCGGCAGCATCATGGTTTTAGGCGGGTTCTTGGGCTTTCTGCCGATCTTGGGATTTTGGATGGTGCCGCTTGGTGTCGCTATCCTGTCTTATGACATCCCGCGCGTGCGCTTGTTGCGCCAGCGCTTCACGAGATGGTGGCGTGGCCGGAGTTCGCAATGACAACGCCGACCGTTGACAACAAAGATCGCCAAGCGCGCCCCGAATGGGCGAAAGCCAAACGCATCGTCGTCAAAATCGGCTCGGCTTTGCTGGTCGAGCGCGACACGGGTCGGCTCAAAGCCGAGTGGCTGAATTCGTTGATGGACGACGTGGCAGCGCTGGCCCAATCAGGCAAAGATATCGTGCTGGTATCCTCAGGCGCGATCGCGCTCGGGCGCAACACTTTGAAACTTCCCAAGGGCGCGCTCGCGTTGGAACAGAGCCAAGCGGCGGCGGCCGTCGGGCAGATCTCGCTGGCGCATGCTTATCAAGATATGGCGAACGCACGCGGCTTGATCGCGGCGCAAATCTTGCTGACGCTTGGCGATACCGAAGAGCGCCGACGCTATCTTAATGCCCGCCACACCATCGAGCAGTTGCTCGGGTTAAAAGCCATACCTGTCGTCAACGAGAACGACACGGTGGCGACAACCGAGATCCGTTACGGCGACAACGACCGCTTGTCGGCGCGCGTTGCCTCGATGGTGTCGGCCGATTGTCTCGTGCTGCTGTCCGACATCGATGGGTTGTATACCGCGCCACCGAATATAGACCCCAACGCGACGCACATTCCCCTCGTCACCGAAATCACGCCGCAGATCGAAGGTATGGCGGGAGACGCTGGCACCGAGCTTTCCAAAGGTGGCATGAAAACCAAAGTCGAAGCCGCCAAGATCGCGCTCGGCGCTGGCACCAACATGGTGATCTCGACGGGCAAGGTTTTGCATCCGTTGCGGGCCATTGCCGAGGGCGCGCGCGTGACTTGGTTCCTCGCCAAGTCAGATCCCATCACCGCCAAGAAGCGCTGGATCGCCGGCCAGCTCGAAGCCTCTGGCCAAATCTTCATCGATGCTGGTGCCGAGAAAGCGTTAGCGTCTGGCAAGAGCTTGTTGCCCGCCGGCGTCACCCGGCTTGAGGGTGATTTCGACCGCGGTGACGCGGTCATTATTCGCAGTGCCGACGGGCGCGAACTCGGCCGCGGCTTGATCGCTTACGCGCGCGCAGAAGCCCTCCGCATTATCGGCAAAAAGTCGGGCGCGATTGCCGAAATCGTCGGCTACGAAGGCCCAGACACCCTTATTCACCGCGATGATATGGCGTTGAACAAGAATGCGTCGTCTTGAACGCTAGCTCCAAAGTGAACTTGAATTAACTACTGAAAATCAGTATGTCGAGATGGACTTTGAGTGGGACGACGGCGAAAGCCGCAGCTAACAAATCAAAGCATGCCGTCGATTTCGAAACGGCGGCACGTGTTTTTCTCGACCCATTCTTGCAAGAGCCCGAGGATGACAGCAAACCTGGCGAACATCGCCTCAATGCAATCGGTATGGTCGATGGCCGCATCTTGTTCGTTGTGTGCACGATGCGCGGCGATGTTTATCGCATCATTTCGGCTCGAGGAGCCAAGCCCTATGAAAAAAGGCAATACCACGAAGTTTAAGCTTGATCCCAAGCGGCCGCCTAAAGCGGATTGGGGTCAATTCGACGCCATGACAGGCAAAGCGCGCAATGTTGCTGCCAAATCCGACCCGGATTTTCCAAGTCTGACGACAGCGCAGTTGCGCCAGGTCCGTCGCCGGGTAGATGTCAAAGCGTTGCGGCAAGAACTGGCACTGACGCAGCAACAGTTTGCTGCAAAATTCAATCTTCCCTTGGGTACGATCCGCGATTGGGAACAAGGGACACACCGGCCTGATCGAGCCGCGCAAATCCTTCTGAAAATTATCGCCAACGAGCCTGATGCCGTCGTGCGCGCTCTGGCGAGCAGCTAATGATGATGCGAATACCATGACAACTATACATAGCAGCGAACCCATAGTTGATACTTCTGCTGAAGGGATCGCATTGGCTCTCTGTCGGTTGGGCATCGTCGGTGCGGTATTTATCCAGGACGCTAGAGCTGAGAGAATTGAGCTAACCCACGAGGAGACGCGCTATCAAATCCATGTGTTCGCCAGCTCCGATAGCGCACACAGAGCGGCGCTATTTTCCGCACGGTTTGGTATTCCGGTCCAGCATTGGGAAGCGCAAGCTTGAGCGGACAGACACCTATTTGGTAGACTTTATCGTGAGGACGATGTTGGAGCGATGATCCAGTTTTCTGTGCCGCTTGATGGCATAACTGACCGTATGTTGAACGCCGTCATAGAAACTTGGCTACATACGCTTAGCGAATTCAGAGTGTTCTGTCTTGAGAGAGCAGATCGTTAAATCGAAATTGGGTCGCGATGAACAAACATGAGATCATTGCAGGCGAAACCGAGCGGCTGATGCGTGCGCTTGGTAGAGCTGCGCGCGCGACGAGCCGCACCTTGGCGCTCGCGTCGACAGACCAAAAGAATGCCGCACTCGTCGCCGCCGCGAAAGCTTTACGCGCATCGACGCCAGAAATTCTTGCAGCCAACGCGCAGGATATCGCGGCCGCCAAGCAAGCTGGTCGCGCCGCATCGTTCGTCGACCGGCTGATGCTCGATGACAAACGCATCGAAGCGATCGCCAAAGGCCTCGAAGACATCGCGGCCCTGGCCGATCCCGTGGGGTCGATACTCGCCGAATGGACACGGCCCAACGGGCTCCGATTCCAGCGCGTGCGCGTGCCGCTCGGCGTCATCGGCATCATCTACGAAAGCCGCCCCAACGTCACCGCCGACGCTGGCGCCTTGAGTTTGAAAGCTGGCAACGCTGCAATTCTGCGCGGCGGTTCTGAAAGTCATCACTCAAGCGTCGCCATTCATGCAAGCCTGCTTGAAGGCTTGCGCGCCGCTGGCCTGCCGGATGCTGCAATTCAACTTGTGCCGACCACCGATCGCGAAGCCGTCGGCCAGATGTTGACCGGGCTTGGCGGCGCGATCGACGTCATCGTTCCGCGCGGCGGCAAAAGTCTTGTTGAGCGCGTGCAAACGGAAGCGCGCGTGCCGGTGTTCGCGCATCTGGAAGGCATCTGCCACACCTACGTCGATCGCGGTGCCGACATGGAAATCGCAATTCCGATCGTGCTCAACGCCAAGATGCGGCGCACGGGTGTTTGCGGGGCGACCGAGTGCCTGCTCGTCGACCGCAACGCGCACGAGGATTATCTGACGCCGCTCGTCAAAGCTTTGCTCGATGCGGGCTGCGAAGTGCGCGGCGATGAGGCCACGCAAAAAGCCGACGCCCGCGTCAAAGCCGCTGGCGCGCAAGACTGGGGTCACGAATTCCTCGACGCCATCATCGCCGTCAAAACCGTCGATGGCGTCGATGAGGCGATCAAACACATCGCGACCTATGGCTCGCAGCACACCGACGCGATCATCACCGAATGCGAGGCAACGGCTGAGCTGTTTTTGAAACGCGTCGATAGCGCCATCGTGCTCGTCAACGCCTCGACCCAGTTCGCGGACGGGGGAGAATTCGGCTTTGGCGCGGAAATCGGTATCGCAACAGGCAAGATGCACGCACGCGGTCCCGTTGGAGTCGAGCAGCTCACGACCTTTAAGTATGTCGTGCGCGGCCACGGGCAAATCCGGCCGAAATAGCTTATAGAACAAAAGCTCGATCCAACCTCGCAAGCCAAATGTCAGGCGCGCGCTCGTCCCCTCAAACCGGCAAGGACGACATTTATGGAACGGCCGGAATGACGGGCTATCGAATTCGGGCCGGGGCGTTTGGCAGTACCGGCGTCCACCCACCTCTTGTCTTTGCCGACCAGCGCATCGGCATCATGGGCGGCTCATTCAACCCGCCTCACGATGGCCACCGGATCGTTGCTGAAACCGCCGTCAAACGCTTGCATCTCGACCAACTCTGGTGGGTGGTGACGCCCGGCAATCCGCTCAAAGCCAATGGCACGTTGCCGTCGCAAGCCGCGCGCATGCAGGCTTGCACTGAATTCGCGCGCGGCCCCAAAATGAAAATCACCGGCTTTGAAGCTGAACTTGCTACGCCCTTTACGGCCGCGACGCTTGCATTCTTGAAAACGCGCTATCGGGGTGTGCACTTTGTTTGGGTCATGGGCGCCGACAATCTCGCAAGCTTCGAGCACTGGCAGCATTGGCGCCAGATCGCAGCGCAGATGCCGATTGCCGTCGTCGACCGGCCCAAATGGCGTTTCAGGGCACTGGCGCGTAAAGCGGCTCAAGTGATGGCGCCCAACCGCATTGATGAAGCGCTTGCAGCTCGGTTGCCAAGCCTTGCCGCACCAGCTTTCGTGTTCCTAACCAGCCGCCTCTCAGCGTTGTCCTCGACAGCATTGCGGGCCAAGACGAGCGGCAGCAGTCATTCTAAGTCCTCAATGGGGCCGACTGAAAATAATTAACATGTTGAAAATTCATGATATTTTCCATGATGCGCGAATTTTTGTTTGCGGCCAAAGG
Source organism: Hyphomicrobium sp. (assembly GCA_031367425.1). Lineage (GTDB taxonomy): Bacteria > Pseudomonadota > Alphaproteobacteria > Rhizobiales > Hyphomicrobiaceae > Hyphomicrobium_B. The sequence goes on from JANLPU010000027.1 coordinate 15,514, forward strand.
TGACCGCATTATGTATTGCAGTGGCCGGCGCAAATGGCCGGTGGACAATTGCTGAGGCTATCGCTTTTTCACTTCGATATTCGCCCGAAGCAATTTCGCAAAGGATGTTTGCCAGTTGATACGACCTAGTGCTGAAAACCCCTCCAAGGGTGTTTCCGCTGCCAAGATTGCAGCTCCCCCGCCAGGCTCGGCCGCTTTGTTGGCTGAGATCACCAACTGGCTCGATGAAGCCAAGGCCGAAGCGATCGTAACCATCCCGCTCGAAGGCAAATCATCGATCGGTGACTACATGGTGATTGCGACGGGCCGCACCGATCGCCACGTTGGCGCCATCGCCGACCAGCTGCACAAGAAAATCAAAGAGTGGGGCATGGCCCGCGTTCGCGTCGAAGGCAAAGAGGCCTGCGATTGGGTATTGATCGACACGGGCGATATCATCGTGCACGTGTTCCGCCCTGAAGTGCGCGAGTTTTATAATCTCGAAAAGATGTGGCAAGCCGAATTACCGGCCGGCGATCCACCGCATTAACTTCGCGGCAGTCGTTGACCCGCGTCGCGATGGTTGACTACAACGCCTTCCAAGAGCTGGGGCGGCACATCGCATGCGCATTCTGATTGCGGCCGTCGGCCGGTTGAAAGACCCCGAGGAGCGCGCCATCGTCGCGCGCTACGCCCAACGTTTCGATCAGACCGGTAAATCCCTCGGTCTGGGACCCTTGGCTTTCGTCGAGCTACCCGAAGGCAAGGCGGACAACGCGCCCGCGCGAAAAGCTGACGAGGCGCGGCGGTTGCTAGCGGTCGCTGATAAAAGCGCACTCACCGTCGTTCTCGACGGCGGCGGAAAACTTCTCAGCAGCGATACATTCGCCAAGTTCCTGCAGCAGCACGCCGATGCGGGCGCCAAGGCTTGCAGCTTTCTCATCGGCGGGCCCGATGGTCACGGCGAAGCGGCGCTAAGAGGGGCAACGTTGACCCTGTCGCTTGGTCCGATGACCCTGCCACACGGCCTGGCGCGCGTCGTGCTCACCGAACAGCTCTATCGGTCTGCGACGATCTTGACCGGCCATCCCTATCACCGGGCGTAAACCCCCCGACGCTGGCGCTAGGTGTGCCGCAGGTTCGCATAGGCCAAGCCTACTTGCTAAGCTGCATGTATTGAATTCCCGCTGGTCCCAAAATGACGACGAACAGAACTGGCAGGAAGAAGATGATCATCGGTACGGTCAGCTTGGGCGGCAGAGCAGCAGCTTTGCGCTCGGCGTCCGACTGGCGAATTTCGCGATTTTCCTTGGACATCGTGCGCAGTGCTGTGCCTACGGGCGTTCCGTAACGCTCGGCCTGGATGAGCGCGGTTGTGACGGCCTTGACGCCAGGGAGCCCCGTCCGCTTAGCGAGATTTTCGTAAGCCAGCCGACGGTCCGGCAAGTAGGACAATTCTGCCGTGGTCAACGACATCTCTTCCGCCAACTCGACCGATTGTACGGCGATCTCTTTGGCAACCTTGCCGAAAGCGGATTCAACCGACATACCAGACTGCACGCAAATCAACAGCATATCGAGAGCGTCGGGGAACGACTGCTTGACCGACTGCTGGCGCTTAGTTGCAAGGTTCGAAATGAAAACGTTTGGCAAATAGAAGCCCAAAAAGCCCGCGCCGCACGACATCATAAATTTAATCAACGGGGGATAGTCGACGGTGCCAATAAAAAAGACGTAGATCAAGCAGCCAAAAAACATAACGATTGGTGCGGCGATGCGGAAAAACATGAACGACACGATTGGGGCTTGCCCGCGCAGACCGGCCATTTTCAGCTTTTCGCGCAATTCTTCGTTGTCGAATCTGGAGCGCAGATCGAGCTGATCGACGATGCTCTGCATGAAGCCCTTTGGCGCTTGGCGGAGCTTGCCGGTCTGGCGCTCTTTGGCCGACATATCAGCGAGCCGCGCGTTGCGCATGCGGTCGCGCTCGACCGCCATTTCTTTCATGCGCTGGTTCATTTGATCGCGCGCCAGCATCGGCATCGCGAGGGTCATGACCGTCGCAAAGACACAGACCGCCGCCAAGATCGTGGCGATCAGCTGCGGGTTCATAATCGTTTCGACGAAACTTCCCATCGGATTACCGGTGTCCTACGTCAGCCCTGACAGGCGCGCTTAGAATTTAAAGTCGATCATTTTACGCATGACGATGAGGCCGATGGACATCCAACAGGCCGCGACCGCCAGCAAGAAGTTGCCCATGGTGGTCTTGAACAGCAACATGATGTAATCCGGCGTCGAGAGATACGTCATGATCATGACCGCGGGCGGCAGCGATCCCAGCACGCCGGCCGACGCCTTGGCTTCAGCCGACAGAGCTTTGACTTTCAATTGAAGCGAAATGCGATCGCGAAGAACGCCTGACAGATTGCCGAGCGCCTCGGATAGATTTCCGCCTGCCTGCTGTTGGATAGCGATAACGATGCTCAGGAAGCGAACTTCCGGCAGTGGCATCCGCTCGCACATGCGCAGCAAGGCGTCCGCTAGTGGCACGCCAAGCTTTTGCTCTTCGACGGCTTCGCGGAATTCGCTCGCAATCGGCTCCGGACTTTCGCGCGCAATGACTTGCACACACTCATTGATCGGCAGGCCGGACTTCACGCCGCGCACGATGACGTCGATAGAGTTCGCCAGTTCGGCCAAAAACTTACTCTGGCGCTTCTTAGTCAAGCGTTTGAGATACCAGCGCGGCAATCCAACGCCGCCGACGAAGGCTGCCACAAACCCAGCCATCAGCGATGCCGACATGCCGACAACGACGCCCGCACCGCTCAAAATTCCAGAGATTGCGCTCGCGATGTAGAAATCCCGCGGCGACATCGTCAAACCCGCACGCGTCAAGCGCAAGCGCAGCGTAATCTTTTCTTTGACCTTCTTGCGGGATTCGATTTCCTTCAAGCTGTCGGCAACCGACTTCTTCCGGCTCGAACCCGCTTCGCCCGACTGCACCGCCATTTTGCGCGTGCGTGCTTCGCTGATCCCTTGGACACGCTTGTCCTTGGCGCGCTCGCCGGAAATGTAAGGGTAGAGTAGCGCGAACACGGCACCAGACAATGCCAGAGCCGCAAGCCCCGCAACTAAAATCGTACTGTTGCCGCCATCAACCATTTTTCTCACCCATCGGGTTGCCGTGCGAATCGGCGACTTCCGATTCAGCCAGCGCACGCGCGAGCCGCTCGGTCTCGCCGTAATACTCTGCCCGTTCCCAGAACCTGGGCCGCGCAATGCCTGTTGAACGGTGGCGGCCAACGATCTTGCCGTTGGCATCTTCGCCGGTGATTTCGAAAACGATTAAGTTTTGTAGGGTGACGACGTCGCCTTCCATGCCGAGCACTTCCGTGATGTGGGTGATCTTACGCGAGCCGTCACGCAGGCGCGACGCTTGCACGATGATATCGACGGAACCGGTGATCATTTCGCGGATCGTTTTGACGGGCAGAGCGAAGCCGCCCATCATGATCATCGATTCCAAACGGCTGATGGCTTCGCGCGGGCTGTTGGCGTGCAGCGTTCCCATGGAACCGTCGTGGCCCGTGTTCATCGCCTGCAAAAGGTCGAAAGCTTCCGGGCCGCGGACTTCGCCGACGATGATGCGTTCGGGCCGCATACGCAGGCAGTTCTTGATGAGGTCGCGCATCTTGATTTCGCCTTCGCCTTCGAGATTAGGCGGACGCGTTTCAAGGCGGACGACGTGGGGCTGTTGAAGCTGAAGCTCGGCTGAGTCTTCGCAAGTGATGATGCGCTCATCCATATCGATGGAGCCGGTCATACAATTGAGCAGCGTCGTTTTGCCCGAACCAGTACCGCCCGAAATAACAATGTTGCAGCGAACCCGGCCAATAATCTCCAAGATGACTTTGGCTTGCGGGGTGATCGAGTTGAACTTGACGAGCTGTTCGAGTTTCAGGCGGTCCTTTTTGAATTTACGAATGGTGAGCGCAGGGCCGTCGATCGCAAGCGGGGGGGCGATGACGTTGACGCGCGAACCGTCCGGCAGACGCGCGTCGCAGATTGGGCTCGATTCGTCGACGCGCCGGCCGACTTGGCTGACGATGCGCTGGCAGATGTTCATGAGCTGCTGATTGTCAGCAAACCGCACGCCGGTTTTCTGAACCTTGCCGTTAACTTCGATAAACGTTGTGGTCGCGCCGTTGACCATGATGTCGGCGATGTCGTCGCGTGCCAACAACGGCTCGAGTGGTCCATACCCTAGAACGTCGTTGCAGATATCTTCGAGCAGTTCTTCCTGCTCGGCGATCGACATAACGACGTTTTTTATCTGAATAATTTCGCTGACGATATCGCGGATCTCTTCGCGCGCCGCCGCCCCTTCGAGCTTTGCCAGCTGGGTGAGGTCGATGGTATCGATCAGCGCGTTGAACACCGTCGTCTTGACGTCGTAATACTCTTCCGAGTGCTTGCGCTGTTGTTCGGCAGGCTCATGGCGCTGCTGTGGAGCGGCAGCCGGCTGCTGACGCGGTTGCGCGGGCTTGACTTCAGCGGTCGCCGCTGGCGCCGTTACGGGTGCCTGCGTTGCAATCCGTTTTGGGGCCGATGGTTCGTTCGAGCGCCTACCAAACATGGCAACTTATCCTAGCTTTGCTTTAAGTTTCTCAAGGAGCGGTCCGAATGCCGAGGCTGACTTTTTCTCAACCTTGACGTCTTTCCGGTGGGTCATGCCGAGCGCGATATGCCGGAAGTTCTCCGCCGCTTTTGCTTTCGGATTGAACTCTTCGATCATCTGACCGTTGTTGCCGGCCTGACTAAAGGACTCGCAATCGTATTCGATCACCGAAAGTGCTTTGATATCGAGCGCCTGCTCGAACTCTTTCAGCGTGATCTCCTGCCGCTTGGGAACGCCTGCCATGTTGATGATGAGGTGCGGGCGGCTGTCGTTTTTGCGTGCGGTCTTGAGCAGATCCACGATGTTCTTGGCGTTGCGCAAATTTGCCAGATCCGGAACCGCCGTGATGATGACTTCATCGGCCTGAAGCAAGAGGCGCTTCGTCCATGGCGACCAACCGTGCGGCAAGTCGATTGCGACGAATGGCATGTTCTGGCGAATGACGTCGATCACCATATCGCAGCTCTCAGGCGAGATGTCGTAATCGCGGTCAAGCACCACGGGCGCTGCGAAAATCGATAAATGTTCCGAGCACTTGGTCAGCAGGCGATCGAGCAACTGGTCGTCGAGCCGTTCGGGTGCGGCCAGTGCTTCCGCAATGCCCTGCACGGGGTCTTGGTTGAAATCGAGACCCGTCGTTCCGAATGCGAGATCGAAATCGGCAATGGCGACGTTCGATTTCAAAACTTCCGACAGCGTCCAGCCGACATTGTGGCAGACGGTCGAAGAGCCGACGCCGCCTTTGGCACCTATGAAGGCAAAGACGTGGCCGACCGGATCGGTATCGGGATTGTTGTAGAGGTTTGAGATGCTCTCCATCAAAGCGAGAGGTTCGACCGGAGTTACGAGATATTCGCTCACACCGCGCTTCAAAAGCTCGCGATAGAGAAACACATCGTTGTGGCGGCCGATGACGATGACTTTCGTGCCCGGATCGCAACTTTCCGCAAGCTTATCGAGGTCGCTGACGAGAGCTGGTCCTTTCAGAGAGCTGTCGACCATGATCAAGTTCGGCGTCGGACTGTCGACATAATGCGCGATGGCCGCGCCGATGCCACCCATGTGAACGCTGACGTGCGCTTTCGACAATCGGCGATCCTCAGCGGCATGCTGCAGAACTTCTGCCGTGTGGGGATCGTCGCAGAACGCCTGGATCGAAATCCGGGGTATCGGGCGCGCGCGCTCGGTGATGTTTGAGCTATCGGGCTCGCCGGTAAAGACATCGTCTGCGAAGTCGGCAGCAGCTTGTGATTTTTTTGACATATTCTTTAGCCCCTAGTTCGCGCCTTTAACCCGAACGCGTTCGTCTTCAGACTTTTCCGCGCCGGTTACTTTGCCCTTCACATACTTGCCCATCGCGTCGTCACGACGCTCGGCGGGGCGCGCCGTTTCGGTGCGCGGCCCCAGCAAATCGGCGGGATTTGCAATCATTGCGGCAAGATTGTGCTGGTTCGCGCAACCAAGATCTGGGTGCGGAACGTTGCTCGGATTGTAGGCGAGGTTTTTATCCCAATTGTTGCCGCAAGCGGGACCTTCGGCCACATAGCGCATATACGAGATGCGTACCGGCGACTGCGGGCCAGCATCGTCGTGATAGGCTTCGACGGCAATGGTCGACTCGCTAAAACCGCCCTCCAACAGCAGACTGTGGACGTCGTTGGCAGCGGTCATCGCTGCGCTTTCATTAGCAGTGCCGCTCGGTGCCGAAATGACGAGCCGGCTGTTGCCGCTATCGCCGGCGCGGAAGTGGCTCGCAAAATCGAGGACTTCAGCGCGCTGCGACGGCGTTAAACCTTGTGACCCGCGCGCCACCGTAAGATTAAGATGCGACGGCTGCTGCGACACCATAATTGGGTGGCGCTGCGAAGGATCGGCGAGGGTCCAGCCATCGACCTGAGTGCCGGCGTCGCCATGCTTACAAGCGCCTAAAGTTGCCGCCACAAAAAGCAGCGGAAGGACGCGGAAAGCGCGGGCAGGCGAGCGGCCGCGTGCGCCTAGAGTTTTGAAAACAGTCGTCATGAGTGCGTCTCCCAAACCCGTTTTATTCGACGATGAAACCGTAGTCGCCCTTCAAGTCACCAGCCGGCATGGCTTCGCTGCGGCCATAAACACGGTTGAGATGACCCAGGAAATTCGCCTTCAAGTCCGTGTCGGCGACCAATCCATCGGCTGGTGTTGCGAGCTGCTGACGCGAGACCGGCTTGACGAGATAGGGCGTGACGATGACGACCAACTCGGTTTCGTTCTTGATGAAATCCCGGCTGCGAAACAGCGTGCCGAGAATTGGAATATCTTTGACTCCGGGCAAGCCATCAATGTTTTGGCGGGTGTCGTCGGAAATCAAACCGGCTAGAGCCAGCGTGCCGCCGGAGGGCAACTCGACCGTCGACTTTGCCTGGCGTTTCTTCAATGCCGGGATCTGAATACCAGACAGCGTCACAGCGCCTTGGCTCGTCAATTCGCTGACTTCGGTTTCAATTTTCAGGCTGATGCGGCCTTCGGAAAGTACGACCGGGGTGAATGCTAAGCCGACGCCGAATTCCTTGTAGGTGACGGTCAACGCGCCGGTGCTATCGACAACGGGTACGGGATATTCGCCACCGGCCAGAAACTTCGCTGGTTCGCCCGAGACTGCGGTCAAGTTGGGCTCGGCGAGCGTCCGGATAAGCCCGTCGCGCTCGAGGGCACGAATGGCGTGAGAGACGTTGTCACCACCAGCCGACCAACCGCCACTAAATCCGGAGTTGCCAAACGCAGTGCCTGGGCCGGAATTATAGTTGCAAAGTGCTCCTGGAACGCCGCAGCCGCCCGAAGTAGTGTCGCCCTTAGTCGTAATTCCTGGCAGCGGAAGTTGCCCGAGACCGGCAGCGGCAGTTAGCGGAAAGGCGTTGCTGGCGAGCAAAGTCGTCGCAAAATTGCCAGCTGTGATTTGTGCGCCGAGGTTGACGCCCATCTGCTTCAACAGCGAGCGCTGCACTTCAGCGACCGTGACCTTGAGCATCACCTGCTCTTCGGCCTCGACGACCAGCATGTTGATGACGGTTTCGCCGTCACCTTTGGCAAATTTGCCAATCGTCGCGCCGTCGGTTTGTTCTTTCGACGTCAAATCGTATTCGACGGTCGCGAACTGTTTGGCAATGCTCGAAGCACGCGTCGCGTCCGTTGGATTTTTCACCGAGCCGGTCAGCACAACGGTCTGGTTCAACATCTCGACTTTGATCGATGAGCCGTTGATCAAGCGATTGAGCAAATTCTCAAGGCCCGCCGTCTCGCGTTCGATATATATTTCGAACGTCGCGGCCTGATCTCCGTTGGCCTCGAAGAAGAATGCATTTGCTTCGCCCACCTTGCGGGCGAGCAAGAACACGCGGTTTGAACTCAGCACGACGGCATCGACTGCCGACGGGTTCGAAACCATCACGTCCCTGACGTCGCGGGGAAATTCGATCAGGACGGACTTGCCCAAACCGAGCTTGATATTCTTGCGGACCGGAATGCTCTCGGTCTCGCTGATCTTGATGAAAGATTGATGAGCGTTGGTCGGGGAGATTGCCCGCGGATCCGCTTTGCTGCTGGCATCTAGCGGCTGAGCCCAACCGGCGGAATTGGGCACGAACGAGGTAAGAAGCCCGAAGAGCGCGCTTAGCACCAGGCCCGAGAAATGGTTTACTTTATTGAGCATCTTGTTCTGCCTTTGACCGACCAGCAATCTGGTTTTTACTCAGTTGACGCCGTACACGCGGGATTTTGCCCCATAACGCAGAACTCTCACGGCACTGCCGCGCTGCTTATTCAAATCAAGTCCACCACCCGAGGGGTCGGTGCTGAGATCGGCGACGCTGCGCAGCGACAATGTAATATCGCCCCCCAGAGCATTGGCGAGCGCCATGTCTTGCGCTTGCCGCGGCGTCAGTTCGAGCGTTGCGGTCGAGGCCGAGCTATCGGCGGCTTTCTTGCCTTCCTTCGTTTCGATCTGCTGACCGATCGCAATCACCCGGATGTTGCGGAACAACGTATCGCTGTTGACTTCTTCACCGCCCGATTTGATGCGTATTCTGCGCACGATGATCACGTCGACGTGGTCGTTAGGAAGAATGAGGCTGCCAGCTGCGGTTTCGGCTTTGATCTTGGTTGAAATCGCGCGCATACCCTGTGGAAGAATGGCTGCCAGAACGCCGCCTTGACCAGCCTTGATGAGCTTGGCCGGCGTAACCGGCTCTCCCGCCAGCAACGGCGCGCGTGCAATCGAGCCAGCGAGCTCGCGAACTTTCGATGCGCCACCGTTTTGTTTCGTGATGTAGCCGCGCGCGGCCGCTTCCGTTGGCCATGCCAACCACCTGAACGATCCCTCGTTGACAGTCTGACCGAGGGCTATTTCAGAAGCGGCGACGAGAACTTCGACCGTGTTGACTTCTCTTGTTTCGACAACAGGCGCGGGCGGCGGCTGAACCAAGGTACTGATGAAGAATGCGGCACCGAGACCGGCAAGGCCTGCGATCGCCAGAGCAATGACTTGGGCGCGCTTCATAACGGTCTCTACGTCCCTTCAAAAGAACTTCCTAAAGTGAGATTGGTTGAGAAAGGTCAATGTCAGGTTAATTGCCGTATCGAAATGATCGGCTCTTTGTACTCTGGTGGCCGTCATGCTCCCGACAAAGAAGAAAGGGCGCAGACCTTTCGGTTGCACCCTTCAAAAATCTGCTTTTTCCGTCGTTTGAAAACTAAACCGGCAGTGCGTGGAACCAAGCCGTTTGCGGGTAAAGGCTAAGTGCGGACGCCGCGATGGCGATGCCATACGGGATGCCGGTTCCTTCCCGATGCAACCGGACAGCCCAGGCCGGCAAAACATCGGCATTGATGGGGAGCAGCCGACGATAGGCCAAGATGACGAGAGCGAGGACGCCGCCGAAGATTGTCAAGTTGAGCATGAACGGCACGACGTTATCAAATCCCATCCAGAGCGATCCGACCGCCATCAGCTTCGCATCTCCGCCCCCAAGCAAGCCGGACTGGAACAACACAAATCCGAAAACCAGAACAGCGGCGCCGACGCCTGCGTGTTCGGCCATGGCCTGCCAATCGAGCCCGGCCACAAAAGCGGCCGGGACGAAAAGCGCGATCAGAGCGAGCGAAATTTTGTTGGAGATCGTCATCGTAAACAGATCGTTGGCCGCGGCAAACGCCATCGCCACAGGAAACGACATTAGAAGAGCGGTTTGGATCACTTGCAGGTCTCCCAAGAGCACAAGGCAGGGGCGATGCGGGCGCGCATTTCACCGCAACAATGCTCTGGCGCCGTTAATGGCCAATTAACACTGCCGACACGATGCGTTCCGCAAGCGAGCGGAATACTCTAGTTAGTTGGCCGCGATTGCGGCCGCGAGCTGGCTGGCGACATTGGAAAATATCACCGCCAGCTCGGTTCGAATGCCGTTACTACCGGCTATGATAGAGATGCAGACGAGGCTGGCGATCAAACCATACTCAATGGCAACCGAGCCGACTTCGTCGGCAGCAAACGTGCGCAGGCGAGCCCTGAAGGAATGAGTTTGCATTTTTTTCCCGAACGAATTTTTAGGTGACCGGCGGCAGCGAGATACAGCCTCAGCGAGACTAAGCTAGGCCCGTTAACATCCATTACGAGGACAACCCTCGCGCATAAAATTATTCCGTTCTCGCGCAACCGGTATTGCGTGTCGGACCAGGGATCTTGCTGGGCACAAAAACTGGGCCACAAAAAAAAGACGTCCGGGTTCTACCGGACGCCTCTGTCGAAATAACTCAATTCACGCTTGAGCCGGCTCCGCGCCGACGCAGCGCTTAGTTGATGGCAGTGTTAAGCTGGCCGGTGATGTAGCTAAATACGGCAGTCAGCTGCACGCCGAGAGCGCGTGCGGAAACGATGATGCCGACGCCGATGAGGGCAGCGATCAGACCGTATTCGATGGCCGTTGCACCCGATTCGTCTTTAAGAAAACGTGATACTTTCGTCATGACTCTAAACTCTCCCAAATTGCTCTGAACGAACTTCCGATCCGGTCCATCGGGGGAGCGTATCCTCACCGTTGAACTGTCGTGACATTACCCCTCGCAGATTAAGACCAGGTAAAAAGCGCAGATTTTCAAATAAATAAGTACTGCCGATAGCTTAACGCAATCTTTAAAAATCAATACCTGCAATCGTTGCCGGAACGCACTCAAATATATACTTAGTATATCTACTGATGGACACTTCTAGTTCACAGTATTATTAGACAATTTCAGAATTAATACTTCGTTGTTCGCGATCAGGGTCGTTCGCAGCCGGGAAGTATTGCCATGGTTATGCTATCAAACCGTCGGCGGCGACCCACCAATACCTCAGCGGTAAAGCTCAGCCGTCAGCTCATCTAGCGACGAGCATCGAGATGCGCGGTTGAAATCTAATGTTTTGCTGTGGGCAACGTCCAGAGCGACCACCAGGGAAAGGATGGTGGCTAAAGCAATAGAGGGCAAATCGGCAGTCCGGCGCGTAGATGTTTCGCAACCGGACGAGTATTTGCAGTTCCTTCACTATTCTCTGGGGTAATGGCGGGAACGACCTCTATTTGGGATTATCGATCATGCGGTTTCGCGCACCCCGCCTAGTTTCTGTGAAGATCGGACACTTGGGCTTTCTTATATCCGTCGCTGTCTGCGCACTTTGGCCAGGAGCCAACGCGGCCAACGCCGCCGATCTCATCGTGCGCTACGATCAATCGCAGCTTTTACGGCTGCCGCGCCTGGCTTCTGAAATCATTATCGGCAATCCCTCGATTGCCGACGTCTCGTTACAGGGCGGCAACTTGCTTGTTGTGACGGGCAAGACGTTCGGCATCACCAACGTCATTGCGCTGGATGCAGAGCGCAACGTGATCCAAGACCAGCGCGTTATCGTGGAGCGTGACGTTCACAAGATCGTCAACCTCTATAAGGGCAACTCGCGCTACACATTCTCTTGTACCCCCAATTGCGAGACCAACCTGACAATCGGTGACGATAAAACCTATTTCGATGCGGTCGCCAAGTCCAACGCCGACAAGACCAAGTTCTCTGAGAGCCAATCTGAAGGCGGCGGCTCGTCTAACGCTCAGTAGCAGAACACGCATGACAGTAAGAGAGACGCTGCTCCATCTCATCAAGCTCAATTCTATAGAGAATGAGGTGGGCTACGGCTGACGCGGCATCGATAGGGGCACATCGATGCCGCGCCGTGCCGCGTCACGTGATCATGATGACCACTACATCCCCGCAGCCCGCTGCGAGCTGAGCGAGGCTCGTAGCTTCGAGCTTAGAAACTCAAGTTACGGCGACGAAAGCATCCTCGCGAAAAAACCCGCCGTTGTCGAAAGACTTTGGCAATCGACGCTAACCGGCGGCTAACGCGCTGACGAAAAAGTGCGCAAGGAACTTAATACTATTTAAACCAACACTGCGAAACACCGGTAAATTAAAAGCTTCTTTAAACAGTCGACCTCTAAGCTTGGGGCTGAATTAGCTCAACTGCGAGGACACGGTTTATGTTGCGCGCTTTGTCTATCGGCAACCCACTTCGCCGCCTAGCGGTACGGCTCGGAATGGCGCGTCTTGTAAGCGACGAAAACGGCAGCACCGCCGTCGAGTTCGCGCTGGTGTCAGTACCATTTCTCACCTTCATCTTCGGTTTGATAGCGATTTCGCTCTACTTCTTCTCCATGACCTCACTCGACCGGGGCATGGATATGATGGGCCGAAAGATCCGCACCGGCGAAGCCGCGACCATGACGGTAGCCGACTTCAAAACCAACTTGTGCTCAACGGCCGGCTACTGGATCAAATGCCCACAAGTTGAAGTCTTTGTGCAGAACTTCCCAACCTGGGCTTCCATTCAACCGCAACCTTGCGTCAATTCCAGCGGACAAGTTGTAACCAACACGTCCAGCGGCACTGACAAGATTGCCCAGTATTCAGGTCCCGCGAACGCCATCGTTCTCGTGACAACCTGCTACAAATGGAACCTTGCCGCCAACATCCCGTTCGTCCATTTCGGTAACATGTCCGACGGATCGACGATGATGCAAACGGCGACAGCATTTCGAAGCGAACCATATGGCACCAGCGCAGCCGGGCCATAGTTCAGCAGCGCTCGTTGTTCCCTCTTCAGACTGCAAGGATCTCGCAAATGTTCGCTTCTCCGGCTCGCCTCTTCGCTCTCGCGGCGCATAAGTTCGGTCGCAATTCCAGCGGCGTTGCAGCCGTTGAGTTCGCCATGCTTGCACCGCTGCTGGTGTTGATGGTGTTTGGCACGTTCGAAGTTTCCCAGGCAGTACTCGCACATAAACGGTTTCAACATGCGGTCGCGATGGTGGGCGACCTGGTTGCTCGCGAACAGCATTTAGGTACCGACCAGTCAACCGCCGACGCGGCTCTCGCGGGCATTGTCAAATCCGCCGAGCATGCCATGAAGCCGTTCAGTGCTACGCCTCTAAAAATCGCCATCTATTCCATTCGGGCGCACAGCACGATTGCCGACAGCAATCGCGTCGAGTGGTCGTATGCCTACAACGGTAAAACGGTTCAGCCCAAGTGCGCCACAAAGAACCCCCCCGCTTCGGGCATGATGACCCCTGGCAATGCTGTCGTCATGGTCGAGGCTGATTATACGTACACGCCTGCATTTGCAGGCCTCATTCCGGGCTTTACTGCTCCGTTGGCATACTCCGACGTCATGACGTACAGCCCCCGCAACAGCTGCGTCGACTACGCTGGCCAGAATTGTGTGCTCGCTTGCCCTGGCTGGTGAAGTAACAGCAAAATCATCAGTTTACGCTGTAAGGTTCGGCGCTAACCCGCAAGCGCGCAACGATCTTTGTGCGTCTGAACGAATAATGAAATCTTCGTCATGAAGCTCGGCATATTTATCATCATGCAAAGAACGGGATTTTTCCTTGTTTCGGACTTGAGCTGACAGTTATCCTATCCACTGCCCTCGGGCAGTTGGAAATGGAGCGCTAGTTGGCATGGGACGACGATCGACACACACGCCGGAGGAGCTGCGCCAGCTCATACTGGACGCCTCGCGCTCGCTGATTGAAGCCCGAGGTTTGATCGGCTATTCGGCGCGCGAGATTGCGCGCACGATCGGCTACTCGGCAGGCACGCTCTATAATGTCTTTAAAGATCTCGATGACGTTTTGCTGACCTTGCAAGAGCAGTTATTGGACGACGCTGCCGTCCATTTGCGGGAACTTACGACAACCAAAGACAAACGCGACATGCTCACCGTGCTCGCGCATGGCTACGTTCAATTCGCGATCGAAAATAGACATCTTTGGAACTTGCTGTTCCAGCATCAGCCGCCGCGCAATGGCACGCAGCCCGATCGGCTGCATCGTGGCATCAACGAGATCGTCGCAATTGTTGCACAAACGGTTGCTCCGATATTGCCCCACGCAAAGCCTGAGGAAATCGACCGCTCGGCGCGTATTCTATGGGCGGGCGTCCACGGCATGACCGCTATCGCGGTGACCGACAAAGCGCCGACCCTTATCGGCTCAACGGCCCCGGCCTATGTCAACGAGCTGACGTCGACTTTTGTCAGGGGGCTGCAGGCGAAGATGCTGGTGCTGCCGGCGGCGCAGGGCTCGCAGTAATCGATCCCGTCGTGATATCCGTGGCCGTGGCCGAGGCGGTGCGATGCGCACTTATGAGACCGAACCATTTGTCGCTGGGCAATAAGCGGCTGTGCAAGCTGGTCCACATGTCTTTAGAGCTCACGCCGTCGACGAACATTTTAGTCGGCGGCGACATGTACACCGCCAACGAGAAGGCTGCGATCATGGCCAGTGAGGCGGCCTTGTACCGCCGGTCGACCAGCTTCAGCGCGGTTCCAAACGACGACTTGATCCGCACGTCCGCGATATCGACCGAATACATCTCATCCAGTGCGAGATGGGTCAGATAACCGATCATCATAAACCCTGCGGCCAGCCACGCGACACCCTCCGGGCGGCCGAGAAATCTCGTGAATACGATCGCTGTCACGACTGAGCAGAACATTGCTGCCAAAAGCGAATGCCAGATGCCCCGGTGCACTGAGATGCGATGGAAAATAGTGTGCAGTCCGTAACGAACGCCAACGAGCGTGCCGAGCCACACGATGAACGACTCTGCGATCGAATATTTCGCCGCAACGGTGAACAAAACGGCGAACGAGAAAAACACCGCAAGGCCGGCAAACATAGCGCGGCTCGGCCTCGACTCCTTAAGATCGATATCGGGCAGCACAGATCCAAGAACACCGGCGAGCGTGACCGCGACGAGATTTTCGGGCGCTACAACGTCAGCCGCCAACGTGATTGTAGCCAGCGCGCCGGCGACGACCGTGCCAGCGCCAATATGCGTTGTAAAATTGGCCATCGCGGATCCCCTTGAGAAATGGCACACATGACGCCAGTCGATCGACGGCATCGCGCGCAACCATCCTTGAGCATCAGATTCGCGGGCCAGAAGCGAGGCAGCGGCCGGTGCGCGGTGTGGATAAGCACAGCGCGACACATCAATCGTTGCAATTCATGGGTACGGTGGCCGGACCCATCGGGCTTCGGCTGGAGTTAAGCTACGTCGTTAGCAATTGCTGAATTCGAGATTGTTTTGCAGAGCGCCAACAAGATCAGTCTTTTCGCCAGCATCAACATTGCGGTCGCAGCCGCCGTGATGGCAATCAAATATATCGCGTTTCTGTCTTCCGGCTCCGTCGCGCTGTATTCCGATGCGCTGGAAAGCATCGTCAACGTGTTTACCGCGATTGCCGCATTGATTGCGATTACGATCAGCGTCAGACCGGCCGACAGCGATCACCCGTTCGGGCATCACAAGGCCGAATTTTTCGCCGCGATTTTCGAAGGCGCCATGATCATCTTGGCGGCCATTCTCATTCTCACCAAAGCTTACGCATCGCTGAATGAGGGCGCGCATTTGGAAATGCCTGGCCTTGGGCTCGGGATCAACGCCTTCGCCGGTGTGATCAACGCAGCCTGGGCCGCAGCTCTCATCAATCGCGGGCGCATCTGGCGCTCTCCCGCTCTCACTGCGGACGGCTGGCATCTTGTCACCGACGTTGTGACGTCGATTGGCGTTCTCATCGGCCTAGGGCTCGCGATCATCACCGGTTGGCACGTTCTCGATCCCCTGTTGGCGGCCGCGATGGCGCTCAATATCTTATGGACCGGATACAAAATTTCACTCGAAAGCATGTCCAGGCTGTTGGATCAGGCGGCCAGCCCCGAGATCGAAAATAGAATTCGCAGCGTCATCGAAGCCAACGGCGGTGGCGCGCTGCAAGCCCACGATATCCGGACCCGGCAGGCGGGCCGTGCGCTGTTCATCGAATTTCATTTGGTAGTGCCGGGAGCGATGACAGTGCACGATGCGCACAAGATTTGCGACAACATCGAAACCGCCATCGAGCGCGAGATCGAGGGCTCCGAAGCCGTCATCCACGTCGAACCCGATCACAAGGTGAAGGCGGAGGCATCCGGCGCGGTCAATCTAGATACGTGATTTGGCTCGTACGTGATCTAGCTTGAGACCTAATCTGGGCCACGCACGTTTAGGGCAGCACGTCGGCCCACAAATCGTATTCGTCGGCGTGCGCGACTTTGGCTTTGACGATCTGGCCGGGCTGCAAATCCGAAGCGCCGTTCAAGAACACACTGCCGTCGATTTCCGGCGCATCCCATTTGGAGCGACCGATCGCGCCCTCCTCGTCCGTTTCATCGACAATGACGTCGATCTCGCGTCCGACTTTTTCTGACAGCAGCGCACCGCTGACATCGCGTTGCGCCGCCATGAAACGATGCCAGCGGTCTTCCTTGACGTCCTCGGGCACGGTGCCGGTGAGATCGTTGGCCTTGGCGCCAGCGACAGCTTCGTACTTGAAGCAGCCCGCCCGGTTGATGCGCGCCTCTTTCAGCCACTGCAAAAGCATTTCGAAATCTTGTTCCGTCTCGCCTGGAAAGCCGACGATAAATGTCGAGCGGATGGCGAGATCCGGGCAAACCTCGCGCCAGCGCCGGATGCGCTCCGCCGTCTTTTCTTGGCTGGCCGGGCGCCGCATTGCCTTGAGCACGGCGGGAGAGGCATGTTGAAAGGGAATATCGAGATAGGGCAGAATTTTGCCGTCCGCCATCAGCGGAATGACGTCGTCGACGTGCGGATAAGGATAGACATAGTGCATCCGCACCCAGGCGCCGAGATCTCCAAGCGCGCGCGACAGATCCAAGAATTTGGCTTTAAGCGGGGCACCCTTCCAAGGGCTTGTCGCATATTTGATGTCGAGGCCATAGGCGCTGGTGTCCTGGCTGATGACGAGCAGTTCTTTGACGCCGGCTTTGACCAACCGCTCTGCTTCCGCCATCACTTGGTTGGCCGGGCGGCTCGCCAAATCGCCACGCAACGATGGAATGATGCAGAACGAGCAGCGGTTGTTGCAGCCTTCCGAAATCTTCAAGTAAGCGTAGTGGCGCGGCGTCAGGCGCAGGCCTTCAGGCGGCACCAGATCGACGTAAGGGTCATGCAGCGGCGGCACGGCATCGTGCACGGCGCTGACGACCTGTTCGTATTGATGGGGACCCGTGACCGCCAAAACGCCGGGGTGAGCTTCTCGGATGCGGCCCTCTTCGACGCCGAAGCATCCCGTGACGATGACGCGGCCGTTCTCGGCCATGGCTTCGCCGATGGCGTCGAGACTTTCCTTCTTGGCCGAGTCCAAAAATCCGCAGGTGTTGACGACGACGACGTCGGCGCCGTCGTACTGGCCGGAGATTTCATAACCCTCAGCGCGCAACTTGGTCATAATTCGCTCGCTATCGACCAGCGCTTTGGGACAGCCAAGCGACACGAACCCGACTTTGGGCGCGGCACCTTTCGTTTTAGTGGTCGTTGGCTTATCGCCAGTGTCGGCGCTGGTCGGATTTGCGCCGCCCTTGCCCGCGGGCGCGCGCGATTTCGAGCTTGATTTCGGGGCGGCATTCCCTGAGGCTTTGATCATCAGGGCTTCTAGCCCGAGGGCGGCTGCAGCGCAATTGCGGTCGCCACGTGCCGTCGTCGCAGAGCTGGTTTTAAATGCCCGAACAACCCCAAATAGCTCTTGGCCGGTGCCGGATCGCCGCGATCGTGCTCGCCGCCGGACGATCATCGCGCTTTGCGGGCGGCCACAAGTTGTTGGCTGACGCGCGCGGCGCGCCGCTGATCGCCACCGTTATGACGGCACTTTCCCAAAGCGAGGCCGCCGACATCATTCTCGTGACAGCCCCCAATGGGGAGCCAATCGTCGCCGCAGCCGGGGCAGGACGCTGGCGCATTTGTGTTAACGAGACCGCGGACGAAGGTTTGGCATCATCGATCCAGGCGGGATTGCGCGCTCTCGAGGATGAGCCAGCGAGCGCGGCCGACGAACCCGCTTACGTGAGCGTGCTCATCGTGCTCGCGGATATGCCCTGTGTCACGGCTGAACTCGTCAATGCTCTGATCGCGCTGTCGGCCGCTCACGACCATAACGCGATTGTTTTCCCGGCGGGGCCAGATGGCCGACAGGGCCATCCTGTCGTGTGGCCGCGCGCATTGTTTTCGAAACTCATGAAACTCTCTGGCGATCAGGGTGCAAAGGCCCTGTTGCAATCCCATCGCGAGCGCATCGTGACATTACCGATTGCTGACGCTGCGCCGTTTCTCGACATCGACACGCGCCAAGATCTGGCGCGCTATCGTGACAGCAAGACTTGAAAATCGTATCGTCCGTTAGCCCACCCTGGGCACCCCTGACCGCTCCCCTCAAGTGGAGGGAGATTTTCGGGCGGTGATGGCAAACTGGGCGGCTTAGTGAGCGCGGGGGCTCAGTAACTTATCGAGCAACGGCCCGAAGAAAACATCGCTGGCGGTATGGAGACTTACATACCGCTGGACTGAACTGAGTATTTGCGGGAACGATGGCGCGTACGACCACAACGCCATATAGCAGACAACACTGACAACGATATTGGCGAGATACGTTTTACGCAACATGAGGGTGCCAGACTGGTTGGGGCATTTACACTTTCTTCATAAATGCACGTCAACGCGCCGGGTTCAAGCACCTAAGACCAGCACCGTTACCACACGCCCTTCGTCAGGCCCGTGCACAAATAGCGGCCGAGCGTCGGGGGAAACCACTGGCGCGACGGCAACGCAACCGTATGTGGATCGAGCTCGTCGGCCAGCGCATCTTCAATAGCGCGCGCAAACAACGGCAAGGCGCGCGCCGCTTGGACGAATTGATAGCTCGAAATAGTATCGTCTGGCGCGAACGCGCAGCGCGCCTGATAAAGAATACTTCCCGTGTCGACGCCCTCATCGACCAGATGGATCGTGACACCGGCATTTTCGGGATCGCCGTTGGCCAACGCCCAATAGCCTGGATGCTGGCCGCGATATTTCGGATTGATGCCCGCGTGATAATTAATGAATGGCGCGGGGACAGCGGCAAGAGTTTTGGCATTCAGAATGCGCGTGCCGTAAACGGCCACAACAGACGGGTTGAGCCCGGCCAACAACTGGCGAGCCTCAGCGCCGTTGTGACTGCTCACGCGATGAACTGTGACGCCGCCACGCGCGCTCGTATCAAGTTTGTGGTCGTGCAAAATGCGGGTTATCCGCTCGCGGCGTTGGCTTTGCAACAAGCGGATCAACAGGCCAGCGGCCGCCTGGCTCAAAGCGTGCGGCCAACCTAACAGACGGGACCGGCGGCGCAGTATTTGAGCTTTAGTTTCTTGCTGTTCTTCGATCACGACAATGCTGCCCAGACGGTCAGCCAAGCCGTTGGTGACGATCTGAGCGAGGGGACCGCCCCCGGCGGTCAATAACACGACAGGCGTCCGAGACTCTGGAAGATCAGCCGACATTGGTTTGAACACTCAAATTTACGACAATTGCACCAAGCGGAGACAGTCTCCCCGCTTGGTTTGCGTCGTTGCATAAGCCGCGCCAGATTTGTGGCGTTAACGGCTTTGCCTTGAGGGCTCGGGCGCGCCAAATAAGCTTTGAGTTAAGCTTTGCGAACCAGTTTCAAACGCTGACGCTCGGCCTCGACGCTCGCCGTTTGCGACGGCCAGCTTGAGCCGACCCAATCGTCGGTGCCAAACAGCCAGTAGAAGAAGCGGTGGCGCCGGTGATGCTTTTCGATGAACGTTTTGTTGAGAACGTCCATCTGGGCGGTCAAAGAATTGATCGCCTGCAATGGCCGCTCGGTGTCGCGATCAAGCGACATCAGCCGGTTTGAGATGACGGACAAATCGCCCGTTGCCTCGGTACGCCACTGATCGATAGACCCGGCCAGCGTGTGCTGGTTCTGGTTGAGCTTCATCAGGGCGTCGTGAACTTCGGTGAGATCTTGCGCGTAGGCCTGATGCTTAGCAGCCGCGGTTTCGATTTCGGCAGCAACCGCGCGCTCAACGGCGTCGAGGCGTCCGCCCAGTGTCGAGACGATTTCGGTGACGCCCGCTTGGTGGTGCTGATAAGCGGTTGTCAGCGTTGAGACCCGTTCGGACACGCGCTCCATGACGGGCTGAGCGATTTGCCCTGCGAGATCGACCTTCTGGCGTTCAAATCCGCTGAGCAGACTTTCCATGCGGCCGGTGCTCGCCGTGTTGGAGGTCAGCGCGCGCGCGATCTCAGCTTCGAGCGACTTCAACCGTGCGGCGATATCGGCGCCGCCCGTGTTGTTGGCCGGAGCATGAGACAGCAGGGCTTCTTCGATAATGTCGAGGCGATGCGCGATCGGTTTCAAATCAATCGATTTGGTGATCCGTTCGACAATGTCCGTCGTGATACCTGTGTCGTCGCTGGCATCGCGCACGGCATGTTCGAGCGATTGCAGACGATCCGACAACACACTCCATGAGCGCGACATATCGTTGAGGCGCAGCTCGAGACCGCTTTCGATTGTTTGCAAGCGTTCAAGCAAGCCTTCGGCTGGAACGTCGCTGCTGCGCGTGTCGGTCAAGCCCTGCTCGATGTTTTGCAGGCGATCGTACAGGCCCGTATGCATACGGCCTTGATCGTCGCGCTGAGCTTGAGTTTCGCGGCTCAAGTCGCGCAGCATGCCTGAGACGACTTGGCGTTCGCCGCTCAGATCGTTGCCCAAAGCCCGCACCATCTGCTCCAGAGCTTCAATGCGGGTGTTCTGAATATTATCCGTTGGTGTTCCGGCATATTCGGAACGGAATTGCCGCGGTGCTTCGCGCTGAATTTCGCGCGGCGGCTCTTGATAGCGGATTTGCTCGGGCTGTTTGACGTAGCGCTCAACGGGCGGCGGGGTTGCATAACGGGGCGGCTCGACGAGATAGCGCGTCAGCGGCGGCAGCGGCTCGACCGGCTCGCGCATCGTTCTGACCGTGCTGCGCTGGAGCAGGGCTAGGCCCGGCAGATCGGCCCGCTGGTCGAACAGCACGTAAAGCAAGTCCTCGATGCCCGCTGGAGCGTTGCGGCGCGACGCATTGGCGGCCGCCAGGCGCAATACTTCGCCGAATTCTTCAGAGCGGCGTGGCGCGCCTTTGCCGATTGGCAGGCCGACGGGAATTTCACTCGCGATGATCGTCGCACTGTCGCGACGCAGAGCCGTAACGCGCACGCCGCGCGCTTCCAACGCATCGGCGGCAGCATCGATGCGGGTGAGTGCGTGCAGCAGATGTTCCAGCCGCACTTCGCCGGAGCGATGGGCGAGCGCCACATCGAAGGCGTGATTGGAGCACGCCAGAACCGTGTCATCGACCCAGATCGGGGCGGCGCGATAACCGGAACGCAAGCCGCCCGCTTGGGGGCTAGAGATCTCGCCAGCGCCGGCCAGATCCGCTGGCGTCGCACTCCATGTTTGTGGCGTTCTCAAATCTAGATCTTCGCCGCGGTAACCCATCACGATAGTCCTCTCTCGTCCCGCTTCCCTGAAGCGTTGTTGGATGAATGCGTTGATCGCCGGCGCGCCTTGGCACTGGGGGATTGGCTCACGATCTGACCGCCATTGCTAGTGGCCGATCGAGGCAAGCTCTTGACAGGGCAGAATATCCGCGATTTTGCGGGGCCGCGAGTGGCCCAGCCTGCCTTACCGCAAGCATGGTCAATTCGGGTGCAATCGCGAACAATGCTGGAAGGTTTGCAACGCTTGTGAGACTTGCTCTGTCACGAGACTGGCTGGAAGGGCGAGACCCCGGCCCGAATCACGAGTGACAGCAACGCTTTAGGCCGAATAGGCTAAACCCGTTAAAGAAGTGTCTCTTGCTCTTTTTGCAGCAATTCTGGGCCTTCCATCCGCGAATTGTTGATCCGAGGGCTGACCTGCGTGATGTCGAGCTGGCCCGCGCTCAAAGGTTGCAACAGGTGCAAAATGCCGTCCGCCGACCCGGCTTTGCAATCGAGCCAAGCGTCGAAATCAGCTTCCGCGATGAACAGTGGCATCCGATCATGGATGGGTGCCATGTCGGCGTTGGCCGCAACGGTGAGGATCGCAACCGTGTCGATTTCGCTGCCGCCGGCACCCAGCCAGTGGTCCCATAGCCCTGCAAATGCGAAGGGCGCGCGGCTTTTTAATTCGCACAGGTGGGGAATTTTGGCGCGCGGCTTGCCTGTCCATTCGTAGAACCCAGTCGCTGGAACGAGGCAGCGGCGGTGGCGCAATGGACCGCGAAACGATGGTTTTTCTGCCGCTGTTTCGGCGCGCGCGTTGATCAGCGTCGAGAATTGGCGGGGATCTTTCACCCACGACGGAATCAGACCCCAGCGCATCAGGCGAGGTTCACGCGCGCCCCTCATTTTGTTCAAGACAGTCAAAACCGGTTCGGTCGGCGCAATATTATAGCGCGGCGGAAAACTTTCGAGCGGCTCGTATCCAAACAGGTTCCGGACCGCTTCCGGCGGCGCTGTGAGGCTATAACGCGAGCACATGTCAGACCTTTCAGGCCGTTGTCTGCATCGAAGACAGTACGCCGTGCCCTCGCCCAGAATCGGTGCTAGATCCGTTCGCGAAACGTGCGAACGACGGCAATGGCGGCTCGATTGTCTCATCATATAAGAACATTTTCGATTTTTTGCATGACCGCCGTTTGGCTGGCCGCGAGCCCTGTTGCGGCGGCCCCACCGGAAAATCGGCCCTATGACGATAAGCTGCTCAGGATTTCCGAAATTCTGGGCGCGGTTCACTATCTGCGAGAGCTGTGCGGCGCCAACGAAGGCCAGGTCTGGCGCGACCGGATGCGCGAACTCGTCGATGCCGAAGGCTATTCGGCATTGCGCCGCGCGCGCCTGACGCGGGCGTTCAACCAGGGCTATCGCAGCTATAGCCGCACCTATAATAATTGCAGCCCCTCGGCCCAGACCGCGATCACGCGCTTCTTGAGCGAAGCGATGCAACTGTCAGAGGGCTTGATTAAAACCTATCCGTGATCCGCTCCGCATGGCGGCGCGCCCTCGCACTGAATGACCCTCGGCGCAGTTTACTGTGAATTGTTGCAGAGGCAGTCTTTCTTCGCGCGTCATGCTAGGCCACACACGGATATCAGGATCGCGTGGGGCGCACTTTGACGTTCACCGCAAAAATCAAAAACAAGCCGACGAGCCACGCCGGCTGGAAAATTTCGAGGGGACGGCATGATTTCGTTTGAAGAAAAAGACCGCCAGGACGCCAATCTGAAGGCGCTCGATCTAATACTGGCCGCCTGGGATGAAGGCGCCGACACGGGCGTCGCGCCAGAGCAAATGGCCTATGCGGCGTTGTTCACAGCGCTGACCGATCTGGTCGCAATCTACGGCGAAGATGGCGTTATCAAGCTGACGCGTGGCCTGGAAAAGCGTGTGGCAGAGGGCGAGTTCACGCTCTCTAAACGCCACCAATAATCTGATGCAAGAGTTTGGCCGGAGGGCGCTCGATCGCGCCGTTAGAACCGGCCGCCTTTCCACATAACTTCGAACAGCAGCAACACTCCAAAGCCGCCGAGTAACGTGCCTGCGATGCGATTGACGAGTTGCAGGCGGTCAGCGTCCATCAGATGCCTGTAACGGCTAATCAGAGACGATAAACTGATCCACCACAATAAACTGCCGCCCATGAGCGCGGCCACCAGCAGCAAAACGTCGATCGTCGATTGAACTTCGACGAATGTGGAGACGCCGCCGAACACGGTCGCCAATCCCAACAGCGCGCCGGGGTTGGTGACGGTGAGGAAGAACGTTTGCGGGATATCCCAGACGTAATCTTTGAGGCTCGCGCTGTCGGCATCTTTGCCTAAAGCAATTTTCAAATTCGGAGCTGCAAAATAGAGCCTGACGCCGAAGATCGCGAGCGCCAGTCCGCCAGCCACCTGGATGATCGCGCGATTGTTTTTGATCGCACCCGTGATCGCGCCGACGCCCAAGCCAGCGCACAGTGCGATGAGCCCGTCTCCCAAGACCGAGCCGATACCAGCGGCAACCCCGCCCCAAAAGCCGCGTTCGATGGCGCGCTGCACGCACAGAACGTTGACGGGTCCGACCGGCGCTGCAATGAGGATTCCAATGATGATGCCAACGGGAATGATCAAAGGATTGGGCAGGTAGCTCAGCATCCGTGTATTTCTTTCAAACCTCGACCGCCGCAGCTCGAACTAAAGGCGGCGTTTCGATGCTAGCGTTCTGACCCTAACAATTGGTACCCTTATGTCTACGTTTAGACCCCTCGCCGCCGCGCAGGCGGACAGGCGGCTTGCGAACATGAGACAAAAGATGCGCCAGGATACTTGCACAGATTGCGGCTCCTACTGCACTGGCATTGCAACCCCAATCGCCCGCAACGCAGTGGCCTCACTGGTAGTTGCCATCCACCTTATTGTCTATTGTTGGTCGAGCGCGGCTGCAGACCCAGTTACGAAAACGCCGCCCTTGCCGCCCAACGTTGCCGAGATGCGCGAGCTGATATTATCGGCCGTCCGCTCGGGCCGCATCGAAGACCTCAAAGCGGCGATCGAACTCAATGCCAATAGTCCTGATTTCGGCACCGGCGAAGGCGATCCGGTCCAAGCGTTGAGCGCGCTTTCAGGCGACGGTCAGGGCCGCGAAATTTTGGCCGCACTGGGCGAAATATTTGACATGCCGCCTGCGGCACTTCCGCTCGGGCGTGACCCCGAAAACAACCTGATTTATATCTGGCCCTACCTTGCAGCACGCCCCTTAGATCAGTTGACGGGACCTGAAGAGGTCGACCTTTATCGTCTCATCCCTCCCGCCAAGCTTAAGGAAATGCGGGAGAAAAAGCGCTGGACTTGGTGGCGTCTGGCAATCGGGGCTGACGGCACTTGGCTGGCGTTTAAAAAACAGGACTGATGTAGGCTGACTGTTCGACCTGGAAATACTGTTTCAACGCCTGCGACTGCATTGGGGGTGGTCACGGGCCTCGTCTCTGATTAACTTACAGGTCTTCACATACTGGATTAACACTGGGGTATAGCGTCATGATGAGACTGTTAGTTGCGGCGGCGTTTTTAGCGTTCGCAGCGTTTGCATCGCCAGCCTCAGCCTTTGGACGGGACGAAGGCTATGGCGATTACGGCTACCAGATGCCCAACAAGTATCAGCGCAATCAACCAGCCAAAGAGGAACCCTCTTTGTTTGGTTTGAAAAAGAAGTCCAAAGCGCAAGCCAAACTTCAAAACGACGAAGATGACGACAAGCCTGCAAAGAAGAAAAAAGGACCAGCAGAAGCCGACGGCGGCGGCCGCCCGGACATCTCGCCGGTCTCTCCGCCGACCGTTGCATTCTCCAACAGCTATGGCGCTGGTTCGATCGTGATCGATACCGCGGGCCGCAAGCTCTATTACGTGCTGTCATCGTCAAAGGCCTATGCGTATCCGATCTCGGTCGGCAAACAGGGCTTCGCGTGGACGGGTACGGAAGCGATCTCGCGCAAGGTTGCATGGCCCGATTGGCGCCCACCTGCCGAGATGATCGAACGGCGCCCGGATTTGCCTGAAATCATGACTGGCGGCGTGCGCAATCCGCTCGGCGCGATGGCGCTGTATTTGGGCAACTCGCTCTATCGCATTCACGGTACCAACGATGTGAAGAGCATCGGTCAGGCCGCGTCGTCGGGGTGCTTCCGCATGATGAACGGTCACGTCGTGCATCTGGCGAGTATCGCAAAAGTCGGCACAACGGTGCGCGTGCTGAGCAAGCTGCCATCGAACGTAGCCAGAGCTGACTACTGATCGAAACGCTCGATCAGCGGCCTTTATTGGCCGCTGATGAGCGGATAGAGCAGATCGTGAAGTGGCGACGGGCCTGCCATGACATTGATGCCGAGGGCTGACTTCACCAGATATAGCGCGGCAATGACAGCACACGCCGCGACCGCGAACGCTGTCCCATAAAGAACGCCGAGCACGCCCTTAAATATCGGATCTGCGAAATTTGCGGCGCGATCGGGGATAGCGATCATATCATTGCGAACCGGTTTGGATGCCTGAACCTCAGCAGAGCAAGCCCGGTGCCAATCGCGTTAACGATCACGCCGTTAAGTTTTTACTTTCGAGAAACCGCACGGGCTCGCCATCCGCTTGGCGCGCAATCTCGCCCTCCCACATCGCGCGGCGTCCGCGCACGATCGTGCCAACGGCCCAGCCGGTAACGGTGACGCCGTCGTAAGGCGTCCAGCCGCACCGGCTCTTGATCCAGGCATTGGTGATTTTCTCGCGCCGCTTCAAATCGACAATTGAAAAATCGGCGTCATAGCCAACGGCAATGCGGCCCTTGCCGACGATGTTGAAAATGCGCTGCGGGCCATGGGCTGTCAGATCGACCAGCCGCTCCAACGACAGTCGGCCGGCGTTGACGTGATCAAGCATCACCGGCAGCAGCGTCTGCACGCCGGTCATACCGGAATGCGACTGCGGGTAGGCCACGTCCTTCTCCGCGCGCGTGTGGGGAGCATGGTCAGAGCCCAGAACGTCGACGATGCCGTTTGCTAGAGCGGCCCAAATGGCAGCGCGATGGCGCTCGTCGCGCACGGGAGGGTTCATCTGCACGTAGGTTCCGAGCCGCTCGTAACAATCGGGCGCGGCAAGCGTGAGATGATGCGGTGTCACTTCGACGGTCG
Source organism: Hyphomicrobium sp. (assembly GCA_031367425.1). Lineage (GTDB taxonomy): Bacteria > Pseudomonadota > Alphaproteobacteria > Rhizobiales > Hyphomicrobiaceae > Hyphomicrobium_B. The sequence continues at coordinate 42,324 of JANLPU010000027.1, forward strand.
CGAACTGTTTATGATCCGCCAAAAACGCCATTTCGGTCGCGCTTGAGATATGCAACACATGCACGCGCTTTTTATGCTTTTCGGCCAGACGAACGAGCCGCGTGGTGGCGATGAGAGCGGCTTGCTCATCGCGCCATTCGGGATGCGATGATGGATCGCCAGGCCGCCGCAAGTGCATTCGTTCTTTCAGGCGATCCTCGTCTTCGGCGTGGAACGCGGCACGGCGCGACAGGGCTGCAATGATATGATCAAGCGACGTCTCATCGTCGACCAGGAGATCGCCGGTTGACGATCCCATGAACACTTTAATACCGGCCGAACCCTCGAGATTTTCGAGCGCTGGAATATCGCCGATGTTTTCCCGCGTGCCGCCAACGTAAAACGCGAAATCGCAGAACATGCGGTGGTGCGCGCGGCGAACTTTATCCGCCAGCGTTTCAGCCGTCGTCGTCAACGGCTTGGTGTTCGGCATTTCAAAAACGCACGTGACGCCGCCAGCGACCGCCGCCCGGCTGCCGCTCTCGAGGTCTTCCTTGTGTTCCAGGCCCGGCTCGCGGAAATGCACCTGGCTGTCGATGACGCCGGGCAGCACGTGCAGTCCGCGCGCCTCGATGATCTCCGGCGCGGACGCGTTGCCAAGCTGGCCAATAGCCTCGATGCGGCCAGCCCTGACGCCAATATCGCGTGATCCGATGCCATCGTGATTGACGACCGTGCCGCCTCTGATCAGCACATCAAAGCTTTCGGACATGAGCAGCCTTTCTCGAGCAGCCTTGCGTTCGCCACCCGTCCCGCATACGTAACTCTCATCCCCTTTGCAACCGGCCCGCCCTCTTATGACACGAGCAAAAATCGCCAAACTTGAGCATCGCGGCACGATCGCCGTGACCGGGCCGGACGCTGTCAAATTTTTGCAGGGCCTCGTCACCAACGACGTTGAGTGTCTCGTCGCCCGTCCCGATGACCTGGCGTTTGAAGCGGCGGCCGCGCATGCGGGCCTGTTGTCGCCCCAGGGTAAGATCCTGTTCGACTTTTTTTGCGTGCGCACGCTCGATGGCTTCGTGCTCGACGTGGCGCGCGACAAGGCGGGCGAACTGGCGAAGCGGTTGAGCATGTACAAACTCCGCGCTGCCGTCGAAATCAAAGATGTCTCGGACGCCTACAACGTGCTGGCATTATGGGGACCGGACGCCTGTTCGTCGGGACCAACGATGGCCACGATTGCGTTCGACGATCCGCGCCACCCCGATCTGGGCCAGCGCATTTTGGCGGAGGCGCGCTTTGCAACCGACATCGCCTCGGCGACAAACGGCGTCAAAGTTTCGGTTGCCGACTACCACGCCCACCGCATCGCGCTCGGCGTGCCAGAAGGCGGACTCGATTGGGACTTTGGCGATGCCTATCCGCACGAAGCCAATTTCGATTTGCTGAAAGGCGTGTCGTTCATCAAAGGCTGCTATGTCGGCCAGGAGATCGTTGCGCGCATGCAGCACAAAACGGTCATTCGCCGCCGCGTGGTGCCGGTCATTGGCGCGCGAGACTTGGCCGACGATAGGCCTGAGATCACCGCCAACGGCGTCGCGATCGGCAAACTGGGATCGGTTGCGGGCAACGCGGGCCTCGCGATGCTGCGCCTCGACCGCGCCGCTGAGTTCACCGATAAGGGCGTAGCTCTCATGGCCGGAAGCATACCAGTCACGCTCGCCCCGACGCCCTGGCTGCCAGCGGCCGAGCCAAATGCCCCGCCATCGGCATGATAGGCACGACATCCTCCATCACCCGCTGCCCGTGGACGGGCATCGCCGATGCGGAATACGCGCGCTATCACGATGAGGAATGGGGCGTGCCGCTGACCGATAGCCGTCTGCTGTTTGAAAAACTCATCCTGGAAGGTTTTCAATCGGGCCTGTCGTGGCTGACGATTCTGAAAAAGCGCGACAATTTCCGCCGCGCCTTCGATCACTTCGATGCAGATAAGATCGCCAGCTACCGCCAACGCGATATCGCGCGCCTGATGGGCGATGCGGGCATCGTGCGCAACAAGTTGAAGATCTTATCCGCCATCGACAACGCCAAAGCCTATCAGGCCATTTCGCGAAATCTTTCCTTCGCGACTTTCATCTGGGGGCTGGCGGAAAAGCGCGAGCCCGCCGCAAAACGCCAATCGTTTGCCGACGTGCCGTCCCAGACCGAGCAATCCGTATCGATCTCAAAACGACTAAAGGCTGAAGGATTTCGCTTTGTCGGACCCACAACCGTTTACGCCTTCATGCAGTCGTCGGGCCTCGTCAACGATCACCTTGTCACCTGTCATCGGCACGCCATCTGTGCGAAACTGCAACGCGATTTGAAAGTGCCCCAGACGATAACCCAACGATAATTTGACGATGAGCGCACAACACCCACAACCTTCTCCAATGCAGGGCCCGCGCGCCTGGCAACGCATGTTGTCTGGCCGGCGCCTCGATCTGTTGGCGCCCTCGCCGCAAGATATCGAGATCGAAGATATCGCTCATGGGCTGGCGCGGGTGGCACGCTGGAATGGCCAGACTGTCGGCGCGCACGCGTTCTCCGTCGCCCAGCACGCGATCTTGGTCGAAGATATCGCCGCCGCGTTAAACCCTGACTTCGGCGCGCCTGAGAAATTGGCAGCTCTGTTACACGACGCGCCCGAATATGTCGTCGGCGATTTGATCAGCCCGTTCAAAGCCGCTGTCGGCCTCGATTACAAAGCTTTCGAGCTCCGTTTGCTGGCCGCCATTCACACCCGCTTTGGTCTGCCCGCGCAATTGCCGGAAGCGGTCACGGCAGCCATCAAAAACGCCGACCGGATCGCGGCGTTTTTCGAAGCGACGCGTCTGGCTGGCTTCGCCGAAGCCGAAGCTGAAGATTTTTTTGGCCGCCCGAAATTACCGGCGGTGTTGGCAGCGCGCGTCATGTCACTCGAGCCGCTCGCCGCGCAAGACGCCCAGGCACAATTTCTTGAACGGTTTTCGGTGCTGTCGAGTCGCTGAAAATTTGGCGGATTTGCGGCATTACATTGGCTTTTCTAGCAACACCTATTCCGAAAATAGCCATGATCAGTCTCTAGCCCGGCTCTTGGGGAGCACGGGGATGATCACTATGAACATGGAATTATCAGGCAGGGGCAAGCCAATAGCAGAAAAAGCCCACCGTACCTTGGCACGATCCGCGATGGATGCAGCTGCAGTCGAGATAGGCCTGAACGCTGCCATCGTGGCGGTTCGGGAAAATGAACCGGTGGTGTTGATTGTGCGGGCCGAGCCCGACCATTCAGGCGCCACGGACGCGTTGCCGTTTGGACCGTTTTCACCGCGCGATCATCGCACGCTGGAGGGTGGCCTCAGATCTTGGGTCCGCGATCAGACCGGTCTTGATTTGGGCTATGCCGAACAGCTCTATACATTCGGCGATCGCGGCCGCCATACCGAACAGAACGACGTAGCACCGCATATCGTGTCGATCGGCTACTTGGCGCTCACACAAGCCTCCAGCGAGCACGGCCTGACAGGTGGCGTATGGCGTCCCTGGTATCAATATTTTCCATGGGAAGATTGGCGCCGCGGTCGGCCAGAAATCATCTCAAACGAAATTGAGCCACGGCTGAAAGCCTGGGCTGAACGCCCCGTCAACGGCTCTGCCGCACAAAAGCCTATCGCGCGCGCCGACCGCGTTCGGATGTGCTTTGGATTGGACGGGGCTGCTTGGGACGAAGAAAAGGTTCTCGACCGCTACGAGCTTCTCTATGAGGCGGGCCTCGTCGAAGAAGCAAAACGCGACGGCCGGATCTCGGCCGAGGCATGGACCGAGCGCTGCAAACTCGGTGCGCCGATGCAATTCGATCATCGCCGCGTGTTAGCGACGGCGATCGGGCGGACCCGCGCGAAGATCAAATATCGCCCTGTCGTATTCGAACTGATGCCCGACGAGTTCACACTCTATGAGCTTCAGAAAGCTGTTGAAGCCATTCTAGGACCGCATCTGCATAAGCAGAATTTCCGCCGCCTTGTTGAAGGCGCAGGGCTTGTGGAGACTACCGGCGAAATGAAAACGCGTACCGGAGGTCGGCCAGCCAAGCTGTTCCGCTTCCGCCGCGAAGTACTGCTTGAGCGTCCAGCGCCGGGCGTCAGGGTATCGGCACCGCCTGCTCGCAATTAAACCTCCAAGGCCCACGCGCAGATCGAGTTCAAGATTTCTGCGCGTGGGCCTGGACTTTGCGCGACGATACCTTACATTCTTAACATCGCTTTGATGCTCAAAATGAGCATTAATAACTGAGCCTCGTCGGTACGTTAGGCCGAAGTGTCTTCAGGCCGTTGATATGCTCTTGAAGAGTATATTTGTTGGGGATCGGAGATGCCGTCTGTGGTTACGACACTCATCCAACCGTCTTTGAACAGCCCGCGTACGAGGCCGACGGTGGCTCCGGCTTTGGTGCCATCGCGCTATCAATGGTCGCCCGCGCTGAAAGCCGAGATGGCGCCGTTGTTCGCGCGCGTCTCACATGTCGTGACGCCGATGGAGTGGACGCATTACGCGCCGCTGATCAAATCAATCAACGAGGTCAAAAAAGAGCGCAACGCCGTCATCCTCGCGCACAACTACATGACGCCCGAAATCTTTCACGGAGTCGCAGACTTTCGCGGCGATAGCCTTCAGCTGGCTAAGGAGGCCGCACGCGTCGACGCCGACGTCATCGTCCAGGCCGGCGTGCACTTCATGGCCGAGACCTCGAAATTGCTGTCACCGGACAAAACCGTGCTGATCCCCGATCTGCGCGCCGGGTGCTCGCTCGCCGCATCGATCACGCCGCAAGACGTGCGGATGCTGCGCGAAGCCTACCCCGGCGTGCCCATCGTCACCTACGTCAACACCTCGGCCGCCGTCAAAGCCGAATGCGACATCACCTGCACGTCTTCCAACGCCGTCAAGGTTGTCGAGAGCCTCAATGCGCCACGCGTGTTGTGCATTCCCGATCAATATTTGGCGAAGTGGGTGCAGACCCAGACCAAGGTCGAGATCATCACGTGGAAAGGTTCGTGCGAGGTGCACGAGCGTTTCACGGGCGTTGAGCTCGAAGCTTATCGCGTGTCGGAACCCGGCGTCAAAATCATCGCGCACCCTGAGTGCCCGCCCGATGTGATCAAAGCTGCCGACTATACCGGCTCCACGTCTGGCATGATCAATTGGGTCAAAACGAACAAGCCAAAAAAGGTGGTGCTCGTCACCGAATGCTCGATGGCCTCGAACGTCGCCGTCGAGGTACCGGACGTCGAATTCGTCAGGCCCTGCAATCTGTGCCCGCACATGAAGCGTATCTCGCTTGAGAACATTTATGCGAGCCTCGTCAACAATCAGTTCGAGGTTAAGGTCGACGCCGAAGTCGCGGAACGCGCGCGCCGCGCCGTCGAACGCATGGTCAACCTCACCAGCTAAACTTTTTGCGTACTTTGACCCGAAAGGTCTTGGCATTATGGCGGCTCAAACGAAACGCATTGTTGCTTCAGGATCAGGTGCTTCAGGCTCGGGCACTACGGCGCGCAGCAAGGCCGGCAAAACGGGCTTTACGCCGGCCGAAATGACCTCGCGTCCCGGCGACATCGTCATCATCGGCGCGGGGCTTGCGGGCCTGTTCACGGCCTTGAAGCTCGCGCCGCTTCCGGTCACGGTCATTGCGGCAGCCCCACTCGGTGAAGGCGCATCGAGCGTCTGGGCCCAGGGCGGCATCGCAGCAGCCGTCGGCGAAGGCGATAGCGCCGATAAACATGCCGCCGACACGATCGCGGCCGGCGCGGGCACGGTCGATGAAGCCGTCGCTCAACTCGTCGCCAATGAGGGGCCAGACCGTATTCGCGACCTGTTGCAATTCGGCGTGCCGTTCGACCGCGATCTCGAAGGCCACTACGTACTGTCGAAGGAAGCGGCGCATACCGAAAAGCGCGTCGTGCGCGTCTCCGGCGACCGTGCCGGCGCTGCTATCATGCAGGCGTTGATCGCAACAGCGCGCAAGACACCGTCGATCCGCATGCTTGAAGGCTACGAAGCCGACGACTTGATTTCCGAAGACGGCGCGGTCGAGGGCGTTCGGCTGATCAGGACCGTAGCTGTTGGTGCCGGCACCTACGAATTCGTGCCGGCCTGCGCTGTAGTTTTGGCAACGGGTGGCGTCGGCGCCCTGTTCGGTCTCACCACCAATCCCTCGTATGCAAAAGGCGAAGCCATCGCGATGGCGGTCCGCGCTGGCGCCGTGATCGCCGACGCTGAATTCGTACAGTTTCACCCAACGGCAATCGACGCCGGTCTCGACCCTGCGCCGCTTGCAACCGAAGCCCTGCGCGGCGAGGGCGCGACGCTCCTCAACAAAGCCGGCGAGCGCTTCATGCTGGCAATCGATCCGCGCGGCGAACTGGCCCCGCGCGATATCGTGGCGCGCGGCGTGTTTGCGGAGATCACAGCCGGGCGCGGCGCATACCTCGATTGCCGCACCGCCATCGGCGAGCGCTTGGCAACAGCCTATCCAACAGTCGCGGCGTTCTGCAAAACCGCTGGCATCGATCCCGTGACGCAAACCATTCCGGTGGCACCAGCCGAGCACTATCATATGGGCGGCATCGCGACGGACGTCCGCGGCCGCACGAGTATAGCTGGGTTGTGGGCAGTCGGCGAAGTGGCATCGACCGGTTTGCACGGCGCCAACAGGCTGGCATCGAACTCTCTGCTCGAAGCCGTCGTATTTGGCGCGCGGGTCGCACAGGATATTTCGAGCCTGATGCCGCATGGCCGGACGGGGCCGTTCGTCGTGCCCCGCCGCGTTGCAGGCCCTGCACCCGTTGCGCCCGAAACGCGCGATGCTGCGGTCACGCGTCTGCGCCATATCATGACGACGGACGTTGGCGTGGTGCGCAATGGCGCTGGCTTGAAAGCAGCCCTCACTGAGCTCAAGTCGATTGCGCGCGACGTCGGCGACGACAGCGTTCTCGTCAACATGGTTTTGACCGCACGCCTCATCACCGCTGCGGCTTTGCAACGCAAAGAGAGCCGGGGCGGGCATTATCGCTCCGATTTCCCAAACGGCGATCAGGCCCAAGCGCAGCGCACATTTATGACCCTGGCCGATTTGGGAAAAATCGAACATTCGGGTGCCGGGCGCGCCAAGTCCCTCGGCCTGGCAGATTGTCGGCCATGAAGCCCACAGTCGCGAAACCCCAAGCCGTGAAACCTGATGCTGTGCGCGTGAATGCTGGCGAGAGCCACGATTCCGCGCCCGCACCGATGCCAGCGATTTTGATCGCCAACGCAGTCAACGCCGCACTGGCTGAAGATTTAGGATTGCGCGGCGATATCACAACCGACGCGACTGTGCCCGCCGACGCGGTCATCGAAGCCGTCATCGCGGCTCGCGCTCCGGGTGTCGTCTCAGGGCTGCAAGTTGCGCACGCCGCGTTCGCAAGCCTCAACCCGGCCATACGCTTTGAAACATTGATCGCCGACGGCGCGACCGTTGCCCCTGGCGCGGTGATAGCCCGGATCTCCGGTAACGCGCGCGCCATTCTCACCGCTGAGCGCGTGGCTCTCAACTTCATGGGCCGCATGAGCGGCATCGCCACGCTGACGCGGGGCTACACCCAAGCCGTCGAAGGCACGGGCGTCAAAATCGCCGACACGCGCAAGACCACGCCGGGCCTGCGCGCATTTGAAAAATACGCCGTGCGCTGCGGCGGCGGACACAACCACCGCACAGGACTATTCGACGCCGTATTGATTAAGGACAATCACATTGTCGCGGCGGGGGGAATTTCCCTCGCCATCGAGCGCGCGCGGTCGGCGGCCGGGCACATGATGAAAATCGAAGTTGAAGTCGACACCCTGACCCAACTCGAAGAAGCGCTACGCCATAACATCGACGCCGTTCTGCTCGATAATATGACAACCGATCAATTGACCAAGGCGGTGCGGCTCATTGCAGGCCGGTGTCTGGCTGAAGCCTCCGGCGGCGTTAACCTCGCCACAGTGCGCGCGATTGCCGATACCGGCGTCGACCTGATTTCCGTCGGCGCTTTGACACATTCAGCCCCCGTTCTCGATCTTGGCCTCGATTTTATGTAGGCGCGCCACCTAAACCGTCAAACCGCTTGATTTTGCCATGTTTGGGCATCACCTGATAGCAGGCCATAGCTTAGCGTGTGGCTCAAACAGGAATTTGAAAACCGTGCTTGCGATGCAGTGGATTGTCATTTGGGGCTTGAGCTCACTTGCTGCCTCGTTGTTGGCGGCGCTGATTTCGTACCCAAAAAATCGCGACCATTCTTATTGGATGGCGTGGTGCTTCGTCGTGCCGCCTCTGGTCATTCTACTGCTGATCTTGCCAAAGAAGCAGGGGCAGCGTCCGCGCCAGCCGACGCTCGACGAAATCGACCGCCGATCGGGCAACAACTAACCGCACTTTGAACTGCGCTATGTTTTGAACTGCGCTACTTGCTGGCGCGCATCCATGCCGCCAGCGCCTCAGCGGTATCGTGTTGTGGCGACCATCCCGTCGCCCGTAATGCCGCCGTATCGACTGCCAGATTTCCAAACAGCCGGTCGGCAGCATCCGAGCGCCCAGCGCGCCGCAAGATCAATTCGATTGAACGCGCAGGAATCGAGAAGAGACCCGGCGGGCGTCCGAGCCCCGCGCGCATACTCGCGATGATTTGGGCAACGCTGACCGGACTTGCATCGGCCACAAGATACGTGCCGTGAACGGCGGTCGGCGCGCGCAGACAATGCTCAACAGCGCTCCCTAGATTTTCCAAGCTAAGCAGAGAGCGCTTCGCTGACAGTCCGCCGAGAGGCAAAGGCATTTTAGAGCGCGCCAAGCGTTCAAGCGTGGCCATGTTGCCTTTGACGTTCCGTCCGTAAATCAGCACCGGCCGCAGCGCCACGCTTGCCGTGCGCGAACCTTCGAGCACTGCGGCGACCGCGCGCTCTGCTTGAAGTTTCGATTGTCCATAAGCGTCCGTCGGGACCGGCTCTAGGGCCTCGGTCAGCAAGCCGCTCGCGCATGGGCCAGATTGCGCGCGCACCGATGACATCAAAATGAATTGCCGCACGCCCGCTTGCCCGGCCGCAATAGCAAGCTTGCGGGCGGCCTCGGCATTGACGGCGTGATAAACCGCATCAGGTATCGCTGCCGTGGCGTGCGCAATGCCAGCCAGATGCACGACGGCGTCCATGCCATCAACGAGCGGGCCAGCATCAAAATCGCTGGCAAGATCTGGCAGCACGACGGCTTCTGCGCACGCAATCGCTTGGCCGGACCGGGTGGCCGCGCGCACGGCAAAATCTCGGGACGCCAAGAAGCGGACGATGTAAGCGCCAACAAAACCCGAAGCGCCCGTTACCAGAACCCGGGGCCGACCGTTCACGCCAAGCCTAACGCTACGCGAAGATCGCGATTGACGGCCGCCACATCAAAGTTGCGTTCGGCTTTGACGCGGCTCGCCCGGCCCATCGCGGCAATCAGCTCTTTGCTTTTGACCATGCGGCGGAAGGCTCCGGCCAACGCTGCGATGTTGCGCGGGGGCACGACGATGCCGTTGACAAATTCGTCCGCCGTCTCGCGCGAGCCCGCAACATCGCTGACGATGACGGGACGGCCCGCCGCCATCGCCTGTTGAACCGCGTGCGGCATACCTTCGACGTAGGATGGCGCGACAAACACATGAGCTCGCTGCAAGACGGCACGGATATCGGCGGCGTCGCCGAGGAATTCCACGCTACCGGCAAACACGCTCAAGTCTTGCGGGCTGAGCGCGCCGTCGCCCGTGCCGTCAGGACCCGCCAACAGAAAACGCGCGTTCAGCCCTTCGTTGCGCGCAATCGTGGCTGCTTCGCAAAAATCGCGCGCGCCTTTTTCCTTATCCAGTCGCGCGGCCATCAGGAAGACAACGCCGTTATCGAAGTCGGGCAATGGCAGAGCGGCCATGCCCGCCAGATCGGCGCCAGCACCGGCGACGCGGAGAAATTTGTGCTCGCCGCCCGCCGCAGCGCTGGCGCTAAGGGCGCGGTGATCGTCGCGATTATGGGACACGACTTTATCGGCAGATTTGATTGCCCGCGCCAACGCCCCGCTGACCGCGCCGCCGCTCAATTCGCTGACCATCAAGACAGTGGTTTTGATCCCGGCGATGCGCGCGGCACGGCAGGCAAGCTGCACGATTGCATGGCCAAAGATGAGGACGGCGTCGGCGCGCCAGACTTTTACCAGCTCAGCCAATGCCCGCACCGCGACCCGTCCCGGCCAGAGCGAAAACTTTTCAGGCTTCAAGGCAAAACTCGCAGCCTCTGCGCCCAGAGCAATCAGGCTTTGCGCGTCTTGCGAACTCATTTGCGGCGCTAAAGCGAGCACGCTGTGACCGCGGCTCAGCACATCGCGGATCAGCGCGCCTCTGAGGCGCGAAATTGCGCGGCCGGATGGGCCTATGATGACGATGCGACGGCCTTGCGGGGGCGACGCTACGTGCTCGGAATGGAAGGGTTCCGCCGCCACCGCGATCGGCTGCAAACCATCCATCTAGTGCACTCCCGTCAATGCAGGGTCCGCGACGGCGCGACCCATGTCGACGCCAAAGATGTGTCGGCGGCGCGCGCATCGACGTCGGGGCGATAGCCCTCTACGGTGCGCATGAGAGCTGCTTGAATGGTCTCGACGTTGCGTAATTCCATCGCCGCTTTGAGTAAATCAAGTTCGCGCTGCAATTCGGCCGGCGACAGCGCCGGCTCGTCTGAGCGCAAGATGCGCGGATGTTCGGTTCCCGCCGTACTGGCACCGATGAGCAGCTCTTCGTAGAGCTTTTCGCCGGGTCGCAAGCCGGTGTAGACAATCTCTATATCGCCATCGGGATTGGTGCTCTCGCGCACTTCGCGGCCGCTGAGCTTGATCATCAATCGGGCCAAATCGTCTATCTTTACGGGCTCGCCCATTTCGAGCACGAACACGTCGCCGCCTTGCGCCATGGCGCCGGCCTGAATGACAAGTTCGGCAGCTTCCGGGATCGACATGAAATAGCGCATGACTTCGGGGTGCGTGACCGTGACGGGGCCGCCGGAAAGAATTTGCCGCCGGAAGCGGCGCACCACAGAGCCCGAACTATCGAGCACGTTTCCAAACCGCACCATCGTGAACACTGTTGCGGGCTGCGCTGAAGCACGGGCCTGCAAAATCAATTCGGCTAACCGTTTCGAAGCGCCCATCACGTTGGTTGGGCGCACGGCCTTGTCGGTAGAAATCAGCACCATGCGCTCGACGCCATTGGCGAGCGCGGCGTCGGCCACAACTTCCGTGCCGAAGATGTTATTAGTCAGTCCGACCGTCACGTTGTGCTCGACGATGGGAACGTGCTTGTAAGCCGCTGCATGATAGATCGTCTCGATCCGATGGCGGCGAATGGTGTCGATCACGAGCGGCTTGTCGAGCACCGAACCCAGAACAGTGATGATTTCGGGCTTGGCTGCTGGTCCCTTGAGTTCGGCGACCAGCTCTTCGACCTCAATCTGAATTTCGTACAGCGCCGATTCTGAGAGATCGAACAGCACAACCCGCTTCGGGCTAACGCGCAGCGCTTGGCGCACCAGCTCCGAGCCGACCGAACCGCCAGCTCCGGTCACCAGAACGTTCTTGTCGCGGGTGTTGCGCGACAGCAAGTCAAGGTTGGGCGGAACGCTGTCGCGGCCCAACAGATCGGCAACTTCAAGCGGCCGCAAATCAGTGACCGAGACGTGACCAGAGGCGATCTCTTCGAGCGAGGGCAAGACTTTGACGGCCACAGGATAGTTTTCGAGTTCCTTCAGAACGAGCCGACGTTCGTTTCGGTCTTCGGAGGGGATGGCGAGCAAAACTTCCTTGACGCCAAACCGCTCGATGACGCGCCCAAGCTTCTCGGGCCGGTAGACTTTAATACCGCTGACGTACTGCCCCCACATCGTTGGAGACGTATCGCAGAACCCGACGACTTCGCGTCCGCGCCCGCTATTCAGGGCATTGGCCAGCTCGACGCCTGGCTGCGTCGCGCCATAGATGATGACGGGATAGCGTTGGCTTTCGTCGTTCAGTCTCGGCAACGAGATGCCGGACGACTTCAACAGCCACGCCGCAAAGTGGCGCGACGCGGTCACCGCCAGCGCGGCGATGAAGCCGTAGATCAAGATGACCGAGCGCGGAATTCCAAGCTGCCCGGACATGAAAACGATTTGCGACCAGATGAGCACCGATAGCGCGACGCTGGCGACGATGCGGGAATGGCCGCGCGATCCGAGGTAGCGGGTCACGAGCCGGTAGAGCCCCGCGTAAGCAAACGTCATGATGGTGAGTGCTGGTGCGGCCAAGACTACGGCCATCGTTGCGCCGTCCGGCGGCCAATAGAAGGTGTTATAGCGGACAGAAATGATCGCCCACAGCACGCCGCTCAGCGCGACAAAATCCAACACGACGAGCAAGGCTCTTTTCTGCCGCCGCGGCAGATCGAGAAGCCATTGCCGCAGGCGCCGTGAGGCCGGCTGATGTTGGGCTGATTCACTCACCCGTGGCGATATCCAATAATCATTGATCCGGTTGCGTCCAAATATACCCAGATACGCACCGTTTTCCGAAACGAATAGTGTTGCTAACGCATCGCGGCTCAACTTCCAAGTTCGCCGACGCAAGCTTGCAAAAAGGCTGTGAATGGGTGGTGCAAAATCGTCGTTTAAGCCTCAGACCTAACTCATGCTGTGCGATATTTTCTCGATATACCGGTACGTTAGCCAGATCGCACCGATGCCGAACATGACCCCTCCCAACATATTTCCAGCCAACACGCCAGCCGCACCGTAAAAGTGTGCCCCTAACAGCACAAACGGTATCGTACCTGCAGTTGCGCGGCCCCAGTTGAGCATCGAAGAATAATGCGCCTGCCCCAAGGTGTTGAACGTCGCGTTGGCGATGAACAGCGCCCCAAGGAAGACGAAAAGCGGCGAAAGCCATCGGCAGAACAACACGATAAGGTCGCGCGCTTCGCCCGACGTATGGAACGCCCCGGCAAGGGGTTCGGCCAGAACGGCGAGCAATCCCCAGGCAATCGCCGTAAATGCGCACATCACGATCAGAGACTGGGTGACGGCGCCGTGCATGCGATCTGGCAGTCTCGCGCCAAGGTTCTGCCCGAGTATAGGCCCGACGCTGCCGGTCAGCGCGTAGATCGCTCCGAACGCCACGGGGATGATTCGACCGATGATGGCCCAGCCCGCCACCGCCCCATCGCCAAACGGCGCGATCGCGGCCGTGACGTAAGCGTTGCCGACCGGCGTCGCGATATTGGTCAGCACGGCCGGTACTGCTATGCGGGCGAAAGCTGGTGCATCGGCCAAGAGCTTTGCAAGCTTCGGGGCCGTGAATAACCGGTGAATGCCGATCACACCGTAGAGCCCTGTCGCCATCACGACGATGCGCGCCAGCGATGTTGCGATAGCGGCGCCCTCTATCCCCCAACCCAGATGCAAGATCAAAAACATGTCGAGCGCCAAGTTGACGATGGCGCCAGACAGGGTGATGTGCATAGCACGCCGGGCATCGCCCACCGAGCGCAGAACCGCAGACGACGTCATGCCCAGTGCCAGCATCGGCATGGTGGGCACGAGGATCACGAGATAGTGCGCCGCCAAATCGAACGTTCGCCCGGTCGCGCCGAACATCGCAAGAACCGGCGATATAGCCAGCCAGACGAGTAGGGCGGCAAAACTGGACGTCAAAAACGACAAGATGTGAGCGTGCGTCGAAAGCCGCCGCGCGCGCGATCGCAGTCCAGCCCCCAGCGCCGGCGAGACCAACGAGGTCGCAGCAATGGACAACCCGATGCCGATCGATGTCGTAAAAAACAGAATTGAACTGGCATAGCCGACGGCCGCGATGACTTCCTGATCGCCAGCAAAACTCAGGAAGTAGATGTTGGCCAGATCAGTGGCAAAAATTGCCATCAGGCCAATGGCACCAGCTCCTGTCATGAGCAGAATGTGGCGCCGGATCGAACCGGTGACGAACTTGCCTTGTAGCGCCATCCGGCGTGCGGACGGAGCCCTTTCGCTTAGCGACATCGCCGCCGGGTTTGGAGGCATCGCCATCCGGCGTGGAGGCTCGTCGATACTCACGATCGCGACATGAAGCGGCGGCCGCGCAATACTTTGGTCATGACAGTTTCCGCCGTGCCTTGAAGGCGGCGGCCAGGGTGCCCTCGTCGAGGTAATCTAGCTCGCCTCCAATGGGTACGCCTTGTGCGAGCCGCGAGATCATGACGCCCGTGCCCTCGAGTCGTTCGCCAACGTAATGCGCTGTCGATTGGCCCTCGACGGTCGCGTTGAGCGCAAGCAGGACTTCCTTGACCTCGCCGCCGCGCGCGCGTTCGATCAACGTCGAGATATTCAAATCCTCCGGCCCCACGCCGTCGAGCGGCGATAGATGCCCGCCGAGCACGTGGTAACGGGCCGGCACGACACCGGCGCGTTCGAGCGCCCATAGATCGCCTACCTCTTCGACGACGATAATCAAAGAGTGATCGCGACGGGTGTCTTGGCACAAACTGCAGGGCGAAACGGTATCGAGGTTGCCGCACTGCGGGCATTGCGAAATTTTCTCGACCGCTAACGCCAGCGCTTCGCTGAGCGGCACCAGCAGGTCGTTGCGCCGTTTGAGCAAACTTAAAACGGCTTTGCGTGCAGAGCGCGGCCCCAGACCCGGCAGGCGGCTGAGCAACTGGATCAGCCGCTCGATTTCGGGTCCGGCAATTTTCTTAGACATGTGTTCCCGATGCGAGCCAGATCTGCAAAACCGGTCAGAATAATTTCATGCCGGGCGGCAACGGCAAGCCGCCGGTGAGTTCAGCCATTTTCGATTGCAGGATCGCATCAGACTTTGCTTTGGCATCGGCTGAAGCTGCAACGATCAAGTCTTCCAGGATTTCGCCCTCGCCTGGCTGCATCAGGCTTGGATCGATGTTGACTCGCTTGAGGCTACCCTTGCCGTCGACTGTCACCTTAAGAAGCCCGCCGCCGGATTGGCCCTCGACCTCGATCTTCTCAAGCTCGTCTTGCACGTCTTTCATGCGGGCCTGCAGTTCGCCCACTTTTTTCATCATACCCATGATGTCTTTCATTCACGTCCTCTTCGCTTGGCAGAGTTTATACAAAACCGGAGATCAGCCCGCGGCGCTTTCGTCGTCGATGTCGGTATCGATGGCGGTCAGTCGCCTGATCTCGGCAATTTTTGCTTCCGGAAAAACGGCGAGCAGCGCTTTGACGGCCGGATGAGACTTCAAGGCTTCGAGTTCGGCGGCTTCGGCTGCGCGGCGCACCGCACCGACCGCTGGCGCGCCGGCAGTTTTCGACAACACCACGACCCAGCGCCGGGTGGTCCACGCGTTGAGCTTTTCGCGCAAATCGTTGGCCAACTCTGGCGGCGCGCCGGGAAGGAAGAACAAGTCGATAGATCCAGCGATCGCATCGAACTTCACGAGGCTGACGTGATCTTCAAGATGCATCTTGAGTCTAACGTCGCGTTTCACTGAGACGAGCGCCAACACGTCGGCAAACGAATTGAGCTGGGCTGGTAGGGCTGGCGGCAGCGCCGTTTCCTCTAGCCCCAAATTTTCGTCGAGGCCGTCGTCGTCGAGCCTATTGTCGTCAAGCCTGTTGTCGTCAAGCCCGGCATCGACTGTGACGTCGTCATCGGCGGCGGCATATTTAGGCGCAGTGACGCTTGGGGCAGACGCATCCGGCGCACGGCTCAAAGGTCCGCGCTGTTGGCTTTGTTGGGAGGCATGGTCATCGGCGCGCGGCTTGTGCGCGCCAGCGCCACCGCGCCCCGAAATAGAACCGCCGCCAAGGGTGCGGATGATATCGTCCGGCGTCGGCAGATCAGCGGTGTAGACGAGTCGCAGCAGAGCCATCTCGGCGGCAGAGATAGGGTTCGGCGACCGCGTCGTCTCCTCGATACTTTTTAATAGCATCTGCCAAGCGCGCGACAGGTACGGCATGCTAAGCAGCTCACCCAAGCCGACGGCGCGGGCTTTTTCTTCAAATGACAAACCCTCGCCAGCTGGCTCAGTGCCGACAGCTTTAATGCGCGCCACGACGTGCACCGCTTCGGCAAGGTCCGAGACGACTTGGCCGGGCTCGGCGCCGTCATGATAGAGACTGCGCAAGCCCTCGAGTGCGGCGGCGGCGTCCCCGCGAAAAATCGCTTCGGCTAAATCGAACACCCGCGCGCGGTCGGCAAGGCCCAACATCGCGCGCACTTTGCTGGCCGAGACGTGTCCTTCGCCCATCGCGATTGCCTGATCGAGGATCGACAAGCCGTCGCGGACGGAACCTTCTGCGGCGCGCGCGATCAGCGCCAGTGCATCGGCGTCGGCCTGAGCGCCTTCCTTGGCGACGATCTTCTGGAAATGCGCAACGAGCACCGGCTGTTCGACGCGCCGCAGGTCGAAACGCTGGCAGCGCGACAACACCGTAACGGGAACCTTGCGGATTTCTGTCGTCGCGAAGATGAATTTCACATGCGCGGGAGGTTCCTCAAGCGTCTTCAAAAGCGCGTTAAACGCGCCCTTGGACAGCATGTGGACCTCGTCAATCAGGAATACTTTGGTGCGCGCGACAAGCGGATTATATTGCGCGCTGTCGATGATCTCCCGAATATTGTCGATGCCGGTGTTCGATGCCGCGTCTATCTCGAAGACGTCTGGGTGGCGGCCTTCCATGATCTCGGCGCAGTGGCGGCCGAGCACCGGCGTATCAATGGTCGGCCGATCGATGCCGGGCGCTTCGTAGTTCAATGCGCGTGCAAGAATGCGCGCCGTGGTGGTCTTGCCGACGCCGCGCACGCCGGTGAGCATATAGCCTTGCGCGATGCGACCGGCGGCGAACGCGTTTTTCAGCGTCGTGACCATCGCGTCTTGGCCGATGAGATCGTCGAAGTTGGCTGGCCGGTATTTGCGCGCGAGCACGACGTAGGGCGGCGCGATCACAACTGACTGGCTTGCGGTGACTGCTGGGTTCGTTCTCTGTTGAGAGGCCTCAGGACGTTGCTGGGATTGTGAAGACCAAGCAGCAGCCGAGAATTGCGCAACATCCTCCACGCTCGGGTCAACCGATTGTGCGCCAGTATCGTCGGAGCCTGTGGACTTCTTATTCGCCATGATCCTGAACGGCTTAACGCCCGGAGGGCGAGGGGGCAAGAGCGCGGAGAGGAGGACGCGCGGGATCGCTGGACGGGTTCGCCAAAGCGAGAAGCCTTGCGGCCCGCAAGCGATAAAAGGAGGCTGGCGATCGACCCGATTTCAAAATCGTTAGGGCTGCTTCCTTCCGGACCTGACCCGGTTGGCGACGAATTCGTCCGCCACCAACCTCCCGGCATCATAATGGGCTTTTTGCCCGCGCCGCACAACCCTCAAGCACCCAAATTGTCCACCGCTACGATGAGGTGTTGAGAAATGCAGCCTGCATTGCCAAATAACGGACGGTTGAAAGCAGTAGCCTGCAAGCCGAAATGAATTGTCCGCCGGGTTGCAACTTTTATCGATCTCGCTCCGTTAGGCCCGCTAGGGCGTTGGCGACGATTACGCGCTTTGGCTTCAAGGAAATAGCAATGGCACAAAATTTTACGGTCAACGGTCAAAAGAAGAGCGTCGACGTCGACCCCAAAATGCCGTTGCTGTGGTTACTGCGCGATGAGTTGCAGCTAACCGGCACCAAATTCGGCTGCGGCAAAGCGCTGTGTGGCGCTTGCACCGTTCATCTCGACGGCCAAGCCGTGCGCTCGTGCCAAATTCAAGCGCGCGATGTCGATGGTCGTGACGTGACGACCATCGAAGGCGTTGCAGATGGCGCAAGCGGCGACATCGCCAAAGTTGTCGAAGCGGCCTGGATCAAACTCGATGTCGCCCAATGTGGCTATTGCCAGCCCGGCCAAGTGATGGCGGCTGTGGGATTGCTTACGCAAATATCAAATCCAACCGACGACGACATCGACAAGGCGATGGATGGCAACGTTTGCCGCTGCGCCACATATCATCGCATTCGCGTCGCGATCCACATGGCCGCCGCAAGTGGTGGAAAATAGACCGTCCTTGTATTGAGCCAATTCATTCGAGAAGTTCGAGCATGCACTTCGCCCTACCGGTAATTCAAAAGTTTGTCCTGACCGCCGCCGTGGCAATCGCCTGCGTCGCGATCAGCTATACGTTTCAGTTGAACGCCGCCGAGCCTACCGCACCTGCGGTTGAGAAGCCCGTTAGCGCTAACGGCGAACTCTTCACACCGATCGCCTCTGTGTTGCGTCAGCCCCGGTGCATGAATTGTCATCCGCGCGACGACCGCCCGCGCCAGGGCGACGACCGTCATAAGCATTTGCAAAACGTGACACGCGGGCCAGACGACATGGGCTTCGTCAATCTGCGCTGCAACTCCTGCCACCGCGACGAAAACAACGAGCACTCCGGCGTTCCGGGAGCTCCTACTTGGCACTTAGCGCCACTGTCGCAAGGCTGGCAGGGGCTGACGGATGCCGATTTGTGCACGACGCTGAAAGATCAGAGCAAAAATGGCGGCAAGGATATGGCCAAGCTCGTCGACCACATGACCAATGATAAGCTCGTGCTGTGGGGCTGGGAACCGGGCGCCGATCGCGTGCCCATCACACCGCCGCACCCTGAATTCGTAACACAACTGAATGCCTGGGCCAAAGCTGGCGCGCCCTGCCCTGTAGCGCAAAACAGCAGATAACGCCGTCATTTAAATGATGCTGGCAACATCTCATGATTGTGAGGCTGCAATGACGATATCCTCCGTACCCGGCATATTCGCGATGCACCCGAAGGCCGAGCCGCACGACGACGGCCGAACTTCTAGACGTACATTTTTGAAACTTTCCGGCGGTGCCGGTGCTGGACTGGTTTTAGGCCTAGCCGCACCGGTGCCGGGCTTCGGGCTCGATCAAGCATCTGCGGCAGGTGCGGAACTCGCGCCAAATCCGTTTCTGATCGTTGCGCCAGACAACACCGTGACGGTCATCATCAAGCATCTCGACAAGGGCCAAGGTGCTGCAACCGGGCTTGCGACGCTCGTCGCGGAAGAACTCGACGCCGATCGCGCGCAGATCAGAACTGTGTTTGCGCCATCCGACGCCGTCAAATATGCAAACTCAGCTTTCGGCGTCCAAGGGGTCGGCGGCTCGACCGGCCTTTCCAATTCCTATTTGCAATATCGCGGAGCCGGTGCTGCCGCGCGCGCAATGATCGTTGCCGCAGCGGCAAAAGCATGGGGCGTGAACGCATCCGAAATTACCGTTGCAAAAGGTGTCGTTAGCCACGGCTCTGGCAAAACAGCAACGCTGGGCGAACTCGCAGAATTGGCGTCTGCCGAGACTATTCCTGCCACTCCAAAACTTAAAGACCCGAAAGATTTCGTCTACATCGGCAAGGCGTTCCCGCGCGTCGACAGCGCCGACAAGACGATGGGTCGCACGAAATATACCATCGATCATCAGTTTCCCGGCATGTTGATAGCCATGGTGGCACGGCCGCAGAAGTTCGGCGCCACATTCAATAGCGTCGATAAGAGCGCCGCTGAAAAAGTGCCCGGCGTCGTCAATATTATTGAAATCCCGCGTGGGCTCGTGGTTGTCGCCAAGTCGACCTGGGCCGCCATGAAAGGCCGCGACGCGCTCAAAATCACGTGGGACGATACACAAGCCGATCAGCGCGGCTCGAAAGATCTGGTTGAGGAGTATACCGCTCTCGTCGGCAAGGACGGGTTCTCCGTTCGCAATGACGGCAATGTCGCCGACGCCTTCAAGGCGGCGGTTAAAATCGTCGAAGCCAATTTCGAGTTTCCCTATCTGGCGCACGCGCCGCTAGAGCCAATGGACTGCGTTGTGCAATTCGACGGTACGTCGGCGGAAATTTGGACGGGATCGCAAATGCAAACCGTCGATCACGGTGTTGCCGCCGGCGTGCTCAACATCAAGCCGGAAGCCATCCAGTTGCACACCGTGTGGGCAGGCGGATCGTTCGGCCGCCGCGCGGTTCCCGACAGCCACTACGTGGCCGAGGCTTGCCAGATCGTTAAAGCTTTGAAAACGACGGCGCCCGTCAAGCTCATGTGGACGCGCGAAGACGATATCAAAGGCGGCTATTATCGCCCGCTGTACGTGCATTATCTGAAAGCCGGCATCGACAAGGACGGCAAGATTGTCGCTTGGCAGCATCGCATCGCTGGCCAATCGATCATGACGGGCACGCCGTTCGAAAGCATGATGAAAGGCGGCTTCGATAAGACGTCGGTGGAAGGCGCTGACACCCTGCCGTACGCGATCCCTAACCTCAAAGTCGAACTGCACACCACAAAATCAAAGGTGCCGGTGCTGTGGTGGCGATCTGTCGGCTCGACGCACACCGCGCACGCAACGGAGCACATGATCGACATCCTGGCGCGCGAAGCCGACAAAGATCCCGTCGCTTATCGTCTGGACATGCTGAAAGACAAGCCGCGCCATGCCGGTGCATTGAAACTCGCGGCGGAAAAAGCTGGCTGGGGTTCGCCGCTGCCGGAAGGGCGCTATCGCGGCGTCGCAGTTCACGAGAGTTTCTCGTCGTTCGTCGCGCAAATCGCCGAAGTCGCCTTAAAGGATGACGGCACGTTTAAAGTGGAGCGCGTCGTGTGCGCAATCGACTGCGGCGTTGCAGTCAATCCGGACGTTATCGCGGCACAAATGGAAGGCGGGATCGGCTACGGGCTGGGCGCAGCTCTCAAAGGCGCAATCACGCTGGCGGGCGGCAAAGTCGAACAATCCAACTTCGACGATTATGATGTGCTGCGCATGTCCGAGATGCCCAAGGTCGAAGTCCACATCGTGCCATCGACCGAAAAGCCAAGCGGCGTCGGCGAGCCCGGTACGCCATTGATCATGCCAGCTGTTGCCAACGCGCTGCTATCGGGCACCGGCGTGCGGACGACTATTTTGCCGATGAGCAATCAGAAATATCGCGGCCAAGCTTGAGGCGCGCGCACGCAAACAAAAAAGCCGGGTCCCCTTTCGGAGACCCGGCTGATTTACAAGTTGAGTTTTCCCGAACTCAACTTTTGAGTTTGCCTATTTCGACAGCGCGCCTGCGAGCTGCTGCGAGATGTAACCGAAGATCGCGCCAATGATCATCGAGATGGCGACGTTGACGGCTGGAACGGCGAGCAATGACCCACCGAGGTTTGCCAACTCGTCCTTGCCCAACAGCGTGAGCGCGACGGTCGACGCATAACCATAGACGGCCGCTGGAATGGACGAAAGGATCGGAACTTTTGCACCCATCACCATGATGAAAACGGTGATCGCGACAGCAACTGCGGCACCCAATGCACCCGGCAAACCGATTACATTCATCAACGCAAATGCGGCTGCCGCCATGATGGCACCCCAAACCGCTCCAGCGATGCTATCGGTGAGCCCTTTGGTTTGGCCACCGCAGTGATAGTAGCTGGCCCAACCGATAAAGGCCGCCCAAATCTGTAAACCCATTCCGAACGAAAGAAATACGTACGTCGCCACCCCGCCCAACAAACCAATGCTGACTGCCAGTGCTGTTATAAGATCCATTTTTGTCCTCCGTCTTCCCTGGCCAGAATCGAAATCTGACCTAAGATGAAGGTACACGCAGTCTCTCAGTTTTGCTCAAAATTAAGGCGTGCTGCTGTGCAATGCAGCAACGGATCGGGCGGTCTAGACTTCGAGGATGAGTTGGCGCGAACGGATGCTCGATGACATAAGAGCATTGTCCGTTTATAGCGGCCTCATCTGAGGGTGCTTGCAGATCGTTTTGTACCAGGGCGAAGTTTTTGAAAATCCGAAATCATGTGCACATTCGAACTGTTAGCCAGCGGGCGAAGTTCCGCGCGCGATGTGTTTGGGCACAAATGCGTTGACCGGCAATTTCAATTTCCGCACCCGACCGTCGTTATAAAAACGTTTCGCGTAAACCGTTTTTTGGTCTTTGCCGATCGAACGTATCTGGCTGAGGATGAACCGATTAACCCTATCCGTTTTTGCCAGCCATGCGTTGATCAGGAGACAGTCGCCGCTGAGCGAGTGTTCGAAGCTCAGCTCGGCTTCGCCCTTCAGCCAGCTCTCGGCGCGCGCCTCGTCGGTCAAAGCCCAGCCTAAAAAGCCAACCATATTCGGGCCGTCGGCGACGACGATGTAGTGGCCGCGACGAATTTGCCCCGCGAGCACCCGCGACCAATGTCCGAATGTGAGTCGGCCGAAATTGGGATCCGTCATCATCAAGCTGACCGCGATGCCAAGCGCCTTGTAGTTGTCTTCAACCCGGCCGGCGCGCAGGCCC
This sequence comes from Hyphomicrobium sp., assembly GCA_031367425.1. GTDB lineage: Bacteria > Pseudomonadota > Alphaproteobacteria > Rhizobiales > Hyphomicrobiaceae > Hyphomicrobium_B. The sequence goes on from JANLPU010000027.1 coordinate 64,745, forward strand.
GTAAAATCATTTTGGCCGGTTGCGGCAACCATTCCGAATTCTCCCGCAGCTCGCGTTCACACAATCACATCATACACGCTAGATGCAGCGCCCGCCGTCGACTTCGATCGCCACGCCGGTGATGAAGGCGCTGGCTGGATCGGCCAAAAACAATGCGGCGTTGGCGATGTCGCTGGGCAACGAAAAACGGCCCAGAGGAATGCCGGCCAGGAATTTGGCGCGGTTCTCGGGCGTGTCGGGCATTCCCATGAACTGTTCGAGCATCCCTGTTTCACCAATCACCGGGTTGATCGCGTTAACGCGAATTTTCTTGGGTGCCAATTCCACCGCCATCGATTTGGTGAGAACGATGGCGGCGCCTTTCGAGCCGTTGTACCAGGTCAAACCTGGACGCGGCCGCACGCCAGCGGTCGAGGCAGTATTGATGATGACGCCACCGCCGCGCTTCTCCAGTTCGGGCACAGCCGCGAGCGTCGAGAGGTAAATGGCTTTCACATTCACCGCATAGATGCGGTCGAAGTCGTCTTCGCTGACCGTCAGTAGTGATTGGTTTTTATGGGTGTATCCGGCGTTATTGACGACGATGTCGATGCCGCCAAAAGCTTTGATGGCGGCCGCGATCATTGCCTCGACGTCGGCGTGGCGGGTGACATCGGTTGGCGTGGCAATGGCGTTGCCTTGGCCTAGCCCGCGCGCGACCTGTTCAGCGCCCACGCCGTTCAGATCGGCGCACACGACTTTGGCGCCCTCTTTGGCATAAAGCTCGGCGATGGCGCGCCCAAAACCCGACGCTGCCCCCGTGACGATTGCGACTTTGTCTTTGAGACGCATGATCTCGCATCCGTTCTTATTGTTATTTGCGGCCCGGACGGCCAAGTTCTGCTGCCTCTTTGCGGTATGGGCTCGCCGGGTACGTGCCCAGCAGTTTGATCTCGGTCGAAAAGAACGACAACTCTTCGAGCGCGAGCTGCACCGGGCGCTCGACGGGATGGCCGTCGATGTCGGCGAAAAACATGGTCGCGTTGAAGGTGCCTTCGGTTTGATAACTCTCGAGCTTGGTCATGTTGACAGAGTTCGTGGCAAAACCGCCGAGCGCTTTGTAAAGCGCGGCTGGCACGTTGCGGACGCGAAAAAAGAACGTTGTGACGACCGGCCCGCTATCGGGCTCGGCATCGTCTGGGTCTTTGGCCAGAACGACGAAGCGCGTGGTGTTATGCGTCTCGTCTTCCATATCGCTTTTCAAAATCTCCAAGCCATAAATTTCAGCTGCAAGCTTCGATGCGATCGCAGCCGTCGTCAGATCTTTGGTCTCAGACACCATGCGTGCCGAGCCTGCAGTGTCGGCTTCGGGTACGGGAACAATGCCGAGCCGACGTAGGGTATTGCGGCACTGACCCAGCGCCTGGGTATGGCTCATGACGCGCTTGATGGCAGACAGCGTCGCGCCAGGCAGCGCCATCAACTGATGGCGAACGCGCAGGAAATGCTCTCCGACGATAAAGAGATCGGCGTCAGGCAAAAGGTGATGGATATCGGCAACGCGGCCGGCGACCGAATTTTCAATCGGGATCATGGCATAGAGCGCGTCGCCCGTTTTGACGGCTGCCAGCGCATCCTCGAAGGTCGGATAGGCGACAGCTTCGAGCGCGGGATAAGCTTCCGCCGCCGCCAGATGCGAGTTGGCACCAGCTTCGCCCTGATAGGCGATGCGTCCGCGATCTTTGGCGCTGCGTGTTGAGGTCGGCATCGGTTAGGTCACGCCCATTATTTTAGGGGATCTTGGGGAAACTGAATTTAAGAAGCAGTGAGTTGGCGGGCGCGGTCAAGGTCGGCTGGAGTATCGACACCGAGCGGAACGGTGTCAACGATGGCCACGTCGATGCGCATATGAGCTTCGAGCGCGCGCAGCTGCTCGAGCTTTTCACGCAGCTCAAGGGGCGACGGCTCCAGTTTGACGAACCGCTCCAGTGCGGCACGCCGATACGCATAGATGCCAATGTGATGATAGAGCGGGCCATCTCCCCATGGGGCCGTGGCACGGGTAAAATAGAGCGCGCGCAACCGATCGGCTGTTGGTCCTGGCGTGCCGACAACTTTAACAACGTTTGGATTGTACCTCTCATCGTTGTTGCCGATCATAGCTGCCAGCGTTGCGATATCGACTGCGGGATGGGCAAGGGGCGCAAGGCAAGCCGTTACCAGGCGGGGTTCGAGCGTCGGCAGATCGCCCTGAAGATTGACGATGATGTCCGCCTCCGCCTGAGGGTCGACCAGCGAAACGGCTTCCCAGACGCGGTCCGATCCCGAAACATGATCGGCCCGCGTCAGTACTGCTTCGCCGCCTGCTGCGTGGACGGCGGCGACGATCTCAGGCGCATCGGTCGCGACAATGACCCGGCCAGCGTCAGCCAGGACCGCCTGTTGCCAGACCCTGACGATCATCGGGCGGCCGTTGATATCGGCAAGCGGCTTTCCCGGCAGCCGCGTCGCCTGCATCCGGGCCGGGATTACGATCAAAGTCTTGGTCATCGGCCCGTTCCTTAGCCGCTTGCAACAGTTGCCCGGCATCGGTGACAATTCGCCTGGGCGTCAACGCTCTAGACCGGACCTTTCGTCACTTGCAAGCAAACCCCGACTTCATATAGTTCGCGGGCGGTAAGATTTGCCGATCCAGCACAGGCCAATGCGGCCTGCCGAGCAGAGGAAGTACGCTGAATGGATAGCTTCGAATGGACCAAGATCGCCGGAGCCGTCTTAGCCGCTCTGCTGCTCATTTTCGGCTTTAAAACGATCATTGAAATGCGCCAGCATAATGCGGCCGAGGCCCCCGGCTACACGCTGCCCGGCGGCGAAGCGCCAGCCGCCAAGACTGCCGAAGCAAAGCCGGCCGATGCCGCCAAAAGCAAAGATGCAGCAGCACCTCCGGCTGTCGCGGGTAAAGAAGCCCCGGCTGCTAAAGATGCACAAGCTGGCGAAGAGCCCGCAGCTGCTCCAGCCAAAGATGCCGCTGCGCCCGCCCCCGCTGCAGTCGCTGCCGCCGGTGGCGATGGCAGTGCTCTGCTCGCCAAGGCAAACGCTGAAAACGGCGCTGGCATTTTCAAGAAATGTGCGGCCTGCCACACCTACGAAAAAGGTAAAGGCAAGGCTATCGGACCCAATCTTTGGGGTGTCGTCAACCGTCCCAAGGCCTCGTTTGAAGGTTTTGAGTATTCCGCCGACATGAAAGCCAAAGGCGGCAATTGGACGTTTGCCGATCTTACGACGTTTGTCACCAAACCGAAAGCATACGTGCCGGGCACCAAGATGGTGTTCAACGGCCTATCTAATCCGGAAGATGTGGCCGATGTCGTGGCTTATCTTGCAACGCTGGCAGATGCGCCCGTGCCGCTGCCAAAATGACAGCAAGTTAACTCGCGCCGATCGTGATATTTTGCGACCCTGCCATGCCCATGGCGGGGTCGTTTGTTAACAACACTTCCAAACAGCAGCGCAATAACCCGAATGTGAGCCCGAGAGGTTTGACACGGCCGATGCGATCCAACCATTTTCTCCTAGCCGCAACCGCAGTTTCAGTTCTCGCCGGTTTATCGACTTTTGCAGCCTCGTCGGCGTGGGCCGATGAACCCGTTTGTCATCACGCGATATCGCTCGTTGGCGCGCCGAAGATGCCAGCCGATTATAAGAATTTCGATTGGGTCAATCCGGATGCGCCCAAGGGCGGCGTGCTTCGCCAAGCCGAGATCGGCTCCTTCGACAGTCTCAATCCGTTTACGATCAGCGGCTCGTCTGCTGAGGGTTTAGGCATGTTGTTCGATACCCTTTTCACGCCGAGCCCCGATGAACCCTCGACCGAATATGGCTTGATCGCTCAGTGCATGTCCTATCCTGACGATTTCTCGTCAGCCACGTTCAAGCTCCGGCCGGAAGCCAAGTTTCACGACGGCTCGGCGGTAACAGCCGATGACGTGATTTTTTCCCTTGAGGCGATCAAAAAATCGAGCCCGCAGCAGGCGCTTTATTACAAGAATGTCGTCAAGGCTGAGAAGTCCGGCGACAATCAAGTCACATTCTCTTTCGAGGGCAAGGGCAACCGCGAGCTGCCGCTGATCATCAGCCAGCTGCATGTGCTCTCCAAAACGTACTGGGAAGCCAAAGGGCAAAACGGCGAACCCCGCGACCTGTCGAAATCGGGCCTCGAAAAGATCACCGGATCTGGACCTTACAAAATCAAATCCTTCGAACCGGGCCGCAACATCGTCTACGAACGCGATCAAAATTATTGGGCCAAAGATTTACCCGTGGCGCGCGGCCAATGGAATTTCGACGAAGTACGTTTTGAATATTTCCGCGACCGCACGCCGGCGTTCGAAGCCTTCAAATCCGGCCAGATCGACAGTTGGCAGGAATCCAGTTCGAACTCGTGGGCGACGCAATACGAGTTCGACGCGGTCAAACAAGGTATGGTCAAAAAGGAACTGCTGCCGCACAAGCGCGTCGCGCAGATGCAGAGCTTTGCATTCAATCTACGACGCAAACAGTTTGCCGATCCGCGCGTGCGCCAAGCGATCGGCCTCGTGTTCGATTTCGAAGAGATCAACCGCAAGATCTTCTACGGCGCTTATACTCGGCTGAGCAGTTACTTTGACAACTCGGAATTGCGCTCGAAAGGGCTGCCAGAAGGCGCGGAACTTACGATCCTGCAAGAGTTCAAGGGCCAAGTGCCCGATGAAGTCTTTACCACGGAATGGGCGCCGCCCGCCAACAAGGGTCCGGACGATTTGCGCAACCATATGCGTGACGCGATGAAACTGCTGCAAGGGGCCGGCTATGCGATGAAAGGCGCCTCACTCACCAACGCCACGGGCGAACCTCTGAAGCTGGAGTTTCTGTTGGTCCAGCCAGATTTCGAACGCGTGGTGCTGCCCTATATAGAGAACCTGAAGAAGATCGGCATCGATGCCAGCGTGCGCATGGTCGACAGCTCGCAATATGAGCGCCGCGTGAAATCCTTCGACTTCGACATCATCGTCAACAGCGTCGCCCAATCTCATTCGCCCGGCAACGAACAGCGCTTTTATTTCGGCTCGGCCGCTGCCGATAAGGAAGGCAGTCGGAACGTTGGCGGCATCAAGAACCCCGTCGCCGACAAGCTGATCGAGCGCATCGTGTTCGCCAAAGACCGCGCCGAACTGGAAGCGGCCACCAAAGCCATGGACCGGGTTTTGCTGTGGAATTTCTATGTCGTTCCGCAGTGGCATTTGCCAGCCGAACGTCTGGCGAGCTGGCAAAAGTTCGGACGGCCAGAGCGCGTGCCGTCGGAAGATCCGACGCGGGTGGTGCAAAGCTGGTGGTATGATGCGGGTAAAGCCAAAACGGCCGAGACGGCTCCGGCTCCGGCGAAGTAACGGCGAAAGGATCACCAGCGACCATGCGCGACCTTCGACGACTGGCGAACACATGGGGCGCTGCTGCCCTCGCCATGGCGTTCGCGCTTAGCCTGCCGTATTCCCTCCACGCCGAGCCGCGCCACGGGCTTTCGGTGTTTGGCGATTTAAAATACCCGGCCGACTTCCAGCACTTTGATTACGTCAATCCGGATGCGCCAAAGGCTGGGCGTATCGTCACGATGGGAACGGGCGGCGCAAACACGTTTGATTCGCTGAACCTGTTCATTTTGAAGGGCGACAAAGCGCAAGGCTTAGATGCGCTGTTTGACAGCCTGATGGTGCGCGCCAACGACGAGCCCGACGCGATGTATGGCCTTGCCGCCAAAACCGCAGACGTCGCCGCCGACGGTCTCTCCGTCGCATTCAAACTAAGACCCGAAGCCAAATTCTCAGACGGCACGGCGGTGACCGCAGCCGACGTCGTGCAAAGCTTCGCGATGCTGAAAGAGAAAGGCGCGCCGGAATATTCACTCACCCTGCGCGACGTCGTCTCCGCAGAAGCCCAAGACGCCGAGACGGTCAAATATACGTTCAAGGGCGCTCTCGTGCGCGACCTGCCGCAGATCGTTGCCGGGCTACCGATTTTGTCGAAGGCCTATTACGAGGGCGAAAAGTTCGACGAGACGACGCTGAAGGCGCCGCTCGGATCGGGGCCATACAAAATCAAAGAATTTGGCCCTGGTTCGCATATCACTTACGCGCGCCGTGAAGATTATTGGGGTAAGGATTTGCCCGTCAACCGGGGCCGCTACAATTTCGATGAGGTACGCTACGACTATTATCGCGACCGCAACGTCGAGCTCGAGGCGTTGAAATCCGGCCAGATGGATTTTCGCGAAGAGTTTTCAAGCGTCAACTGGGCAACGGGATACAGCATTCCTGCTGTGCAAAGCGGCCAGCTGATCAAAGACCAACTGCCCGACGAGCGCCCGTCCGGCGCGCAAGGGTATTTCCTCAACACGCGGCGCGACAAATTCCAAGACATCAAGGTGCGCAAGGCGCTTGACCTGGTGTTCGATTTCGAGTGGTCGAACAAGAAGCTTTTTTATAATCTGTATAAGCGCACCGCGAGCTACTTTGAAAACTCCGACATGATGTCGGCGGGCAAACCATCGGACGCCGAACGCGCGCTGCTCGAACCGTTCAAGGACAAGCTGCCGCCCGACGTCTTCGACGCGCCCTATACGCCGCCCTTAACCGACGGCAGCGGCAACAATCGCGACAACTTGAAGAAGGCCCGCGATATGCTGGTGTCAGCCGGCTACACGCCAGCAGCGGACCACATGTTGCACAACGCCAAAGGCGAGCTTCTGACCATCGAATTTCTAGATTTCGAGGCGATGTTCGAACGCATCACCGTGCCTTACGTTGACAATTTGCGGCGCATCGGCGTCGACGCGTCGTTCCGCCTTGTCGATCCCGCGCAGTACGAGCGCCGCGTGAAATCCTATGATTTCGACATTACGACACAGCGCTATTCGCTGCGGCTGACGCCGGGAATTGAGATGCGCAATTACTGGGGATCGGATGCCGCCAAAATGGATGGCACCCAGAATTTGCCGGGTATATCGAGCCCCGTGGTCGATGCGCTGGTCGATAAAGTCATCGCCGCCAAATCCCGCGCCGAACTCGTAACCGCGACGCACGCGATCGACCGGGTGCTGCGGGCCAACCACTATTGGGTGCCGCACTGGTATAAAGCGTCCCACAACGTTGCCTATTGGAACAAATTTTCTCGGCCGGACAAAATTGCAAAGTATGATCCGGGCGTGCTCGATACGTGGTGGTATGATGCGGCCAAGGCAGCCTCGCTTGGCAACAAGGCTGCAACAGCTCCGCCGCCACCGACTAACGCGACTAAAGGACAATAATCCCGGATGGCCGCATATCTCATCAAACGATTACTGCTGATCATCCCGACACTCTTCGGGATCATGCTGTTTTCGTTTTGCATCATCCAATTTGCACCGGGCGGCCCGGTCGAACGCATGATCGCGCAGTTGATGGGCCACGGTTCATCGGTCACCGAACGCATGGGCGGTGGTGGCGGCGATGGCCTTGGCGGGGGAGGGGGCGCGGGTCAACTGGGCCAAGGTGCGGGCGATGCCATCACGTCGAAGTATCGCGGCGCGCAGGGTCTGGACCCTGAATTCGTCAAAAGCTTGGAAAAGCAGTACGGGTTCGACAAGCCGGCTTACGAACGCTTCTTCATGATGATGAAGAACTACCTCACCTTCGATTTCGGCAAGAGCTACTTCCGCGACGTCTCGGTGATGCAGCTGATTAAGGAAAAACTCCCCGTCTCGATTTCGCTCGGACTGTGGATGACGCTGCTGACCTATCTGATCTCGATACCGCTCGGCATCCGCAAGGCCGTCCGCGACGGCACGCCGTTCGACACCTGGACGAGTGTCGCGCTGGTTGTCGGCCACGCCATCCCGGGATTTCTGTTCGCTATCCTGCTGCTGATCTTATTTGCAGGATCGTCGTTTTTCCAATGGTTCCCCTCGCGCGGACTGTTCTCCGACAACTGGAACGAGCTGTCCTGGTGGGCCAAGATGACCGACTATTTCTGGCACCTTACACTGCCGCTGATCGCGATGGCCGTCGGCTCGTTTACCGTGACGACTTTCCTCACCAAGAATTCGTTCCTAGATGAAATTCGCAAACAGTATGTTGTCGCGGCGCGCGCCAAAGGCTTGAGCGAAAACCAAGTGCTTTACGGCCACGTCTTCCGCAACGCGATGCTGCTCGTGATCTCGGGCTTTCCCGCCGCCTTCATCGGATCGTTCTTTGCCGGCTCGCTGTTGATCGAAACGATCTTCTCGCTCGATGGGCTCGGCTTGCTATCGTTTGAAAGCATCGAAAAACGCGACTATCCAGTCGTCTTTGCGTCGCTCTACGTATTTTCGCTGATCGGCTTACTGGTTAGCATCTTAAGCGATTTCGTCTACACCCTCGTCGATCCGCGCATCGATTTTGAAACGCGCGAGGTCTGAGCATAATGGATCAGAAGATCGACACGTTAGAAAAGGATTCCGGTACCACCCCCGCTGCACGGCGCGGGCTGTGGACGGACATGAAAAACCGCATCGGTTGGGGGCCTCTCAGCCCCGTCAACCGCCAACGACTGGCGCGCTTCAAAGCCCACAAGCTGGGCTATCGCAGCTTCCTCGTATTCAGCGCGCTGTTCCTGATCACGCTGTTTGCCGAGTTCATCGCCAACGATAAGCCGCTGATCGCGAGCTATAAGGGCGAAATCCTGTTTCCCGTTCTCGTCAGTTATCCGGAAGAAAAGTTCGGCGGCTTTTTAGCCGTTACCGATTATCGCACGCCCGACATCGCCAACGAGATCAACGCCAACGGCTGGATGATCTGGCCGCCGATCCGCTACTCCTACGACACGATCAACAAGGATTACCCCGGCCGCATCGGGCCGAACAATGTCTGCCTTGGCTATCCCGCACCGCCGTCGTGGTCATCGAGTTTGAAGTTGTGCGAGGCGCCAGCCGACCAGGTGGCGCGCTATCAGGCTTGGGGCAATATGAACTGGCTCGGCCTTGATAATCAGGGCCGCGACGTCGTCGCGCGCGTGATCTACGGCTTCCGCATTTCTATTCTGTTCGGATTGATCCTGACCATCGTGTCCTCGATCGTCGGTGTCATCGCCGGCGCGGTGCAGGGATTTTTCGGCGGCCGTGTCGATCTCGTTTTACAGCGCATTCTGGAGATCTGGAATTCGATCCCCGAACTGTTCGTGCTACTGATCTTGTCGTCGATGTTCGTGCCCGGGTTCTGGACGCTGCTCGGCATTTTGATGCTGTTCAGTTGGACGTCGCTCGTGGGCCTCGTGCGCGCCGAATTCCTGCGCGGCCGAAATCTCGAGTATGTCCGCGCGGCGCGCGCACTTGGCCTCTCCAACACGCAAATCATGTTCAAGCATTTGCTCCCTAATGCGATGGTGGCGACGCTGACATTTCTGCCGTTCAAACTGTCGAGCGGCATATCACTTCTAACCGCGCTCGACTTTTTAGGTCTCGGCATGCCGCCTGGCTCACCCTCGCTTGGCGAACTCCTTCTGCAAGGCAAGAAGCACCTCGAGGCACCTTGGCTCGGCATCTCAGGCTTTGTCGCTGTCTCGATTATTCTTTCGCTATCGATCTTTATCGGCGAAGCGGTACGCGATGCGCTCGATCCGCGCAAAAACTTTAAGCTGGATAAACCTTAATGAGCGCTCAACCTCTCGTTTCCGTCCGCGACCTATCCGTTGAATTCGGCCATGGCGCGCGGGCCTCGCGCGTCGTCAGGAACGTGTCGTTTGATATTGCCAATGGCGGGACGGTGGCGCTGGTCGGCGAATCTGGCTCTGGTAAAACCGTCTCGGCAATGTCGATTCTGCGGCTCTTGCCAACTTCGGCCTCGCACCCGACAGGCGAGATTTTATTCGAAGGCCGCGACATCCTCAAAGCCGACGAACGCGAGATGCGAAAAATTCGCGGCAAGCGTATTTCGATCATCTTCCAGGAGCCGATGACGACGCTCAACCCTTTGCACACCATTGAAGTGCAAGTGGGCGAGATCATCAAATTGCACCAAGGCTTGAGCGACGCTGAAACGCGCATCAAAGTCATTCAGCTGTTGACGAAGGTCGGCATCCGCGATCCCGAGAACCGCCTCGACAGTTATCCGCACCAATTGTCCGGCGGGCAGCGCCAGCGCGTCATGATCGCCATCGCGCTCGCCAACGAGCCGGACCTGCTGATTGCCGATGAGCCAACCACCGCGCTCGACGTCACGATCCAAGCGCAAATTCTCGAGTTGCTCAAAAAGCTGCAAAAAGAAATGGGCATGGCGATGCTGCTGATCACACACGATCTTGGCATCGTGCGGCGCATGGCCGACCGCGTTTACGTCATGCAAAACGGCGAGATCGTCGAAACCGGCGCGGCCCGCGACGTGTTCGAACGTCCCAAGCATCCCTATACGCAGCATCTGCTGGCGGCCGAACCTAAGGGCCAGCCGCCGGCGAGCAATTTCGCCGGTAAAGTCGTGCTGGAAACAGAAGATCTCAAGGTGTGGTTTCCGATCAAGCGCGGCTTACTGCAAAAAACCGTCGACTACGTCAAGGCGGTCGACGGCTTATCGATGAAATTACGCGCTGGCGAGACGCTCGGCGTCGTCGGTGAATCCGGCTCCGGCAAGACGACGCTGGGCCTCGCCCTGCTTCGCCTGATCTCGTCCAAGGGGCCGATCGCCTACGTCGGCCAGCGCATCGATGGCTTCGGCTCCAAGGAAATGCGCCCGCTCCGCAAAGACATGCAGGTGGTGTTTCAAGATCCCTATGGCTCGCTATCGCCGCGGCTCTCAGTCGGCCAGATCATCGAAGAAGGCCTGCTGATCCAAAAGCCCGAACTCGATGATGCCGCCCGCCGCGTCCGGGTGAGCGCAGCACTGAAGGAAGTTGGCCTCGACCCAAATGCTCAAGACCGCTATCCGCACGAATTTTCCGGTGGCCAGCGCCAGCGCATCGCGATTGCGCGCGCTATGGTCTTAGAGCCGAAGTTTGTCATGCTCGATGAACCGACAAGCGCGCTCGACATGAGCGTGCAAGCTCAGATCGTCGACCTGTTGCGAGACCTGCAGAAGAAGCGCGACCTTGCTTATCTCTTCATCAGTCACGATTTGAAAGTGGTGCGCGCGCTGTGCAACTACGTCATCGTCATGAAAAACGGCAAGGTTGTCGAGGAAGGTCCCGCAGCTGATATCTTCGATCGCCCGCGTGAAGATTACACCAAGGCGCTGCTGGCGGCCGCGCTCGATCTCAAAGTCGCACACAAGGGTGCGCTCGCGGTTTAGCTTTTGATGCTGGAGATGCCTTATGGCGCACGACACCGGTTCGCTCGTTCACTACCACGCGCCCAATACCCGTTCGGCGGCCATCAGCTGGCTGTTTGAAGAACTAGGGCAGCCGCCGCACGAGACGAAAGTTCTCGACATGAGCAAGGGCGAGCATAAATCGCAAGCCTACTTGGCGATCAATCCCATGGGCAAGGTGCCGGCGATCGTGCATCGCGGCACGCCGATTACGGAGGTGGCAGCTATCGCGATTTATCTTGCCGATCTTTTTCCTGCAGCTGACCTCGCCCCTGAAATCGGCGACCCTGCGCGCGGCACCTATCTGCGCTGGATTGTTTTCAATCAGGCAGCCGTCGAGCCCGCCGCGACCGACCGCTATTTGAAGCACGAGCCGGGATCGCCCGGCATGATGGGTTATGGCAGCTACGATGCCACGGTCGCAGCGTTGGCCGGGGCGCTGGCCAAGGGGCCCTATATTCTGGGCGAGAAGTTCTCCGCCGCCGACGTGGTCGTGGGCTCCGGCGTGCGCTGGATGCTGATGTTCAAGTTGCTGCCTGAGCGGCCGGAATTCGCGAAGTATGCCGAACGGCTGGCACAGCGGCCGGCTCTGCAGCGCGCCATAAAATCGGATGCGGCGCTGGCGGCGTCGCTCGGCGCTGCTACCTGAGCTTCGCTCGCTGCTGCTACCTGAGCTTCGCTTACTGCTGCTACCTGAGCTTCGCTCACTGCTGCGACCTGACTGACCGCGTCAGAAACGCGACACGCGGCAAGCCGGCACTTGCGAAAGCCGCCGCGTCCGCGCCATTGTTCGCCCATGTCTGAAACCGAACCACCATCTCCATCAGCGCTGCCTGACGCTCCTAGCACCGTTGCCCCGTCTGGGCCTTCGGTGATCGCTGGCTATTTGAAAACACTTCCGTCGTCGCCCGGCGTTTATCGCATGATCGATGCGGCCGGCGACGTCATCTACGTCGGCAAGGCGCGATCGTTGAAGGCGCGGGTCTCCAACTATGTCCGCGTGCAAGGTCACTCCAATCGCATTGCGAGGATGATCTCGTGCACCGTTGCCATGGAATTTCTAACCGTCGCCACCGAGGCCGAAGCGCTGCTGCTCGAAGCCAACCTGATCAAGCGCTTCAAGCCGCGATTCAACGTTCTGATGCGCGACGACAAATCGTTTCCCTATATCCTGATCGCGCGCGATCAGGACGCACCCCAGGTGATGAAGCATCGCGGCGCGCGCAATCGCAAAGGCGACTATTTCGGGCCGTTCGCGTCGGCTGGTGCGGTGACGCGCGCGATCAACATGCTGCAGCGCGCGTTCCTGCTGCGCACGTGCACCGACAGTTATTATCAAAACCGCATCAGGCCGTGCCTGCTGCATCAGATCAAACGCTGCTCGGCACCGTGCACGGGCGAAATATCGCTCGAAGACTACAATCGCCTGGTCGGCGAAGCGGTGCGCTTTCTGCGCGGTGAAAGCCAAAACGTGCGCGAGATGTATCAAAAATTGATGACGGACGCTGCCGACAAACTCGAATTCGAAACGGCCGCCAATTATCGCAACAGGCTTTGGGCCCTGGCGCACGTCACCGCCGATCAGACGATCAACCCCGATGGCGTCGAGGAGGCGGACGTTTTTGCAGCTCACCAAGAGGGCGGCCAAACGTGCATTCAAGTGTTTTTCTTCCGCACCGGACAGAACTGGGGCAACCGGGCGTACTATCCAAAAGCTGATCGCTCGCTGCCTGTCGAAGACGTTTTGGATAGTTTCATCGCACAATTCTACGACGACAAACCCGTGCCGCGTCTGATCCTGATATCGCACGAAGTGCCCAGCCAAGCTCTGCTCGCCGAGGCGCTTTCAACCAAAGCCGAGCGCAAAGTCGAGGTGCGCGTGCCATCGCGTGGCACCAAGTCTGGCCTCGTCGATCATGCGCTCAACAACGCGCGCGAGGCGTTGGGCCGCAAACTGGCCGAGACTTCGTCGCAAGCCCGCCTTCTGGCCGCGTTGGCCGAGCGGTTCGAACTGCCGCGCGTGCCACGCCGCATCGAGGTCTTCGACAACAGCCACATCTCCGGCACCAATGCCGTCGGCGCGATGATCGTCGCGGGCGCGGACGGCTTCATCAAGGGGCAATATCGCCGCTATAATATCAAATCTGAAAACCTAGCGCCCGGCGATGACTACGCGATGATGCGCGAAGTTCTGACGCGCCGCTTCAAACGCATCGCCGATCGCGAAGGCGAGAAACCCGATCCAACGTGCCAGCCAGACATCGCCGCACCGAGCGCGCCGATATCGCCGCCCGATGATGGCGATGGTCTGCCGGACCGTCCAGACGTTGTGCTGATCGACGGTGGCTTGGGCCAGTTGTCGATCGCCCGCCAGGTGATGTTGGAACTCAAAGTCGAAGGCATCGCGCTCATCGGCGTCGCCAAGGGGCCTGATCGCGATGCTGGGCGCGAGCATTTTCATATTCCCGGACGTGATCGCCCGATGATGTTGGAGGCGAGAGACCCGGTGCTCTACTTCGTGCAGCGCTTGCGCGACGAAGCCCATCGCTTCGTCATCGGCACGCATCGCGCCAAACGGTCGAAGGCGTTGGGGCTCAATCCGCTCGATGAAATTGCGGGCATCGGCCAGACGCGGCGGCGTGCTCTGCTGCAGCATTTTGGTTCTGCCAAGGCCGTATCGCGCGCCGGTATCGAGGATTTGCGAGCGGTTGCAGGGATCTCGGCCGAGATGGCGCAGAAAATCTACGATTACTTTCATGACCGCGACGACTGACCACTCCGTGAGCCGCCTTTCGCGCTGGCCATGAGGCTCGCTCTCGCCCTATTTTCCGTTCAGTACTGCAGAGCATCGCGGTCGGCACATGCGCACGGGCCGCCAAACTGTCCGCTCATTTCAAAAATCCAAGAGATCCATGACCTTCATGCGCTCAAATCTTTACGCTTTGAACATCGCGCTCGCCATAGCCGCTGCATTGGCACTGCAGATCGCGGACTGTCGAGCCGAGACCGCCGCCAAGCCCGACGCTGGCAAAGCCGTTGTGCAAGCCGAGCCCGCTGTAAAGTCGGCAGAAATACCAGCTGCGCCCGCAGCTCCCGTCACGGCTGCGCCCGCGACGCCTGCAACTCCGCCCGCGCCTGCACCTGTCGCCGATGTTTTACCGCCAGAGGTTCACGACACGATCGCAAAAGTAGTCGGCACGATGGAAGGCGCTGAGAAAACGCTCACCGCAATCACCACCGTCGACACCGACCTGGGGCGCTTGCGCGACGATATCGACGGCGTTATCGCCAAGACCACGCAGACCGCCGACAGCCTGCGGCCGAGATTGGCTGACCTCAATTCGCAAATCGAAAAGTTGGGAGCGGCACCCGACAAATCGGCAACGCCCGAAGCGCCGTCCATCGCCAGCGAGCGTGCCCGCCTGAATGGCGAAGCGAGCGAACTATCCGGTGCCATTAAAACACTGGAAGTGACGTGGTGGCGCGCCCGTCAGGCCATCGACAAAATTACCGATCTGCGCTTGCAACTGTTCGTCAGAAGCCTGACGGAGCGGATGTCGAGCCCGCTGTTTCCCGCGCTTTGGAGCGATCTGGCGCGCGACACACCGGCCGTGACGTGGCGCTTGAATTATAACTTCACAGATCTTGCCGGTTCGGCCAACAAACAGAAAAGCGGTCTGGCGTTACTCTTCAGCGCTGCAATCTTGCTCTATCTCATCGCCAAAGGCATCGCCCTGCGCATCACGCGCTACCGGCCCGCGCCGGGCGCAGCAGACCTCACGTACTTTGAACGCGCAGCGTCCGCGTCATGGGTCGCGCCGGTCAAAGCGATGCCTGCCATTTTGGCGATCCTGCTCATCTATGCCGGGCTCGATTATTTGGGGCTTCTGTATTATCCAACGGCCGCGCCAGCTGGTGCTGCGCTGTTGCGCGCATCGCTGATTTTCGTGGCCGTCGCGACGCTGTTGTCTGTTGTTTTTTCACCGCGCGAGCCGCGCCGCCGCTTGATGCCGCTGTCTGACCGCGCCGCTCGCCGCATTTGCCGCCTGCTCAAAATCCTGGCCGCGATCTACGCCGCCGATCTCTTCTTCTCCGCCCTCGGACAGATCCTCTACTTCCCGCTGTCCATGAGCGTCGTGCAATCGCTGATCGCCACGATCGCGTTTGCAGGCGTTCTCATCGGCCTCTTGCTGACACCGTTCGAGCCCTCGGGCGAAGGCCATGTCCGTCCCTACCCGCGCGACCGACCGACTTGGCTCAAATTACCGCTGTGGATTGCCGCCGCCGCGATCATGCTGGCGTGTCTGCTCGGCTATGTCGCTTTAGGGCGCTTTGGCGCTCAACAACTCGTCATGACGGGCGTCGCGGCCCTCGTTGCAACTTTGTTGTTCCTGGCTATCCGCGCCTTCACGCGCGAAAGCGGACAAGGGCGGCGCGCCGTTGGCCTTGTCTTGGAAGAAAAGTTCGGGCTCGATGCGCCGCGCCGCCAACAACTTGCGTGGCTGACCGAAGCCGCACTGTCGCTGACGCTGTTTATCGTGGCTCTGCCGTTGCTGCTGCTGCAATGGGGCTTTTCCAGTGCCGACATTCGCGACTGGGTGAAATCAGCGCTGTTCGGTTTCGAAATCGGCCAGTTCAAGATTTCGCTGGTGCGCATTCTGGTCGGCATTCTGCTGTTCACGGCGATCTTGTTTGCGACGCGGCTGATCCAGCGCCGCTTGCGCGAAACCGTGCTGCTGCCGCCGCGGCTCGACGCTGGCATTGCAAACTCCATCGACATGGCGGTGGGCTACGCTGGAACGGCACTCGGCGCGATCATGGCCGTCTCTTACGCGGGCTTTGATATCACCAATCTGGCGATCGTCGCCGGCGCGTTATCGGTCGGTATCGGCTTTGGCTTGCAGTCGATCGTCAACAACTTCGTCTCCGGCCTAATCTTGCTGATTGAGCGCCCGATCAAAGTCGGCGACTGGGTGGTCGTTGGCAACGAGCAAGGCAACGTGCGGCGCATTTCCGTGCGTTCGACCGAAATCGAAACCTTCGACCGCGCCAGTCTCATCGTGCCCAATTCCGAATTGATCACGGGGCGGGTGCTGAATTGGACGCACCGCAACGCCCTCGGACGGGTCGTGCTCAAATTCAACGCGGGGCCCAACGCCGATCCGAATAAAGTTTTGGCCATTCTGCGTGCAATCGCCCACCGTCACCCCACTGTTTTGCGCGACCCCGAGCCTCTGGCGGTGTTCGAAGGCTATACCTCCACAGCGACCGATTATTCTTTGAGGGTGCTGTTGGCCGATATTAATCAGGGGCTAAAAGTTCAGTCAGACTTGCGGATTGCGGCATTCGAAGCCCTCAAGGCTGCTGATGTCGACTTGCCAGGCACCCATGAAGCGCCGCCCGTTGCCGCTCAGGCCCACGCGGGCGCCGTCAATTGATGCTGAATTTGTAGATTAACAGACGCCCCATTGACGGGGCGCTCCGGCAACGGTTACCCACACGCCATGGATCAAGTTGCTCGACGTCCAAACCTGACCAGTCTGCCCAATATCCTGACCTATGTCCGGATCGTTGCTGTGCCTGTGCTGGCGGCGTTCTTGTTTTTCGGCACGAGCAATTCGGCCCGTTGGGCAGCCTTCGTCATATTCGTGGCCGCCTGCATCACCGATTGGCTGGACGGGTATCTGGCGCGCATCTGGCAGCAGCAGTCGGCGCTCGGGCGCATGCTCGACCCGATCGCGGACAAGCTCCTGGTCGGCGCGGTGCTGTTGATGCTCGTCTATGACCGCACGATCTCGGATTGGTCGATCTGGGCCGCAATCATAATTCTGTCGCGGGAAATTTTGGTCTCGGGCTTGCGGGAATTTCTGGCTGAATTGAACGTCAAGATCCACGTCACGCAACTCGCCAAATGGAAGACGACGGCGCAGTTCATCGCGCTCGCTATGCTGCTTGGCGGGCCGGCGGCGGGTGGCCGCCTTCCCGGCGTCACCGAACTGGGCCTGGGCATCTTATGGATCTCGGCGCTCCTTACACTCTTCACTGGCTATGACTATCTCAAAGCTGGCATCCGCCACGCGATGGAACGATAAGGTCATGAGCCAAGAGACGACCCAAGACATGACGGCATATTCAGCCAGCGACGCCGGCGGCACACGCCAGCTCGACGTGCGCTATTTCGCCTGGGTGCGCGAAAAAACGGGTCTGAGCTTTGAAACCGTGTCGATACCGCGCGAGCTCGCAACCGTCACCGATCTCATCTCTTGGCTGAAGGCGCGCGGGCCTGAATTCGAGGCAGCGTTCGCCTCGCCTGCAATCGTGCGCGTCGCCATCGATAAGGTTTATGCGCGGGCGGACGCATCGATCGCCAACGCGCGCGAGATCGCCTTCTTCCCGCCTGTCACAGGAGGTTGACGCCCCCATGAGCGTGCGCGTTGACGAAACGGCCTTCGACGTCTCGGCCGAATTGGCCAAGCTGACGGCGGGCGATACCGGCATCGGCGCCGTTGCGATCTTCGTCGGCCGGGTGCGCGGCGGGCCTGATAGCGCGCCATTGCAAAGCATGACGCTGGAACACTACGCGGGTATGACCGAGGCCGAACTCGAAGCGATCGAGCTCGAGGCCAAAACGCGCTTCCGCCTCAGCGCCAGTTTGATCGTCCACCGGGTGGGAATACTGCGTCCAGGCGACGACATCGTGCTCGTCATCGCCTGCTCCCCCCACCGGCGCGACGCCTTCGAAGGGTGCGAGTTTCTGATGGATTATTTGAAGACCAAGGCACCCTTTTGGAAAAAAGAAACCGGCGCTGACGGCCAGGGCAGTTGGGTGGACGCGCGAGAAGGCGATGAGAGAGCCGCCCAGCGCTGGCTTGGCGACAAGCGCTAAGTTGTTGGACGGGCTAACTATTGATCACAATAGGAGGGTGTTAACGGCGCTTTAACCGTAACGGATCGATAACCTTATCCAAGCCCGGAGACGTCCGTTAATTCGCCATCTTCACCGGGCCTCATAGGCTGGTCCCGCACCGCGCCAAAGCGAGGTGCGCCGACGGGGGTTCTGAGTGATGCGTTTTTGGTTTTCGCGCCAGCTTTTTGGCGCAGTCTGCGTGATATCCGCCGCAGTCATCGGCGCGTCGGCACACGCTGACCCGCTTGACGCCCCAGAGACGGGCGAAGTCGTGCTCGCTGAAGCCATGCCGCGCCAGGATAAACTCGCCAACGCCGCGCCCGAAGCCGCCTCGCCCGCATCGGAATTGCGCACCCGCTTCGTCATCGGGCTTGACCACAAAGTCGAATTCCAGGTTTTCTCGCTCGCCAACCCCAACCGCGTCGTCGTCGAACTGCCAGACGTCGGTTTGCAATTGCCAGAGCAGGGGCAAAACGGACCCGTCGGGCTCGTCAAATCATTTCGCGCCGGCACTGCGGCCCCTGGCAAGATGCGCGTTGTGATCGACGTCACCCAGTCGGTCGTTGTCGAAAGCGCTAGAATCGAAAAAACCAAGGACGGGCTCGAACGGTTGGCGCTGGAGATCGTGCCCGCCGATGGACAAAACAAAGGGTCCAGAAAAACTCTTAAGGTTGCGCCGTCCGGTCTTGGCGCATCGGGCTTACAGCCGCCGTTGCCAAAGCCCGCCGAAAGTCCCCGCCAACGTGCCGCGCGCGCCTTCAAGCCGGTCATCGTCATCGATCCAGGCCACGGCGGCATGGATTCCGGCGCGCAGAAAAACAACACGGTCGAAAAAAGCGTCGTGCTCGCCTTCAGCCACGTTCTGCGCGAGAAGCTTGAAAGCACCGGCCGCTACAAAGTTATGATGACGCGCGACAAGGATATCTTCATCGAACTCGATGAGAGGCTCGCTTATGCCGAACGCAATAGCGCTAACCTGTTCATCGCCGTCCACGCCGACTACGCTGGCACACGCGCGCGCGGCGCCACCATTTTTTCCCTTCGCGATGGCGTCGCCAAAGACCTTCAGCGCTCGTCGCACGACCACGCCGGCGAAAAGATTTTGTCGGCGTCTGAGATTAAAATCGCCAAAGCGTCGAGTGCAGACGCTGGCGCCGTCACCGACATTCTAGCCGAGCTTGCCGAGCGCGATCGCGAGATGACGCACGAACGCACCAACGTGTTCGCCAAAGCCGTTATCGCCAACATGTCCGAGAGCACGGTGATGCGCAACGAGCCGGACCAGCAGGCAGCCTTCCGGGTTTTGAAGACGGCGCAGTTTCCCTCCGTACTGATTGAGCTTGGCTACGTCTCCAACCGCGAAGACGCCGACAACCTGCGCTCTGACGAATGGCGCGATAAAGTTGCCGACAGCATTGCGGCGGCGGTTGAGAACTACTTCGTCAACCAAGTCGCGCACATGCCGATGTGAGGGCCTACCCGCAGGACGCACCCACCTCCGACTATGTGCCTTCGCGCAAGGCGCCACACCCACACCCACGAATTCCCGGAAGACGCACGTTTTTCCGCTACCCGCATTCCCGGGAGTCGCGCATAAGCGCGGCTATCGGGGACCTTTACCCGTTGCCGTTTGTGTTTAATTGCTGAACGATAAGGATCCCGGCTCTGCGACGCGCCGGTGCGCGTCTTCGGTCGGGACGGCGGGTGGGGAGTGAGGGTCGCGCTGGCTCCACACACATGAGCTTTACCCGTTGCCGTTTGTGTTCAAACAAAAAGGCCGGCTCATCGGAGCCGGCCGTTGTTGTTTTCGTGGCCCGAGACCTTCAATCAGAAGATCCAGGCTGCGCTCAGTCAAACCCTACATGGGGGATATTTTTGGCGTTGTCGCCAGTGCAGAAGAAACAACCAGCGGGTTATGAATTTTGGCCGCTCTTGCGAACGGGATCCGCTCGTTGCCGTCGTGAATATTGGCCGGTGATAGCGCGTCTGCATGAGGCACTCCATCTTCCGCGTCGCCGCGCCCCGTTCGCGAAAAAACGGGGATCATCGATCAGGGCCAAGACGCGCCTCGCCGCCAGCACTCGGGCTCGCTGGAGAACAGGCCGAACTTTACGGACCGGTATCGAAATGCGGGTAAGGTTGGATAAGCAAATGAGATGCTTGAGCCGGAGCTCACCCGACACGCCCTGGGGCAGCGCTATCCGATGCTGCCGCGTGTCGCGTTTCGCTATCTGCCGATCCTTCCGGATCTGGTTCAGAGGAGATAAGGGCATAAACCCTAGCATTCCTTCTCTGACGCTCGCACAGTATTGCAGAGGCCCGCATTTTCATTAACGGTTCTGCAACGCCTCACTAACTTTAGAGTACGCGATTCGTGTGACGTTTCGTGACATCAGCAACATAAGCGTTCGGCACGATCAAATTAATCTCCGGACCGTTGCTCGAAATTTCAATCGGCGTCATGCCTGCTTCGTCGCCATCGATCTCGACACACACCCTCGCCACGCCGGTAATGCTGACACGGTCAACCGCAACTGCGATCACCCCGCTCGGCCGGGTTTGGGCATTTGCTAAGCGGCCAAGCCCAAGTGCCAGAGAATTGGACAGCAGTGCTGCCCGGCCTGCGCGCGTAAAAATCACCGCGACGAGCTTGTTCGCCCCGATCTGTGTTTCATCTGTCAGCGTGAACGGACCGCCGTAGTGGGCGGCGTTCGTCACGACGACCCAGGTTGCTTGATATCTCGTGCCATCGGCCAACACATCGAAGAGCTGCGGCTTTGCGATCAACCCGCGCGAGATCGGGCCAGCATAAGCCAGCCGCCCAAAGCGGCGCTTGGCGTTATCATCGAGTGTTGCCACGACGCGTCCGTCGAATCCCGCACCCACCATCAGCAGAAAAATCTGCTCGTTGACCAGCCCCGTTTGGACCTTCAACGTCGACCCTGCGAGCAGCAGATGCGCAATGTCGCGCGCGCCGGAGGGCAAGCCAAGTTCATATTTGATGACGTTGCCGGTGCCCAACGGAATGACGCCGACTGGTATCTTTGTGCCAGCGACGCCAGCGGCTACCGAGCGAACGGTGCCGTCGCCACCCGCAGCGACGATCGCATCGGCCGCTTGGGACGCCGCCAACACCCGCACGTGCGCGGTCGCCTCTGCTGCCGTGGCGGCTGTATAGACGGCGACCTCTGCACCGGCCAGCTGCAGCGCCGACACGACCTGATCGAGAAGCTGCGGCCTCGCCTTGCCAGCGCGTGCATTGTAAATGATCGCAAAGCGTCGGCGCATACGTTTCAAAGCCGCCCGAAAATGCCCAAAAGAAAAGAGCGCCGTCTCAAGGACGGCGCTCCATGTCGCTAAAGTCTGTCCGTTACGGCGTCAAGATGACAGGGCATGCGATGGCTCTCCTCTCCCCCAAGGGGAGTGGGGGTGAGCATTTCACCGCGCCAATAATAACTGCCCCCTCACCCGGCGCGGTCTCGATACGCACGCGACGAAGCAGAAGCAACGGCCGCGCCGACCTCTCCCCAAGGGGAGAGGAGAGCATTCCGCTAAAGCGTTCCATTAAATGCGCAAATAAACCTGGAAAATTTAAGTGAGCGCGGGAGCGGGCGATGGCAATTCTCTCTTGGCCGAACTTTGCACCGCCTTCTGCACCTTTTCGAACGCGCGCACCTCGATTTGCCGGATGCGCTCTCGCGACACGCCGAATTCGCTCGACAGATCTTCAAGCGTCGCTGGGTTTTCGCGCAGACGGCGCGCTTCGAAAATCTGCTTCTCGCGGTCGTTGAGGACGGACATCGCGCTCGTCAGATAGGAACGGCGACGCTGCAATTCGTCGTCTTCTACCAGCCGATCTTCCTGATTGGGCACGTCGTCGACGAGCCAATCCTGCCATTCGCCCGATTCAGAATCAGCCCTGATCGGCGCGTTGAGCGACGCATCGCCGCCCAAACGCCGATTCATCGAAATCACGTCTTCTTCCGAGACGCCAAGTTTCGTGGCGATCTTTTTGACGTTCTCCGGCTTCAAGTCGCCCTCTTCGAGCGCTTGCAACTGGCTTTTGGCGCGCCGCAAGTTAAAGAACAATTTTTTCTGTGCCGCCGTCGTGCCCATCTTGACGAGGCTCCAAGAGCGCAAAATGTACTCTTGAATGGAGGCGCGGATCCACCACATCGCATATGTAGCGAGGCGGAAACCCTTATCGGGTTCAAACCTTTTCACAGCCTGCATGAGGCCGACGTTGCCTTCGGAGATGACCTCGCCAATCGGCAGGCCATAACCGCGATAGCCCATGGCGATCCGGGCCACCAAGCGCAGATGCGACGTGACGAGTGTTTCGGCTGCATCGGAATCGGCATGTTGCTGCCAGCGTTTTGCCAGCATGAATTCTTGCTGCGGTTCCAGCATCGGGAATTTGCGGATCTCTTCGAGATAGCGCGAAAGCCCGAGCGAGCCACCAGCCAGTGTAGGAAGAGCTCTTGTTGCCATACTACATTATGCCGGCCTTCCCCCGTCTCCGGTTCGGCCCGGCCCTCCGTTGCGGCGACATCGACGCCATGAACTCACGAGATTAAGGACGTCTTCAGCCGAGCGCCCGTTACATATGTGTTAGACGCTGAATGTCATCCCGGGGTTGCAGGGCACTTGAGGAAACTTTACGTGATCTTCTTGCGCCGGGGATTTCTACCGGATGCTGGACCAGCGGCTTGCCTGTTGCCACCAGCATCTTTTGGGCTTTTTGACTTGCTGGCCTTACTTTCAAGCTCTGAAATTAATCTAGCGATTCCAAAGGGTAAGTCGCTTTCAAAATGGACCGGCTCACTGGTTTGCGGATGTTCGAAACCGAGTTCCGCGGCGTGTAAAGCTTGTCGGCCGAGAGCCTCTAACGCGTCGGATGCTGCCTGTGTTAGGGCACCTGAGCTGCTTTTGAAACCGCTACCGTAGACCTCATCCCCTAAAACGGGATGGCCGATATGCGCCAGATGCACACGGATCTGATGCGTGCGTCCGGTTTCCAATCGCAACTTTAAAAGTGACACGACACTTTTGGACCCGGGGTGCGAAAACGTCTGCACGACTTCGAAATGCGTCACCGCGCGCCGCCCCGTGAAGCCACGCGCCACAGCGATTTTTTTCCGGTTTGTCTGATGACGGGAAAGCGGCACGTCGATCGTGTCTTTCGGCCTCAACGGCGCGCCCCATACGAGGGCCAAATAAACGCGCGACAGCCGGCCATCTTCACCGTGTGCCTTGAATTGTTCCGACAGATGCTGATGCGCGGCGTCGGTCTTGGCGACCACCAACAGCCCAGACGTATCCTTGTCGAGACGATGAACGATGCCGGGACGCTTGACGCCGCCGATGCCGGACAGGCTCTCACCGCAATGTGCGATCAATGCATTCACCAGCGTTCCCGACGAATGTCCGGCGGCTGGATGGACAACAAGCCCGGCCGGCTTATCGATGACGATGACGTGGTCGTCCTCGAACACGACGTTAAGCGCAATGTTCTCGCCTTCGACCGTATCGGGCACCGCTTCGGGAACCGCGACCGTGAAGACGTCGCCGGGTTTGACCCTATGACTGGCGTCACCTATGGTTTGCCCGCCCAACGCCACGCAGCCGGCGCGAAGCAAGGATTGCACTCGAACCCGGCTGATTTCAGGGATGACGCGCGCCAGATACCGGTCCAGCCGCCAGCCATCGTCTGCACTACCTGCTTCGACCTGAACCGACTGCTCCGACGCCATCTCGTTGATTACCGCTGCTCGCTTGAAATGCACTAGATAAGGATTTGCCGCCACATGTCCCAGCCTGCGACCCAGCCAGCGACCGGATCGGCCGAACCAGAACTGAGGCCGGAGGAAGCGGCACAGTTGCGCGAATTGCGCGTGCAGCGCAACCTGAAGATCTTGGTGCTCGGATTGGGCCTGTTGATTTTGGTGGGTTTGGGCGCTGTGATCTTTCAAGTCATCCGGTCAGGCGCGCAGCGTTCAGTGGCTTTGAATGCTGCGGCCCCCGTCAGCGGTGCCCCAGTCAATGCGGCCGGCGTTCCCGCCGCGGTGCCCGGCCCGGCCGGCGCCTCAGTTGCCGGCACTTGGTCCGGCACAGGCGCAGGCAACATCGATCTCGAATTGCCACAAGGCGCGCATGTCGTTTCGATTTCAATCTCCGGCAACCGGCTCGCCGTTCACCACGAAAGTGCCTATGGCACGGGCATAGCGGTCATTGACCTCGATACCGGTCGGCGCATTGCCAACGTCAACCAACGTGAAGCCGCACCGCGCCCGAGCAAGTGACGCGTGCCTCGGCGCAAACTGTGCTTGATCGCTCGATCGCGCTCGCCTATACGTTTTCGCCTGTGTGAAGCCCCGTTCGTCTAGTGGCCTAGGACGTCCGCCTCTCACGTGGATAACAGGGGTTCGAGTCCCCTACGGGGCGCCACTGCTTGATCTCATGATGATCGCTTCCAGATTTTCCACAACTCAAAAATGTTATTGGAGCCTCCTTTAGGTTTGCGCCAGAAACCTCATTGCTGCGCCACACGTCAACGCTCATCGGATGTGGTGCTTGACATTTTGAACGAACAGTTCCCTACTTGTTCTCATGGCATCAACCACCGAAATTGAATGGACCGACGCGACTTGGAACCCTGTCACCGGCTGCACCAAGATCAGTGCTGGTTGCGACTTCTGCTATGCTGAACGCTTCGCCGAACGGTTCAGGGGGGTGTCCAACCACCCATTCTCGGCAGGCTTTGACCTCACCTTGAGGCCAGAGCGCCTCACGCAGCCGCTAACGTGGCGGCAACCCAAGATGATTTTCGTCAACTCTATGAGCGACCTCTTCCACAAGGACGTGCCCGTCTCTTTCGTCGATCGGGTCTTCGATACGATGGAAAAGGCCGATTGGCACTCTTTTCAGGTGCTCACCAAGCGCAGTTCACGCCTACGCAACTACGTGAACGCCCGCTACTCGAAGAAGGCCCCGCCTGCAAATTTATGGCTTGGTGCTTCCGTCGAGGACGGCACCAAGCTATCCCGCATACGTCACATTCACGATACGCGGGCCGCTGTAAGGTTTTTGTCCATCGAACCTCTGATTGGGCCGATGGGGAAGATCGACCTTTCAGGCATTCACTGGGTGATCGTTGGAGGTGAGAGCGGACCGTCGGCACGCCCTATTGAGGCCGATTGGGTGCGCTCACTACGCGATCAGTGTCTTGCCGCCAAGGTGCCATTCTTTTTCAAACAGTGGGGCGGATACCGCCCGAAGACCGGAGGCCGCGACCTAGACGGACGCGAATGGAACCAGATGCCCGTGCCAAAGGGAAAGTCGAAACCTACGAGCGCAACGAAGCACAAGACCGGATCAGTCGTGCATGACGGAGCCATATAAGGGCCGTGAGCAGACCGAAGCCAAGCACTTCATTTTACGCCGATACTTGCAAAAGCTGACCTTCAAATTGCTTGAAGGCGGCTCGCGCGAACTGGCCTACGTGGACGGG
The DNA here is from genome assembly GCA_031367425.1 of Hyphomicrobium sp. Lineage (GTDB taxonomy): Bacteria > Pseudomonadota > Alphaproteobacteria > Rhizobiales > Hyphomicrobiaceae > Hyphomicrobium_B. The sequence goes on from JANLPU010000027.1 coordinate 90,483, forward strand.
TTTTCCGGCCCGTGGGAGTCTCGCACGTCCGAGTATTCCGACACGTCCTTCATGATAGCCATTGATGTGCTCAAAGACGCCCACCAGAAATTCCGCGACAAAGGTGTGCCTAAGACCATCAAGTGCTTTTTCGTCGAGGATAACCCGGCGTCCTACAAGCAGCTTGCCGCCGCAGTCGCAAAGCACCACGACCCTGCGAACGGCTTTCAGATCGCCACCTTTCAGGGGCGTTTTGAAGATGCCGTTTCGGAAATCATGAAATTCGTGGGCCGTGCCTTCGCGCTGGTTTTCATCGACCCGACAGGCTGGACCGGCTACCCGTACCACACCATTGCGCCCGTGCTCCGGCAACAGCCAAGCGAAGTGCTTATCAATTTCATGTACGACCACATAAACCGTTTTGCGGCCAGTACCGACCCGACAATTGTTGAAACGCTGGACCCGATCCTTGGCGGACCCAAGTGGGCGGAGCGCCTCGACGCCGATTTGCCGCGAGGGCTTGCCGTCGAAAAGCTCTTCCGCTCGGTGCTCAAAACCGAGGGTGATTTCAAGCACGTACTCTCAACACGCATCGACAAATCAACCGCAGATCGCCCGCACTTCTTTATCGCCTACGGTACTCGTAGCGATCACGGCCTCAAAACCTTCCGTGAGATCGAGTACGCTGCGCTGAAGGGCCATGAAAAGCGGCGCGTGCAAGCCAAGCAGCAGAAAAAGACTGACAGAACTGGCATGGAGGACATGTTCTCCGGTCAGTCGATGCCGGAAGAAAACACACTCGAAGAACTGGTTGACAGCATACGGGCCACTGCGACCGTCTGGACGCGGGCCCATCTGTCTGATGTTGGCCCCGTCAAATTCGACGACCTGTGCGTCGCAATGCTTCAATTGTTCATGCTGCGTGTGACCGACGCGAAGGACATTTGCGTCGCGATGGCGGATGAGGGGACCGTTGTGAATACGTGGAGGGCAGATAACAAGCATAAGCCGCACGATCATCATCAGATTGGACTGATAAGCCACGCTACTTGATGAACTATCGTTCTATTTCAACAACATAGGTGTTCGCACTTTTATCCAGTACGGGGCGCCACTTTCATTCCAAAACTGCACTCTTTCAAGACTGCGAAATCTGGTTTTTCAAGCCTCGACGAAGCTCATACCGAGATGCTTCGATACCGGCGCAGCGCTACCGCGCGAGAGACGGGCGCCGCCGCCACGCGGGCAACACCAGCACGCAGACCAGCGCCGAGCATATCAGCATCAGCGCCGTAAGCTCCCGCCAGCCGACCGGCTCGCCCAGTATCAACGCACTCGAATAGACGCCCACAACCGGCACCGCGAGTGTGCCCATCGACGCAATCGACGCCGGGAAGATACTCACCACTTTGAAAAATGCCCACTGGCAGAACACCATCGGCAGAGCGATGAGATAGACGAGAGACAACATCGCTTTCGTGCTGAGGCTGGCGAGATCGGGCAACGGCTCGATGAGCAGCGCCACGAGGGTGATCGGAATGGCGGCGGCGGCGAGCTGCCAACCGACATGCGCCGAGATGGGCGTCGTCCACTTGTACATTTTGAATAGCACCGTGCCGATGGCCCAACTCAGTGCGGCGCCCAACATGAAGAGAGCGCCAATGGGCGCGGTGCCAAATACCAACAGATCGTCACCCATGAGTACGGCCAAGCCGGCGACGCCGAGCCCGAGACCTCCGATCTGGTTCGCCGTGATGGGTTCTTTGAGCAAAACCGCGCCAAGCATCGCCGACCAGACGGGCATCGTGAAAGCAATGATGGAGGCGCGCCCGGCCGGCATCAAGGACACGCCATAGGCTGAGCACACTTGCCAGCCGAGCATCGCAAACAGCGCGACCAGCAACAGCCGGGGTATCTCGTCTAAGGGCACCTTAAGCGATGCGCCGGACAGTTTTGCAATTGTCAGCAGGCCGATGGCGCCGGCCCAAACGCACATGGCGCGGAACCACCAGACGGTGACTTCGGCAAGCCCGATTTTCATGGCTGGCCAATTGATACCCCAAAACAGGGTCACGCCAGCGAGCAGGAAATAGCCGATTTTTGGGAGCTGCTCGGGACGGGGCGCGGCGATGTCGGTTGGGTCAAAAGGGGTTGGACAAGTAGCGGTTGGATCAGTCGCGGTTGGGACCAGAGCTGTTGGAATATGGACGTCCGGGCTGTCGACGTGCGGGCCAAGAGCTTTCGGTATGCGCGCGTCGCTCATTCGCTACGGAAACCTTTGCTGATCGGCACGTGCACCCCAGTCGCGCACGAGGGTTGTTAGCACGCGATCATTGCACGCGCAGACCACGGCGCGAAGACGTGTGTGCTGGCGGGGTGCATGGGATGGGGGCGGTGGTTGTTGACCCCAAGCAGACGTTTAGCATCGGCTGGAAAGCAATCTTCTTCTGTGAACGGGCGGCGACGATTAGGAGCAAATGTTTTTTTGGAACAATGCTACGATTAGATCACCGTAAACGATCTGAATCATTCGTAAATCCAAGTCGGTCCGGGTCATTGCGGAGATGTCTTTGCCAGCGTGCTGCAATGAATTTCATCTGAACAAGTGGTTCGGAACCCGTTCAACGGCGATTCGTTACTAACGTAGCAACTTTTTTACTATAAGCGCTTTCTATCACCTGCAAAGTAATTCTTGATTGAACACTCTCCAAATATTTATATGAATCTTAAAGCTCTCTTCCCTAATCTCTGGGCAGATTATTTAGCGGGAGACTGGGCCGATGTCTATTGTTTTTCAATCGCTCCGAATGCCAAAGTCATTCAAGATCGAAACTAGCGGTGTAACGTCCATCATATTTGCATTGAGCTGCACAGTTCTGATGGGTCTTGTAGCACTCGCTATTGACTACAGTCATTGGCTGGATCGAAAAGCGGATATGCAATCCAATGCTGACTCAGCCGCTCTTGCGGGAGCAAGACAACTGGCAATCAATTCAGGAAGCACACGCGCTATTCAGGTCAGCGAAGCATTTCTTGCTGCTAAGAATGTTCAGCCGGGCACGTACCAAATTGCCGCCGACCTGGCTACGGGCAATGTCTCCGTATCGTTGTCCGAGGATGGCCGAATTTATGTGGCGGGCGTGATTGGCGTAACAAGCCCTCAGATAAGGGTTCTCGCGGAGGCAAACGCATCAACACCTGCGCATCCGTGCATTATCGCGCTAGATGCCTCCGCGCCGGTTGGAATTGACTTCTCGCTCGCTGGATCGGTGACCGCGATCGACTGTGCAATTTGGTCAAATTCGAAAAGTTCGACGTCTTTTGATCTTAACGGATCTGGTTCGGCATCATCAGACCAAAATTGCGCCGTTGGTGGGGTTTCTGGCACGGGCTTTTCAATAACACCGGCGGTGCAAGGCGGATGCCAGCCCGCAATCGATCCACTCACAAACTGGGAACCACCTATGTTGTCAGTTTGTGACAACTCTCTCCCTGACAAGCTAAACACGGGTGCGGTAACTCTTTCTCCGGGAGTCTATTGCGGCGGCCTGAAAGTAAGCGGCGCGTCTGAAGTCACGCTACAACCCGGAATTTACACAATGAAAGACGGTCCGCTTTCGGTCACAAGTAGTGCCAGTATTTCCGGACAAGGTGTCACGATCCTTCTGACAGGGCCAAGTGCTTCCATTAACTTTCTCGGGTCATCAAGTGCCCATCTTTCAGCAGCGACTAGCGGACCGACCGAAGGCCTTGTTATTGCCGCTGGCCGTGACGAACCTACAACTGCGTCGAAGATTGGCGGCGGAACGGAAATGGACATCGAGGGAACTGTTTATCTTCCTACTCACAATCTTTCGTACGGTGGCAATTCTGAGAGTGCGATGCCCTCCTCCTATTCCTTGCTGATCGCAAAAACGATCCAATTCTACGGCGGATCGCATGTCGTTGTACGAGGCAATCCCTCAACATCGAAAGTTCCGGCGAAAGTTGCCGTTTCACCTGGTAACGTGCGCTTGTTGCAGTGACATAGATGTACTGCACTTAGGCCAAGTTTTGATCTAAAGATGAACTTGAGCGTTACGTTGCAGCAATTTGCTCTTCCAGTCTGCGCCACCTGCGCAACACGCTACGGCTGATCGTCTTTGGTCGACATATTCCGCTATTGGCCCCGAGCGGACGCAATGAAGCTCGGTCGCAGACTTTCCCGCCAAGCACGGCAACATTTGCATCCGCCAACACCCCCCTCAAACCTTCAGCACAAGCTTGCCCTGATTGCCGCTGGTGTAGAGCAGGTTGAGCACGTCAGGGTAGGCATCGATGCCGCCCGCGCGCACGT
>JANLPU010000028.1:0-2845 GCA_031367425.1 Hyphomicrobium sp.
ACGTGCGCGCGGGCGGCATCGATGCCTACCCTGACGTGCTCAACCTGCTCTACACCAGCGGCAATCAGGGCAAGCTTGTGCTGAAGGTTTGAGGGGGGTGTTGGCGGATGCAAATGTTGCCGTGCTTGGCGGGAAAGTCTGAGACCGAGCTTCATTGCGTCCGCTCGGGGCCAATAGGAGAAGTCAGGACAGGTGCGTGAAACCGAATGTGCTTCAGAACCCGCAACGCCACACGATAGTGGCATCTACTGAGTAAAAAAATGCGCCGGCCGGGTTGACCAGAGGTTTTCAGCAATATTTCTAATGATTGATGCTTACCCGAAGATCGGCTGTCGAGACCTCGATGAAAACATCGAGTTGCTGACCCGGCAATATTGTCGCCCCGGCTGTGCCGAGCGGAGAGAGACCGTTTTGGCACCACCAGAGGCTCTTTGCGTGCGAATTCTCAGAATGAGCTGATAAGCCTTCTGGAGAATGTGCTTCAGGCCCGAATTTTGATATAGAATGAAATAATTCCGCTGCCGTCACCGATCGGCCGCCGGAGGGCTTGAATAGTGAAAAGTATTCGCATTGGAGGTTGCTATGGAGCTGCCATTGTCCGGAGGCTGCAGGTGTGGCTCTATTCGGTTCTCGTGTTCCGCGAAGCCCGCGTTTTCCTGGAAGTGTCACTGCCGGGATTGTCAGCAGGTTAGCGGCAGCGCGTACTGCCCGGTCATGTACGTTCCCAAATCCGCGATGACAATCACGGGCACCGCCAAGTATTACGACGTAAAGGCGGAGAGCGGAAATACGGTGAGCCGCGGTTTCTGCCCGACGTGCGGTTCAAATCTGTTCATTCTTGCCGACCTCGTGCCTGATCTGCAGGGCATCTGGGCCTCGAGCTTGGATGACCCGAGCCAGTTCAAGCCCCAGGTGCATGTATGGACGGGGAACACGACGTCGTGGAATGTGATCAACGATCATCTGTCCCGGATTCCCAAGGCGCCCAATCAAGAACAGTTCAATGCGCTGCTGGCTGAATACTCGTAGATTGACATCTACATGTCGACGACGCCGAACGGCTGGAAAGCGTCAATTGCCCTTGAAGAACTCGGGTACACGACGCATTACTTCCACTTTGGCGAAGCCGACCAGAAGAAACCGGAATTCCTGAAGTTCGCTCCTAACGGCCGCATTTCCGCGATCGTCGATCGTGACGAGGACAACTTCGCGGTCTTCGAGTCGGCGAGATCATGATCTATCTCGCGGAGAAGACGGGGCGCCTACTGCCAACAGCCATGAAACCCAGATCCGAAGTGATACAGTGGCTGATGTTCCAGATGGGCGGCGTTGGTCCGATGCAGGTCAGGCGAATGTGTTCTTCCGGTATTTTCCGGAGAAGATCCCATCAGTGACCGCGCGCTATCAAAACGAAACCAAGCGGTTATACACGGTTCATACTAAGGTCTTTCGTCGAGAAATGACTAACCCACCTCCACTATGGACAGCAAATCTTTAGCGTCCACCATATTGCCCGGGCGTACAAGAAGCTCTTTGACAGTGCCGTTGTGCGCCGCGCGCAAGGCCGTTTCCATTTTCATGGCTTCGAGCGTCAAGATCACATCGCCGGCTTTGACGCGCTGTCCATCCTTGACGGCGATCGTTGAAATCACGCCGGGGAAGGGCGCAGCAAGGTGCGTGTCGTTGCCTTCCTCGGCTTTGCGGCGGGCCTGAATCTTAGCAGCCACCGAGCGGTGCGGCACGCGGATAGTGCGCGGCTCGCCGTTCAACTCAAAGAACACTTTGACGTGGCCTTCGTCATCAACCTCGCCAAGCGTTTGCAGCACGATGACCAAAACTTTGCCGGTCTCGATCTCGACCATGATTTCATCGCCGGGCTGCATACCGTAGAAAAACACATGCGTCGGCAGCGCCGACAGCGGCCCATACTTGCGCGACATTGCCGCAAATTCTGTGAAGATCTTCGGGTACATCAGGTAGCTCGCCAGCTCATCATCGGTGAGTTCTCGCTGGCAAAGTTTTTCAGCCTCCGCGCGTGCCGCAGTGAGATCGGCAGGTGGCAGCAGAGAGCCTGGCCTGACCATCACGGCCTTGCCGCCTTTCAGAACTTTTTTCTGCAAGGCTTTCGGCCATCCGCCCGGCGGTTGGCCGAGATCGCCATGCATCATCTCAACGACGGAGGCGGGGAACGCCACGTCCTTGTCTGGGTCGAGCACATCTTCTGCGCTCAAACCCTGGCTCACCATCATCAATGCCATATCGCCAACGACCTTGGAGGATGGCGTGACCTTGATGATGTCGCCAAATAGGTCATTGGCTTGTCGATAAGCGGCAGCCACTTCCTGCCAACGGCCACCGAGGCCGAGTGAGCGCGCTTGCTCTTTCAGATTCGTAAACTGCCCGCCCGGCATCTCGTGCAGATAAACCTCGGACGCCCCGCTTTTTTGATCAGCTTCGAACGCCGTATATCCTGCGCGCACCGATTCCCAATAGAACGAGATGCGCCGGATGGCGTCGGTGGCGAGGCCCGTGTCGCGCTCGGTATTGCGCATCGCTTCGACAAGCGAACCTAAACACGGCTGCGAGGTCGTGCCGGACATAGAATCCATGGCGGCGTCTACCGCATCGACTCCCGCATCCACCGCCGCCAAGATCGTCGCGCCCGGGCCGCTGGGCGCCGTCATGCGCGCCTACGCTGCCGGAGATATCGATGTCTCGAACAATAAAGACTTCAAGGTCGGCGACGCGGTGCAGGGCATGCTCGGCGTGCAGCAGTACGCGGTGAGCGACGGCCGGGGCATCGTCAAAGTCGACACCGACCAAGCGCCGCTTGAGCGCTGGATCG
>JANLPU010000054.1:0-76244 GCA_031367425.1 Hyphomicrobium sp.
CCGATCGTCTCCACCGTCACCATCCCGCGCAAAGCCCCCGTGCAACGCGCACCAGTGGGCATCTTCATGTTCACGAGGGTGGGGTCAATTTTGAACGCCGATTCCAACCCTCAGGGGGTCAAAATTGCATGCCGGTTCACACCTTGCCGGTCTTGGCGGCGAGCCAGGAGACGTAGGCATTTGCATCCGCCCACGACACATTTATCACCGGATGTCGTGCTCGTCCCCATCCGCCATCCGAGGGACGATAGCCATTGCAGCCTCCCGCCGCCATACAAGCATCCCACTCTTCGAAGGTGACCTCGAAACGTCCGACCGCAAATGGGGGCGATATTCGCACTTCGTGTCGCGGTGCTTCGCTTGGATCATGATCGGGATCGGTAGCCTTGTCTGTGCCCATCCGGAATGTCCCGGAGGGAACAACAACCATCTCTGGGCAAGTGTCGCAATCGCGGAAGTTGCTACCGGGCTCTGGCGCAATCTTTGGCGGTGGTCTTGGCGCTCCCCACTTTTCGCATCCCGCCAGGCAAAAGTCGCCGATCACCTCGTCGTAATAGGCGGGCGTCTGATGGTGCGAAGGCACCGCCGTCGAAGCAAGGTTACGAACCGTTTCCTTCAAGGCACGCGCAACGTCGGTAAGCTTTAGTCCAGGCTCACGCAACACCGGGAGCAAAGCGCGCGTGAACACGGAGTTTGGATTGAGATCGGTGTCGGACAATCTGTCGAGCGCCCTTTGGCCAACGCCGGCTGCATAGAGGACGAAGGTGCCCTCCGGCGGATCGACGCGGGCAAGACCACTTTCACTTCCGAGACTTTTACCTCTGGGGTCAGTAAAGGGGTTGTTACGGCAGGCGTCTAAGATGAAGAGGCTGACTCTTGGTCGTCTCTTTCGGAGAGCGTCCATCATGCTCTCGAAACTCAGTGACTCACTCTTCAGAAGTTCAACTTGATCTGCCGCCAACACTGGAATGTCTCTAGGTATCAGATAGTTCACTCCTCCGACTTCAACGCCGTGGCCGGAAAAGTATAACGCCGCGACATCACCAGGCTCTATCGTTGTAAGGAAACTAGACCAAAGGCTGTTAAGTTCGAGCCGACCAACGTTCTCAGCCCTCGACACTGCGAATCCAAGATCGCTCAGGGTTTCGGCGACGCTTCGGGCATCATTGATCGCCTTCTTAAGCTGCTTGTCTGGAGCGAGATTGACGTAAGCGTCATTGCCAACAACGAGGGCAACGCGCTTTTCGGCTGCTGCCGCTAAGGCGGTAGCCCAAATGAAGGCAAAAGCGAGGACCGAACTGGCAACCCACTTCATCTAAATTTGACCCTCACGCGCCAGCGGTTGCAAACTCGACCATGGACGCCCGCCTTTCGGGGCCGCTACGGTCATCGACTGGACCGGCCAACCTTCTTGAGTTGCAACTGCACTTCCAGCCGTGTCTCTTCTGAAAGCGCCACCGTCGCTAAATTTAAAGCGGCCTACTTTGCCCACCTCATGCATCCCTCCCAAAAACGACCAATTCCAGAGCGTGCCCACCAAATACCGGCGTGTCACCTTCGACCTTGCCGACTGCACTATGACTACCGCCGTCGCCGATAACTTATCGGGATGCTTTGTCGGGCGCTACGAGCCAAGAGAATTCGAATTTACAGAGCATTGAACCATCGTCCTGCTGCGGTGCAATATTCTCAGGGGCGGGACCGACGTGGTCGTCAATGCCGCGCGTGCGATCGAAGCTGCGCGTCACTCGCGTCTGAAGTTCTCCTGGCACTTTGGCCAGTGGCCGAAATTCGTGTGTCAGATTAGAAAGGAAATTTGAGACGTCCTTCCGCGCCCCATCGAGGATCAGAAGTTCCGTCGCTCCGTCCGGAATAGGCGTCGAGTGGCCTGGGGCAAGCTCTGCGTCCGAGCGACGAAATTCGCCACGGTCATTCTGCCAAACGGGGACGGGCATTCCAGCGTGGTCGGCAATTGCCTTCAGGCCTACTATAGCGCCGCTCGTAACCGAAATTTTCTGCCCGGACAATGCAGAAATTGCGGAATTCTCGGCGCGGTCACCTAGTGTTGCCGGAAGGGTCGGGTCTGCCGCGCGACAATCAAGATGAGAGCCAGCGTCAATCAGGATGAGAATGCGCCGGGGGTGGGCTGACGGAGGGAGGGCGGAGCCCGACTGACGGCGGCCCACCCCCGGCGGCGTATTTTTTAAGACCCCGTCTGGTGGCTGAGTGCAGCCGGGTCAACTGACTGATTCGTCTCAACAATGAGGGATCAGCCTTTGACCGGCCGCCACATCACCGATCACCAGATGAGGCTGTTCATGACCAATCGACACACCGACGACACGACAGTTGCGGCCGCCAAGGCCGGATTCTCGACCTCCACCGGTTACCGGATCGAAGCCGATCCGCGCCTGCCGTCCCAGAAGAAGGCGCCGCGCGGCCGGCGGCGGCCCGATCCGCTCATCGACGTCTGGGACAGCGAGGTTCTGCCGATCCTGAAGGCCAGCCCCGGCATCCGGGCCATCGCCGTGGTCGGGGAGATCCGGCGTCGCCATCCCGAGATCAGCCCCGGCATTCGCCGCACGCTGGAACGGCGCATGCGCACTTGGCGGGCGCTGGCCGGGCCCGAGCAGGATGTGATGTTCCGGCAGGACCACCCGCCCGGCCGCCTCGGCCTGTCCGACTTCACCGACACCATGGTGCTGGCCATCACGGTCTCCGGCGCCACCCTCAATCATCGGCTGTATCACTTCAGATTGGCGTTCTCCGGCTTTGCCCATGCCCATGTCGTGCTCGGCGGCGAGAGCTTTGTTGCACTCGCCGAGGGCCTGCAGAACGCGCTTTGGGCGCTTGGCGGCGTGCCGATCGAACATCGCAGCGACAGTCTGTCGGCGGCGTTCTGCAACCTGGATCGCGATGCCCAGGAGGACCTGACGCAGCGCTACCAGGGCCTCATGCGCCACTACGAGATGACACCGTCGCGCAACAACCCCGGCGTCGCCCACGAGAACGGCTCGATCGAAAGCCCGCATGGCCATCTGAAGCGGGCGCTGGAGGATGCACTGTTGCTGCGCGGTTGCCGTGACTTCGAAACCCTCGATGCCTACCGCCTCTTCATCGACGAGATCGTCGGCCGACAGAACGCCCATAACCGCAAGCGGATCGAACTGGAACGGCCGCATCTTGCACGGCTGCCCAAGCGCCGGAGGGCGGATTACGAAGAAATGGTCGTCACGGTCACGTCGTCGGGCGGCTTCATCCTGCGTCGCGTCTTCTACACGGCGCCGTCGCGGTTGATTGGCCATTGCCTGCGCGTCCACCTCTACGACGACCGGCTCGAATGCTTCCTCGGCGCAACGCCGATGATGACATTGCCGCGCGGGCGGCAGCCGTCCGCCGACAAGAACGGTCACGTCGTCGACTACCGGCACGTGATCCACGCGTTACGCAAAAAACCGATGGCGCTGAACCATCTGGTCTATCGCGATCAGTTGTTCCCACGCCCGGCCTACCGCCGCGCCTTCGAGACTTTGTGCGCCGAGGTCGGCGACAAGCGCGCCTGCAAGGTGACGGTCGAGTTGTTGGCGCTGGCGCACGATCGCGCCTGCGAGGCCGAGTTGGCGCAAGCCATAGACGCAGAACTCGATGATGGCCGATTGCCGGATCTGGCGCGTTTTCTGGAACGGTTTGGGCCTGGCCCCGGCAGTATGCCGATGGTCGCGGTCGATCTCGTGCCGCTCAGCATCTACGACGAGTTGGCGGCGGTCATACCGGTGGCATGTCTGCGACACGACGCTATCGCGCAGTCCTCCTGCCTTGAGGTGGCGGCATGACCAAATCCACCACCGTCGACGCCGCACGCGTCGAACTTCTGCTCAACGAGCTGCGCCTGCCCGGCGTTAAACTGATGTGGGCCAAGCTCGCCGAGCAATCCGACAAGGAAGGCTGGCCAGCGGCCCGCTTCCTCGCCGCCATCGCCGAGCACGAAATGGCCGATCGTGGCCGCCGCCGCATGGAGCGCCATCTGTCGGAAGCGCGATTGCCTGCGGGCAAAACGCTCGCCACGTTCGACTTCGACAGCGTGCCGATGGTCTCGAAAGCTCAAGTGACGGCGCTGGCATCCGGCAACGAGTGGCTGGGCAAAGGCGCCAACATTCTGCTGTTTGGGCCACCCGGCGGCGGCAAGAGTCATCTATCGGCAGCACTCGGCCTTGCGCTGATCGAGAACGGCCGACGCGTGTTCTTGGCCCGCACCACTGATCTGGTGCAACGGCTGCAGATCGCGCGGCGCGAACTCGGATTGGAGAGCGCCATCGCCAAACTCGACCGCTACGACCTACTGATCCTCGACGACCTAGCCTACGTCACCAAGGATCAGGCCGAGACCAGCGTGCTGTTCGAGTTGATTGCCGCCCGCTACGAGCGCCGCTCGATGCTGATCACCGCCAACCAGCCGTTCGGCGAATGGGGCAAGATCTTCCCCGATCAGGCCATGACCTTGGCGGCGATCGATCGCCTCGTCCACCACGCCACGATCCTCGAAATGAATGTCGAGAGCTATCGGCGGCGCGAAGCCCTCGACCGAAAACGCGGGCGTGGCCGACCCGCCACGCACGCGACAGCCAAGAAAACCGAAAAGGCCGACACTGATTGACGCGTCCAACGTCAATCAAAGTGCTTGCTATCGTCGGGGCCAACGCAGATCATGCTCTCGCTCGGCCACCGCGTCTCATCCAGATTGACGCGCCGTTCTCATTCAGATTGTCGCGCTATAACTGTCCCGATACGGTAACCACGGGCGGCGCAATCTCGGGATATTGCGCAATCGGCAACCGGCTGACCGATACAGCGCCCAGGATCACAAAAACGATTGAAAGAACGCCTGCAAAAATCGGCCGGTCGATGAAAAAGTGCGACAATTTCATTGATCGCTATCCTTTGCCTGCAGTAGTTCAGTTCGTCTTTTTGGTGCCAGTGGATTTGTCGTTCGAGGAGACGGCATTAGGCGGCGCCTCTGCCTGTTGCGGCGTGACTTTGCTGCCGGGCCGCGCGCGCATCAGGCCATTGACGATGATGACGTCGTCGGCTTTCAAACCTTCTTTGATGACGCGCATACCGTCGACGAGAGCGCCGAGGGTCACGAATTTCGCCGTCGCTACATTCTTGTCGTCCACCGTCATGACAAACTTGCGCACTTGCTCGGTGCCGATCGCGCTTTCTGGAACGAGCAATGCATTTTCTGGCTCCTTGGCTGCAATCTCGATGCGCGCGCGGCTGATCGACCGCGACGCAAGCTTGGCGCTGTTGTTCACACCACCGTTCGATCAGACTGCGCTCGACCCGGGCTACATCAAAGGTTATCCGCCCGGCATCCGCGAAAACGGCGGGCAATACACGCACGCAGCCGCGTGGTGCGCCATTGCTCTGGCAGAACTCGGCGACGGCGACGCGGCTGGCGAACTGCTGTCGTTGATCAATCCGATCAATCTCTCGGCTACGCGCTCCGACAGCCGCAAATATCGCGTCGAGCCTTACATCGTCGCTGCAGACGTCTATTCAGGCGGCCAAAATCGCGGACGCGGCGGCTGGTCCTGGTATACGGGCGCAGCCGGCTGGATATATCGCGCCACGATCGAACACTTACTCGGCGTGCGCAAAGAAGGCGACGCGTTGATCATCTCGCCATCGATTCCTAGCCACTGGAAGGAATTCGAAATTACTTATCGCCATAACGGTGTTGCCTATCGCATCAGCGTGACGAACCCAGGCGCGGTATCGCGCGGATTGGTGGCCGCGACCGACAACGCCGGCGTATTGCAAATCCGCGACGGTAGAACCGCGATCGTGCCGCTCAATTCGACAACGGAACAACACATCAAATTGACAATGGGTTTACAGACCCGAACCGCACGCGCGGGATAACCTCGTTCACCGCCCATCTCCTGCGATTTTGCAAAACGCCGCGCACCTGCACAACACTCGTTGCGGCGGCAAACGGAACGATGACCGCGCCCGTGTTGTTTTTCGCTCGAACGGTAAAAATCGAACCGTTGGATGGAGGATGACGATGTTAAAAGTTCTACGCTGGCGCCGCCGGAGCGACTGGAACGGACGCTGGCCAAACGACAAGCGGCACTTCGGATCGTACACCTGCCAAGTAACGCGATCATCGACTAGATAATGCTGCGTCCTCTGAAGGGATTCAGACGCCGCTTTTTTTACGTGATCGGCTGCAACGGACGGGCCAAACCCTAACATACCCGCGTTGACCGTGCGTGAGGCCAGCCCCTTGCGGGTCTGACCTGCTCCTTCAGGCTTTAGGAGCCCGCTTGGCCGATGTCTTTTCCATCACGCCGCTTGCTACCTGCGCGTCGAATACGGCTCGGAAGTCCTTAAGGTAAAAAGTCTTGAATGACTTGCCGTCCTTGTCCCAAAACTCATAACAAAGGTCCTTCACATTTCGATTGCTGAAAAAGACAATAGCTCCTTCCGGACCGCCGCCTTCAGCATGCGGTATGCCCGTCACATGCCCATTGACATAACTTCCAGTGTACCGGGTTTCCCTGGGCGAGCCATCCTTATTATAGAAGCGAAGTTCGCCCTGCACGACGTGGGTAATGTACGGTACGTGGTGGGTGTGAAGCATCGTCGGCTTGTTCGCTGCAAATTTGAACATGACATCGACTATGCCGGCCTGTTCATCGACGTCGTAAATATAATACCAAACATTCTCCAGCCAATCGAGCTGGCCCCATGTGATGTTGCTTTCATCGAACAGGATGGCGGGTTTTTCAGCAATGGCTAGGCCACTGCTTGCCCCTGTAGCTAGTAGAGTGGTCGCCCCAACTAATGCTTGCCGTCGTGTAGCCGTGAAATCCATGCTATCCTCCTACGACTGATGACCCTCAGCTTACGGCATTACACTGTCTCAAGTGTGTGGACGAAGCGCAGCACCGTCGCTGCAACGATGTTATACTTTATTACCACTGACCTGCTACTGAACTTTCGTCCAGGCTGACCTAGAGTCTCCGCTGTTGATACTGCGTCTTCCGTGATCTCCGCAACAGGCCAGCGCGCCGTACCTTTGAGGGGCGTACCTTTGAAGGCCGCATCTTTGAAGGGTGGAGCGAGACGGTCTGTTGCGGAGCTGAGGCGAACAGCGAACGCCGCTGGCTTTTGTAGCCGGAGCAAGATCAAGCTGGCACCGAAATTTTAACATCTTGGAACCGGTTCGCGGGTTAATCCCAAAACGCGCCGCCGCCGCACGCTCGCTGATCCCTTTCATCCGAACAGCGTGACGGACCCGCGCTTCGAGCCATCCGTGCTTGCCTCCGATCCCAGCTGATTTGGGAATTCCCTGCGATTCCATTAAATGCGGAAAGTCTCTAGAAGACCGGCGTGAAGATGAGGCCGAAAATCGTGACGCCGATCAAAAATACCGGCTGCGACCTGAACGTTCTGCCGCTTCACGATGTGCGCCAGTTGAGCTGAAATTTTTAAACGGTATTACGCCAGCAACTTGATCGCGCGCGCGGGTGTGGTCCCGAAAAATTAATTAGCTCGCCCAGCGGGCGTACGTTGCCTGACGCTTAATCACTGACCGGGCTGTTAGATCGGCTGTGCATCGCCTGCTGTGACCACAGCGTCGACCAGCGAAGTGCTGGCATAAGGCTTCACGACGATCCGGATGTGGCGAAAACGTTCGGGTATCGTTGAGCGATCGCTATAACCAGAGGCGAAGATGAAGGGAATATTGCGCTTGGCCAATTCGTCCGCCACAGGCAATGACGTGCCGCGCCCCAGGTTGATATCCAAAACCGCGACATGAAATTTTTGCGCAAACATCGCGCTCAACCCAGCTTCGGCCGATGCGACAACTTCAACGTCACTGGCGCCCGCATCGCGCAGCATGGTTTCCGCATCGAGGGCGATCAACAAACTGTCTTCAACCAACAGTATGCGTTTGCCTTGCAGCGAGCCGCCGGCTTGCGGTGGAACTGATTTTTGGCCCCCGCTAAAGATGAGTTGCGGCATCTGCTCGGTGACGTTGGCAGCTGGTATCAAAAATTTGGCTTTAACGCCGGTCAACTCAAACTTCACAGTCGAACGTCCTTTGAGTTCGTAGGCAATCTGGCGGTCGATCAGCGTTGTGCCAAAGCCGTTGCGATGCGATGGGCTGACCGCCGGTCCACCGCTCTCGTCCCAGTCGATGATGCAATTGCCGGATTGATCGAAACTCCAAGCAACGTCCAAACGGCCGCTTGCGACGGACAACGCGCCGTACTTGGCAGCGTTCGTCACCATCTCATGCACGACAAGCGCGAGCACCGAGAACGCATGCGCATCAAGCACAATGTCTCGACCACTCAACGTGATCGAGGCTGGGTCTTTTTGCTTGTAGGGCGCAGTTTCGGTCTCAAACACCTGTCCGATATGGCCAATGCCGTGCTCAATGGCCTGGTCGTGAGCAAACGCCAGAGATTTGATCCGGCCCGATAGGCCATTGACGAACGAAGCGAGGTTTTCGCTGTTGTCGTGGCCTCGCGTCACGAGCGCGCTGATCAGGGTCAATACGTTTTTTACCCGGTGATTGAGTTCTGAAATTAATAACCGTTGGCGTTCGGCCGCCTTGTTGCGCTCTTCGCTGGCAAATTCGTTCAAACGCAATACAACTTCGAGCAAAGCGATGCGCACGGCCTCGGCCACCATCCGATCGGTGCCGGACCAGGGCAAGCTGTGGCCGCGCACGAGGCTCTCCCAAACGGCGAAACTTTTGCGCGGCGTTAAGCGGTCGCCGCGCGGGCCCACCGTCACGGGTTTGCTCGGATCGCCCGCCCACTTGACGGTGTGCACGACCTCCCGGCGGAAAAACATCAGGTAGTCACGCGGCACGCGTGACAACGGTACTGCCAAAACACCGCTGACGTCTGCGCGGAATTGTTCGGCTGGATAATACCGGTGGGGTAATTCACTGGTTGCAAAAACATTCCGGGCCGCCGCCTCGATCAGAAAGCGCGCGATGCCCGCAATTTCTCGCACCGGCGGAACCGAGCCTTGGCCTTTCCAAATGCCATCGATCCAGAAGCCAACGCCATCGCACGGTAACAGCATCCGCAGTTCAGGCAGCCGCTCGGTTAGATTGTCAGACAGCGCGCCGGTGTGGGGAAAATCGGTCAAAAGTTTATCTACGCGCTGGCGCGATGCCCGCAACACGTCGCTGCGATCGTTAGGTTCGAAGCTCTCGATTTGCAGCGAAATGATTTGGCCGAGCAATTCGGCTGCGGCACGAAGATTCATCGGCACGATATTGGCGCTGCCATGATGACAGGCAATCAGCCCCCACAATTTGCCCCCCACAATAAGGGAAATCGACATCGAAGCTGCAACGCCCATGTTGGCGAGATACTCGATGTGGATTGGCGATACGCTTCTGATGCCTACCAAACTCAAATCGACGGGCTCTCCGCTCGCATCGCGCTCTGGAAAGATTGGCACCGGCGTTGACGCAACGTCCGCAATCAGCCGCGTCCAATTGCGCAGGTAAAGCGCGCGCGCCTGCTGGGGAATGTCTGACGCGGGATAATGCAAATCGAGAAAAGGCTCAAGTTCGGTACTCTTGGCTTCTGCAACGACTTTGCCAGAACCGTCAGCCAGAAATTTATAAACCATCACCCGGTCAAAGCCGGTCAGCGTTTTGATCTGGACAGCGACTTGATCGCACAGACGCTGAACCGAACCCATTTGCGGCATCCGCGCGAGCAGCGCCCCCACAAATTCGAGCGGCGATCGCTCGGCTTGCTCTGCTTGGGACAGCTCCAACTCGATCAGCAACCGGCCAGAGCTTTGGTTGATCGCGACATGACACGTTTTGCTGTTCGCCAAGGCGCAATGAAAAACGCGCGCGGTCATTGGCACCTTGGCATTTTCCAGAGCGTTACTGATAGCGCGGACTGCCGACGCGCCTAGTAACGTGCTGACGTCCGAGCCGATCAGCGTTTCGCACGACTGCCCAAAAAACTCTGCAGCGTTGCCGGAGACTTGCGAAATCAACCAGGTTGCACTGGAACACACGAGAAAAACGCCGTGGCCCTGCACATGACCGAGGATATGAATCGGCTCTCGATCACAGTTGGTGAGATCAACAGCCCCTATGATCGCCGTACTTTGAGGCTGGCTCATATCGGAGATGTGTTCCCTACTTTCTAACAACGCGACGAGGATAGATAAGACGGACCTGGACGCCACGCCAAATTTGCATAACGGTCTTCCGGGCGCAATATTTTTTGATTTTGCAAGCGCTTGGCAAAGCACTAAAAATTTCTTTGCCAAATCCTAACCTAAAGCAGGATTCGTTGGGACTCGAACGCAATCAAATACCAAAATCAAAAATGAGTTAATTGCGTGTTCCATCCAGTCGAGGACTTTGCGCGATGCGGACATTCATGACGCGGCTCGGAGTTTTAACGGGCCATCCGGTTGCCCTGGTGCTGGTGATCGCCTACGGCGTACTTTGGTATGTAAGGTCGCCTGAAACTTTCAATTGGGCGGGCACGGCGACGCTTGCCACCTGGGTGATGACAGTTCTCATTCAGCGCGCGACCCATCGCGACACTCAAGCTCTGCACGCCAAAATCGATGAGCTGTTGCACGCGACCCAAGATGCTAGCTCGGCAATAGCAGAGATCGACAACAAGGAGCCTGAGGATATTGTGCTGCACCGACAGACGTCGGTGCGAGGCGAGCAATAACCAGCCATTCTGAGCGCAAGTGTCGATTTGAAAAATATTGGTACCGCCTCCCCGGATCGAACGGGGGACCTCTGGTTCCACAAACCAGCGTTCTAACCAGCTGAACTAAGGCGGCACACTTGGCCAAACGTCAGGTGTAAAGACAGACGTCCGGCGTAAAACGGTCTAGCGCGTTCGACGCGCAAAGAGAACGTGACGGCGTGGCCCACGTTCCAAGCCATCCCTATCACTCCCAGCGCCCCATCCTGTCAACACCCGATCCGACACCAGCTTGGATTTGCTGCAAACCAAGGCTGACATCGGGCACAACGCACGCCTGAGAGGTGTAACGCGACAAGTGTAGAGAATGAATGATTTCAGCCGTTCAACGGCCTCGTTGCGCGGAGAAGCACGTCCGATACTTTTTCCCGCATTTCTGGTGCGGTTCACTACCTGCGCGTGTAACGCCGCTAATGCGCTCAATTTATCTTGGTTCGATGAGCACATCGAAGGCCATGCCCCGTCCCTTGTTTCCTTTCCAGTTTCCGACGGTTGTTCTGCTGACCGGCGCGGAGCACCAGGCCGCCCGTGTTGGCCGCCTGCTCGAGAGCGGCTGCAAGACCCAAACCATTGCCGATTGGAACGCGGCATTCCTAACGTTGCAGCAAGATAAAGTGCAACATTCTTCCTACGCGGGCTACGCGGGGCACCTGACAGCTTGCGATCCCGACTTTGGCGATCATTGGCAGATGGGCGACCGGCAGCTCAGCTTTCGTCCGCCAGCAATCGAAAGTTTGCGGGCGGTTGCGCGCCGGCATGACACCGTTGCCGTCGTCATCGTTGCCGCGTCTCTCGACGATGATGATGCGCTCGCGTTCTGCCGGTCGATCGGCGAGCTCGGCGTTCGTGTTTTGTGGGTTGCCGAAACCGCTTCGCTATCGGCGATCGCTTTATTGAATGAGCGCGCTGTCCACGCCGTGCTGTTCGCCGACGCCCACGATCTACCGGCCAAATTGCCCAGCCTCGTAGAACAGCTGACCGCTGAATACTTCGACCGTTTGACAGCGCCACTGCAAACCTTGCTCGACACCGGGACCACGCAATTTCTCAACCATCCCGCAGCCCAACAGCTCGTATGCGAGACAAGGTCCGCGCTCGCTGCTGACGAATATTACGTCACCTCAGATCCGCCGGGCGTTATGCTGATCGGCAAAGTCGGCGCTTCGTTTTTGCTCATTTCCGATGGCGAATACTTGGCGGCACAGCGCGAAATTGCCGCCGAGGAACCCGCACATTCAAATCTCGCGGCGGTTCCCCATGGCGGAGGTTTCTACGAACAAAGCGCTGCTTTTTCCTGGCGCAACGTCGCGTGGAACAGCATACCGCTGGAGGGCGCGCCGCAATGGTCCCACGCTCTCATTCACGAAAGCTTCGACAACGGCCATTTGTTCGATGGACTTCTTGCCCGCAAAAATTAATGCGTGACGCGGGCGATCTACAGTTGGATCAGCCCCTGCTTGGCGGCGGCGACGATAGCTGTGATCTTCTGGTTGACGCCGAGCTTACGCATGACGTTCGAGATGTGGAATTCCACGGTTTTGCTGGAAACTCCCATGATCGTGCCAATTTCGGAATAGGACTTGCCATCCTTGCACCAGCGCAAGACTTCCAACTCGCGCGGCGACAACAACGCGCTCGTTTCTTCGCGGCTACAAATCCGGTGATCGATCTGGCGCAGCCGAGCGCACACGACAAAAGCCAACGCTGCCAGCCGCCACTGGGCAGGCAGGCCCGCCTTTGCCGCCACCGCTGAGCGTCGGCTGACGTGCAAACAGTCGGTGATTTGATTGGCGCCGTGCACTGGCACGATGACCGCGTCGTGCATGCCAAAATCCGCCGCCATCAGCACGAACTGCCGGTCCGCGGGCGACAACCGATGCGACGCGATGGCCGAGGCCCAAGTCTGGGCGCCATCCAAGGCAAGCACAAAGGGCGCGAACGGATCGACCCACTTGCGCCCGCTTAAGCCGTTGTTGAGACCGGGCGGCATTTCGCTCCAGATCACATCGGCCAGCAAGCCGCCGTCGTAGCGCAACAGTTGGAAGTTATCGTAGCCCTGGCGCGCCAGCGACACGGCGATCGCGCGCTTGAGTTCGAGCGAGGTTTGCGCCCGCGCAAAGGCTTCGAGATCCTCGTCCATGTCGGGCATTTAAATCGCCGCGTTGGAAGCTACGTCTGCTCATGCATCGATCCTCCGCAGCGCAACTGACGCCGGAAATACACGCGGAGGTTTAAACGCCTTCTATCATGGCCATGCAAATCCGCATATTTGGGCGTTTATCGAAGCCCAATTCGAGCCGAAATAGTTTTCAGTTGTGCTCAAGGCCCCTCACCTAGGTGGATGCCTAGTGGCCCCGCTTTCCTCATCTTCTATCCTTGAGACGTTGCAAGTGTCTACGCGCAGCAGCTCCTGTTGCGCGAGATTTTGTATGAACTTCAGCGTCTAAGCGTCTCGCCCACCGTGATTGTCGGGGCCGTGCCGGTCAGCGCCCTTTTTGTTTCGATTCCTGGATTGGAGGCCCCCGTGCCGCAATATGCTTTGCCAAATCTGGCCGATGCTGCCGAACTCGGCGCCCGGCCACCGCTCGCCGGGCCGCTCTATTTTCAAATTCAGGAGCTGATGCGGGCGCGCATCCGCGCCAAAGAGTGGTCGGGCGGCCGCTACCTGCCCAACGAAGGTGATTTGGCGAAAGAGTACGGTGTAAGCGTCGGAACGATGCGCAAAGCGCTCGATCTGTTGGGCCAGCAGAATCTGATCGTGCGCCGACAGGGGCTCGGCACTTACGTCAATGACAACAACCACGACAAGCGGCAACCGTTTCATCCGTGGTCTTTGGATGCCTCGAACAAAAGCGCCTTCGAGATGGAAGTTCTAGCGTCTCGCATGGTCCGACCGTCCGCGTCGCAAATTTCCGATCTGCGTATGGAACGCGACGCCAAGGCGATTGAGCTCACCGCTCGATGCACCGATAACGGGGCGCTGGTTAGCCTGGACCTTTATCTCATTCCGACGCCCGTGCTGCCGGCTGTCTCGCAGGTGATCGCCAGTGGCTTTGACGTCGATACGGCTTTGGTTGCGCCACAGTTGGCGAGCCTTGATCTTCGGATCAAGTCGTATATCGACCAGATCTCGGCCACACACGCTTCCGAGCACGTCGCCAAGGCCATGGCGCTTGCGGATCGCGCACCTATTTTGAGCGTCATCAGAACAGCTCTAGATCACGAGGGCCAGCCAATATTCCTGGTCGAAAGGTCGATGAATTTGAGCAACTGCAAATATACAGCGCACGTGCATGCGCCCTAACGTTACGGCGTCAAACTATTTGCTCAAGGCTTAGGCTGCGCCTTGTGAGCTGCGTCGCTCAGTAATCGCGTGACCTCTTGCGTCTGCTTGGCGTAGGTTTCCATTTGCGCCTTGGCGTGCGCGGTTTGTATTTCGAGATATTCTTTCATATCTTTTGCTTTCGCCAAATCGGCCGCCAAGCGAAAGTTCGCTTCGATGTTAGCCTGTGCAAATAGCATCGCCTTGCTTTGCAAATCCCACGCGCTCTGCGTCATCACGCCTTGTGATTTCGCGACCGCGTCGTGCGCCTTCTGCATCAATTTCAGAAATTGTTCGTAAGCACTGCGAACCTGCGAGATATTGCGGTCGGCCAGATCTCTGACGGATTGGGGAATTTCAAATTGGTGCACGTCTTGCATCTTGCGTGCCTCCTCCAGATTGCGGTCTAACAGCTGCAGTTCACTTGGCCGACTGCTAGATAACGGCTTCGCATTCGGTCGATATATTTCATGCGTGTTGGGGCCCAGTTCAATACTGTTTGCGATGCGCAAACGAAAATTCACATAGTGCGGACCATCAAAAGACTTCCGTGAGCGGCTGCAAATATCTTGCGGCTCAACTGCCAACTCTCGTAGATGGTTTCCTCCGGCGCAGGCTAATGCCGGAAACTAGCCGGAAACTAGGATGATTTAAGTGTTTTCCAATTTGCCGGACGATAATTTGCACAACGTTGGCGAGACCGGGGCGGCTTTGCTGCAAGGCGAGCCTGGTGCTGCCATCGCGATCGATGTGCACGCGGGCGCGGTCGTGGCTGCCAACGCCAATGCGATGCAAGGACTTAGCCTCAAGGCCGATACAAAATTTCCCTACGCGCTCGACAGCGCCATGCCGGCATTGGCCCGCCTCCGGCAAATTTCATCATGTCAAACAGCCAATGGCGCAGAGCCCTTCACGTTCTGGATCGAAGGGCGCAAATTTCCGCTGCTCTGTTCGCCAAAATTTTCTATCATCAATGGTCGGCCGCTTGCCGTCATGTCATGGCACGATCAAAAGACAGATGCTCAAGTGCTCGATCGGCCAGCCGCTATTGCCAAACTCTCAGCAGCGATCGGCGATGGCGATGTGCGCAACGCGCCTAGCAACGATCCTGCCGGATTGATCGGCGCTGTTGACCCGCCGCCCGTCCGCAGCGCCCCCGCTCGCAGCGACGCCGATACCCTGAAGGCGATCGCGCGCGCGATCCGCGAAGGCCGTCCGATCCGGCAATCGGTGCCGGAACTCCGCAGCACGGAGCACACTGATCTGCACGACCCAGAACTGCAAGATCCAGAGCAGCCGACGATCCCAGCCGTCCAGCCGACTAAAAAGGGGCCGCTCAGTACAATACCCGACGTGCCTGCGGACATTGCTGCGCAGACCATACCTTCCTCAACCTTCGACCGGCAAAAGCTGGCCGAGCTTGCACACGAATTGCAGACCCCGCTCGGCGCCATTGTCGCCGCGGCCGAAATCATGCGCGATCAACGGCTCGGGCCGATGGGCAACGAGAAATATTTGAGTTACGCCAGCGATGTTCACGATAGCGCCAACCACGCCATGGCCGTGATTTCCCGATTGCTCGACGCTGGGCGCAATAGCGCCGAGGTCCAAGAGCCAGCCTTTGCGCCGGTCGATCTCAATGCTGTCGCCGCGCGCGTGGTGTCCAGCATGATGCCGCTCGCCAAATCGCGCGGGCTCACCTTGGAAATCGA
This sequence comes from Hyphomicrobium sp., assembly GCA_031367425.1. Taxonomy (GTDB): domain Bacteria; phylum Pseudomonadota; class Alphaproteobacteria; order Rhizobiales; family Hyphomicrobiaceae; genus Hyphomicrobium_B. The sequence goes on from JANLPU010000054.1 coordinate 15,822, forward strand.
AGCCGAGCGAGACCTCGCTCACGTTCTAGCGGACGAGACAGCCATTCGCCAAATCGTTCTCAATTTGCTGACCAACGCTTTGAAATTTACGCCCCGCGACGGCGACGTCCGCGTCGTGACAGGTTATCTCAACGACGGTGGGGTTTTTCTGGTCGTGCGCGACACCGGAATTGGCATGACGCAAGCGGCCATCGAAGCGGCGCTGACCGGCGGCGTGACGAGTGTGACGACCGGCCCGCGTTTGGGCGGCGGATTGGGGCTCGGCCTACCGCTTGTGCGCGGTCTCATCTCAGCCAATCAAGCCAAGCTCGAAATCGATAGCGCCCCCAATAAAGGAACGGTCGCCCTCGTCGCTTTCGACAAACACCGGGTCGTGCTGCGTTAAGCTTGAACGCCAACTGAGCCAAACATGGCCATAGTGTAACCTCGCGATATCCGCAGACGAATTGACCGGCTACCCTTGGGCGGAGTATGCGATGGACGGCCTCAACGGTGTGGCCAGCGCCAAACGAACAAGCGCCAACCCGATACCGGGGCCTTGAACCCCGATTATTGCGGAGAAACGTCATGAATTCCAGAATGCCCCGAGCTGTAGCGCCGGTACTGCTTTTGATTTGCGCACTGGGTTCCCAGGCCAACGCCCAACAAGCGGTCAACATCTATTCCTATCGCGAGCCCAAGCTCATCGAGCCTCTGCTCAAAGCATTCAGCGACAAGACCGGCATCAAGACCAACGTCGTGTTCGCCAACAACGGTCTGGTCGAACGCTTGGCCGCTGAAGGAGCAAACAGCCCGGCCGACGTACTGCTCACCAACGAATCTGGCTTGCTCGTGCAGGCGGTTGCTGCGGGCACGACGCAGGCCGTCAAATCCGAGTTGCTCGACAAAGCAATCCCGGCCGCATTGCGCGATCCCGGCGGCCAATGGTTCGGCCTGACACGGCGCGCCCGCATCGTCTACGCATCGAAAGAGCGCGTGGCACAAGATACGATCACCTACGAAGAACTCGCCGACCCAAAATGGCGTGGCAAAATTTGTACGCGCTCGGGTCAGCATACGTACAACGTGGCGCTGATCGCTGCCATGATCGCGCATCTGGGCGAAGCCAAAGCCGAAGCCTGGTTGACCGGGCTGAAGGCAAACCTCGCCCGCAAGCCGGCTGGCGGCGATCGCGAGCAGGTGCGCGATGTGCAAGCGGGCCTGTGCGATCTGGCTATCGGCAACACCTATTACATGGTGTCGATGCAAAAGACGCCCGAGCAGAAAGTCTGGGCGGATGCGGTTAAAATGCTGTTCCCGAACGCGCAAGATCGCGGCACGCACGTCAACATATCGGGCATGGCGCTCGCCGCGCACGCGCCAAACAAAGCCAACGCCATGGCTTTGATGGAATTCCTCGTATCGAGCGACGCACAAAAACTCTATGCCGAAATCGACGGCGAATATCCAATCGTTGCCGGTGTGCCAGCGTCAGCTATTGTCGAGGCTTGGGGACCGTTAAAGCCGGATGCTTTGCCGCTCGCGAAAATTGCCGAGCTGCGCAAGAAGGCGTCCGAAATGGTCGATAAAGTCCGCTTCGACCAAGGGCCGAACTCTTAAAATGTGTGCCGCTCCCGTGGCCAAAATTCCGCCAAGTCGGCGAGCGCCTCTTTCACGCGCCTTGCTACGCCCAACGCTGAGCGGTTGGTTGGCCGACAACGGTTTGTCGGGTTGGACGCTCGGCGCAACTATTGGCGCGGCGACGCTGGCCCTCCCCATCGTCGCTATTCTCGCGCTCGCTTTGCGGCCCAGCGACAGCATTTGGGATCATCTTGTTGCAACCGTTCTGCCGGGCGCTGTCGGCAATACGCTGATGCTGATGCTCGGCGCTGGCGGTTTGAGTTTAATCGTCGGCACCAGCGCCGCGTGGCTCGTGACGATGTACAAATTCCCCGGACGAGGCTTGGCCGATCGCTTGCTCGTTCTGCCGTTGGCAATGCCGGCCTATATCGTCGCCTACGCTTACGTCGATTGTCTCGACTACGCCGGCCCCGTACAAACGCAGCTGCGCCTGCTTGCTGGCGCTAAGGGACCAAACGACTTTTGGTTTCCGCAAATCCGTTCTCTGGGCGGGGCGATCTTCATCTTCAGTGCGGTGCTTTACCCATATGTCTATCTGTCGGCACGCGCGACATTCGCTCAACAATCGATCTGCGTTTTGGAAGTGGCGCGCACGTTAGGTCGCACGGCGCTTGGAACATTCTGGTCCGTCGCACTGCCGATGGCGCGCCCGGCGTTGGCGGCCGGCGTGGCACTGGTGTTGATGGAATGCATGAACGATCTTGGCGCCGTGCAATATCTCGGCGTTGAAACGCTCACCGCCAGCATCTACGCAACCTGGCTGCAACGCGGCAATCTTTCGGGCGCGGCTCAGCTCGCCAGCGTTTCCCTGATGATGATCTTCGCACTCCTTATCATCGAGCGCGCGGCGCGCGGCGATGCGAGATCACACAACATGTCAGGACGTCAGCGCGCGATCCCGTTCGAAACGCTGGCGGGCTGGCGTGGCACCGTCGCGCTTGTCGTCGTGCTTATTCCTTTTGTGCTCGGATTTGCGGTGCCATTTTTCGTTTTGGCAAAACAGGCGATCGCGCATTTTGCAGCGTCGTTCTCGGCGGGCTTCGTGGCGGCCGCGATCAACAGCTTAGGCCTTGCCGCGCTGACGTGTGCGGTTGCCGTCGTGCTGGCGTTGTTCTTTGGCTTTGCCGCGCGCGTGGCGCGAGGGCCGCTGACGAGCTTGTCGTCGCGCGCGGCGGCGCTTGGCTACGCCTTACCCGGCACCGTTTTGGCAATCGGCTTGCTGATCCCGCTCGCTTTGATCGATAACGCGATGGCTGGATGGATCAAAGCTCTGACCGGCATCAACGCGGGGCTCATTCTTTCGGGCTCGCTATTTGCGGTGACCTTGGCCCTGGTAATCCGGTTTTTAGCGGTCGCCCTCGGGGCCATCGATGCGGGTCTCGGGCGGATCTCACTCAGCCTCGATGCGGCCGCAAGCACGCTGGGGGCGTCAGCATTGTCAGCGCTGTTCCGGGTGCACCTGCCGTTGCTGGCCCCAGCGCTCGGGGCAGCCGCCTTGATGGTATTCGTCGATGCCATGAAAGAATTGCCGGCCACACTTTTGCTGCGGCCCTTCAACTTCGAGACGCTTGCCACCCACATTTACGGGCTCGCGGCGGCGGAACAATTCGAAGAGGCGGCGCTTGGAGCCGTCACGATCGTTCTGATCGGACTGCTGCCGGTGCTGCTGTTGCATCAGGCCATCGCAGAAGGCCACAAGTCGTCATCTGGCGGATAACGCCGATAGAGCGAGCGCAGACCCCGGCAACCCAAGGTCCGCGCTCGCCGTCGATTAACAGATGCGGCGATTACCAGCTGCGGCGATCGCCGTTGTCGATGTGGAACAAGCCGCCACCGTAGTGCTTCAAACCGCCAACGCCGCTATTGCCCTTGAGGTAGGCGTAGACCGCGCTGACGTTGCCGTGGACGCGGAAGTCCACCGCATCGCCCGAGAGGTGCTTGGAATGCGGCGCGCCGCCAACGGAAGCGTTGTGGCCGCGGCTGCGGCAGGTCGAGTTCACCGTGACGGAACCGTAGTTGGAGGCGAGATCGTTAATGATCGCCCGCAGACCGGAATCGAGGCACGACGCCGACGCCGTCCAGTTGACGCCACCGCCTGAGAGGCTCTTCTTGGGCTTGGTCTCATAATAATCATCGTTGCCAAGCGCGGCGACTTTCACGCCCTTATGCTTTTTCTTCGGTGTTTCGGTTTGCTCGGCATAGCCACCGAGCTTGGGCTTGTTGCTGGAATTCGAAGCGTAAGATTTCTTGGCTTTCGAAGCATATGTCCGGTGGCTCTTGGCCGATCCCGAACGCTTAACTGACTTGGCGGCGGCCTTGTCGTGGTCAGCCTGTTCCCAGAACGGCAGATCGCCAGCGCGCGCGCCGCCGCCTTGTAAGCTTGTGAATGCCAGCGCGACCAGCGCTGCAACCAGTACCGTCATCAGATGGCGGCCGAAGATGGCCCCTGTACGCGACGTCGACATGTTGTGCTCCCTTGCTCGGTATGGAGCAGACACCATTGTGCGCCCCCCGACCGACCCTTGCCCTTAACCACTGTAGTCAAGCGCGCGTACACGCCAGAAGAGTGCAAGACGAGGCATAAAACTCATATTGGTTAATATGAAAGAACAGAGTTGTTTTGTCTAAACCCAAAGACTTGGTTTTAGATTGTGTTACTGGCGATGCCATGTATTGGAGTTTGGGACGAGCGCCGAGCCCTGTTCAGCGCAATTAAATTGAACAAAAAACTGCGCAATCTGCGACCGCCCGCCGCAATATCTACTTAGACTGCGATACTAACGTCGAGGTACTTGGCAAGTGTTCGCAAATTGACGGTTTGCGGGGAAATCAGCGGATGTCTGCCGATCGAGGTGTCAGCAGAGTTGCAACGACACCCACTGCAAAGCTGATCGGAGCCGCGATCAACACGAACGCGGCTGGCCTTAGGCCCCACCAATTTGAAATGGTTTGAGCGTGCCGGAAAAGTGCCCCGGCGGCCACGTCGCGCGCGCTGTCATCGGTCGCTGCATTAAACACCGCCTTGAGGTCGGCGAGTTTACGAACCGCTGATGGCGCTGCGTTGGAGAGCGCGCCCGTCCACTCAAACATCGCGACTGGGAATAGCCGGACACCGGCGAAATAAAGGCCCGCTACAATAAAACCTGACAGCATTGCCGCGACTGCGCCAACCGGCCCCACGCGTTTCCAGAAGAGCCCCAATACCAGGGCGGGGAAAATTCCAGATGCGACGAGCAAGAGCCCTTCCGAAAAGAGCGTCGGTATGTCCGCCGTCGCATAGGTTGCAACGCCGAGAGCGGCGGCCAGGACCAGACCGGCAGCTGTGAATTGCACTGAGAGCGGACCGGGCCCCATCCTCCACATGGGATTTTCAACACCAGTTTGGTGTGCGCCGGCGCGCAAAATCGCAGCGCCAGAAATCAGTGCTGCAAACAGACCGCCAGCGAGCGAAGCCGTCCAAATCCCTGCCGGGACACCTGCGATCCAGGAAGCGGAAAACAAAAAGCCGTCGCTGTTGAACGCCAAATCTTGCAGGCGCAACACACCTTTTTGGCCCGACAGCTTTGCGCAGGCGGCAACAACGTCAGCAGCTGAAAAAGCGTGTATTCCGCAGACGTCGACCCATCCAAGGTCACTCGCCTGGAGGAGTGCGAGAGGCAACTCCGTCGTCTTCACGCCCGTTTCGATAAGATCGGCAATGGCTGCCCTTAACAGCACGGCGATCGCTGCAATGCCGACCAAGAACGCGACCGTCAGCGCCGTCGCGTGCGCCACGACGACGGGCGCTCCCGCCTCGTCAACTTTGGGATCACGCCGCAAAACCCAAGGCAGCGCCGCTAGGCCAAACGCGATGCTGAGCACGATCCCGGCAAAATTCCACATTGAAAGCGAAAGAAACGGTGCCGCGAGGGGCTTTAAAGACTTGAAATCCGCCAATCGACTCGTCAGCAGTCTCTGTTCGGTTGCAGCGATATCGAATATGGCCGCGCCGTAGGCGATATGCGGGATGGGCATCCGCCCTTGATGCAGCGTCAACCAGATAAGCGGGCCTAAGAATGCGATCAGCATCAGGCTGAACGCACCCCGCGACAGCCAGCGCGCCCACACGGGACTTGGCCCTTGCACTACGAGCGAAAGACTGGAGCAACCAAGCAACACCACGGCCATCACAACGACGGCCGAAAAATAGCTCGTCGCCAATAACCCCTGCACTGCAAGACCACCGGCACGCAGATTGGCTGCGAGGAGCAAAACCGAGCCAACGGCCGCGATGATGATAGCCAGCCGCCTTGGCCAAACGCCACCAAACCTCGATCCGAAATAGCCAGCAACCGAATTCGATTGGGCGCTGGCCAATCGCGGAGCGATCAGGATCGCCAACAGCGCAAGTCCGGCCGCGACCCCTAACGGGAAAGCCAAGCCGTCGAAACCATAAGCCGCGATCGCGCCGGCGAACCCGACAAAGGCTGCGCCGCCGATGGCCGCTATAGAGATTTGCGCGGCAGAGGGCGAAGCTCCGCCGACTTGAACTTCAGCTTTCCGGCGCGTTGCAACAAGCGCCAAAGCTGCCAGCCCGAGCAAGCTGCCTTGCGCGGCGACCCAAAATCCGAGCGGGAAACTGCCAAGCTTGAATGCGTTCAACGTCAACGCGGCTAGCGGCAGGGCCAGAGCCAACACGAGCCACGCCACAAGCGCGATGCCAAAAGCGATCCCCGCCGAACGCCCCGGCGTCTTCAATCCAACTTGAAATGGATCGGCCATCTATCCCCCAAACGACGCCCCAGATACGACGGCGGACTTGTGCCCGCGATAGGCTTACCGATCAAGGCGGCAATTGACGGGGCAGCGGCAATGGTTCAGGTTTGGTCAAAAGCCGACATAAAACTGGGATCTGGGGAACCGCACCACATGAGCATAGCCTCGCAATACGGGACGGTCCGCGACCGCGCCCTGCCAATGACGGCTGAGGAAAAGAAGGTCATCATCGCCTCCTCGGCCGGTACCGTCTTCGAATGGTACGATTTCTATCTCTATGGCGCGCTGGCGACGACCATTATCGGGCCGCAGTTTTTCAGCGCCTACCCAGATTCGACCCAGGCGATTTTCGCGCTACTGGCCTTCGCCTCAGGCTTCGTGGTCCGGCCCTTTGGCGCATTGTTCTTTGGCCGCCTCGGCGACCTCATTGGCCGCAAATACACCTTCCTCGTCACCATCCTGATCATGGGCTTGTCGACATTCCTCGTCGGCCTGCTGCCAAACTACGAAGCGATTGGAACGGCAGCTCCAGTTATGCTGATCGCGCTGCGCATGTTGCAAGGTTTGGCGCTCGGCGGCGAATACGGCGGCGCGGCGACTTACGTTGCTGAGCACGCGCCAAGCAATCAGCGCGGTTATTTCACCAGCTGGATCCAAACGACTGCGACGCTGGGATTGTTGCTGTCGTTGATCGTGATCATGTTCACCCAGATCTACGTCAACACGCATTACCCCATGGTCAAGCTGCCGAACGGCACCGAAATCGAGGCGTTCAAGGCTTGGGGTTGGCGGATACCGTTCCTGTTCTCGATCCTGCTGCTGGCGATCTCGCTCTATATCCGGCTGCAGATGTCCGAGAGCCCAGCATTCAAGAAAATCAAGGAAGACGGTACGGCGTCGAAGGCGCCGCTGACCGAGGCATTCGGCACCTGGTCGAATGCCAAAATCGCGCTGCTGGCGCTGCTCGGGCTAACCGCTGGACAGGGTGTTGTGTGGTACACGGGCCAATTCTACGCGCTGTTCTTCCTGCAGAAGATCTTGAAGGTCGAAGAGTTCACAGCCAACGTTCTCATCGCTTGGGCGCTGGTTTTGGGAACGGGGTTCTTCATTTTCTTCGGCCGACTCTCAGACCGCATTGGGCGCAAACCGATCATCTTGACCGGCTGCCTGCTTGCAGCACTGACTTACATTCCGCTGTTCAATCTCCTGACCAAAACGGCAAACCCGGCGCTTTATAAAGCGCAGGAAACCGCGCAAGTGATCGTTACGGCGGACCCATCGGAATGTTCGTTCCAGTTCAATCCGACGGGCAAAATTAAGTTCACCTCATCGTGCGATATCGCCAAAGAGTTGCTGGCCAAGTCGGCCGTCAAATATCGCTCAGAAATGGCGCCCCCTGGAACAATCGCGACCGTGAAGGTCAATGCTGGAGCGGCGATCCCGGCGAAAGACCCAGACTTCGCCAAAAAAATCGGCGCCGAGTTGACGGCTGCGGGCTACCCCGACGCCAAGAACGCCGAAATCGTCAAGATCCCTATCGATCCTGCCGCCGGGCTTTGGAATATCGCGAAACTGTTGGATATCGGGTCGACGCAAAAGCTGACGATCATCGGCATTCTGACCTTGCTCGTCATCTACGTGACGATGGTCTACGGGCCGATCGCGGCCGCACTCGTTGAACTCTTCCCGACGCGGATCAGATACTCGGGCATGTCGCTGCCCTATCACATCGGCAACGGCTGGTTCGGCGGGCTGCTGCCGGCGATCTCGTTCGCGATGGTCGCACAGACGGGCGATATCTACTACGGGCTCTGGTACCCGATCTGCGTGGCACTGATGACCGCTATCATCGGGCTGCTGTTCCTGCCAGAGACCTACAAGCGCGACATCTTCAAAGATCCAGCGCCGCTCTAACAAGGTCTCGCGGGAGCTCACGAATAATGGGGTGGTGCCACGCTGGTGCCGCCCTTTTTTATATCCAAAACGAACTGAAAAATTAGGTGGGCTATTAGGTGGCCTGTGGAAACAGAAAGGGGTGGCGCCGGACCGGCCCCACCCCATTCGTCACGTCCCTAGACTTGGACCTTATTTTTGATTTTTATGCTGATCACGCCGATCCGAGCTGTGAACGCGGCCGCACCATGCTACAAGTGCCTCAATGCGTCAAGGGAGCGCACGACGGCAAAAAAATATTTAAATTTCCAGGAATTTCTGCTGCCTGTTGTCACGCCGTTTCACACGCATGCGCTACCTGAGCTGATTTAACCGACAAAATTGAACTCAGTGTGCGCTTGCCCAGTTTTCCGGCAAAATGCCGTAGTAGCCCCGGTTGCCAAGACTTCCTTAGGCACCGCCGTGCTACACTTCTTTAACACTTGTGGCTCTCCAACGAGTTGGCTGTGGCGAATAAAAGCATCGTTCTGATCATCGGCGGCGGGATCGCTGCATACAAGTGCCTCGACCTGATCCGCCGTTTGCGCGAACGGGGGCACAAGGTTCGTTGCATCATGACGAAGGCTGCTCACGAATTCGTCACGCCGCTGTCGGTCGCCGCGTTGACCAACGAGCGCGTCTTCACCGAACTCTTCGACCTCGACGACGAACGCGAGATTGGCCACATCCGGCTCGCCCGCGACGCGGACCTCATCGTCGTCGCCCCGGCAACCGCCGACCTCATCGCCCGGATGGCCGGCGGTCACGCCAACGATTTGGCAACCGCGGTACTTTTGGCAACAGACAAACCGGTGCTCGTTGCGCCGGCAATGAACCCTAAAATGTGGCAGGCGCCCGCCACACGGCGCAACGTCGCGCAACTGCAGTCCGATGGCATTCGCTTTGTCGGTCCAGCGTTCGGCGAAATGGCAGAGCGCGGCGAGGCGGGCTTGGGTCGTTTGGTTGAAATTCCAGATCTCATAGCTGCTATCGAAACGGCATTGAGCAATGGCGAAAATCAAAACCTGTCGGGACCTTTGGCGGGCCGCCGCGTGCTCATCACTGCCGGGCCGACGCACGAACCCATCGACCCCGTGCGCTATATCGCCAACCGCTCGTCTGGCAAGCAGGGGTACGCGCTGGCCACGGCGGCGCGCGATCTTGGCGCCAGCGTCACGCTGATCTCGGGGCCCGTTGCGCTGCCAGATCCAGCTGGCGTGCATGTGATCCGAGTTGTCACGGCGTCCGAAATGCTGGAAGCGGTTAAATCCTCTCTGCCGGCCGATATCGCAATTTTTGCAGCAGCGGTCGCTGATTGGCGCGCCGCCGCCCCGTCGGCTGAAAAGATCAAGAAGACGTCTGGCGAGCGCGAGCACTCGCTCGCCCTCACTGAGAACGCCGACATTCTGAAAACCGTTGCTCAACTCAAAAAGGGCCGACCTGCACTCGTCATCGGCTTTGCGGCTGAAACCGCAGACTTGGCCGCCAACGCCCAATCAAAGCGCGCTGCCAAAGGCGCGGACTGGATCGTCGGCAACGACGTTTCGCCCGCAACCGGCATCATGGGCGGCGACCGCAATACGGTTGTGCTGATTACCCAAGCAGGCATCGAGAACTGGCCAGACATGCCGAAAGACAAAGTTGCGCAAACTTTGCTGACGCGCGCCGCTGAAGCCATCACGCGCGATCGGGCAGCCGCCGAATGACACGCGCTGAACTTCTGGCCGAACCACTGGTGCTCAAATTTCGACACTTAGCCCATGCGGAAGGTCTGCCATTGCCGGCTTATCAATCGGCGGACGCGGCGGGCCTCGACCTGACCGCCGCCCTGGCAGCCGACGCTCCCCTGATCCTGGCACCGGGCGATTATGCTCTGATACCGACCGGGCTCATCGTCGAGTTGCCACCGGGCACCGAGGGCCAAGTGCGGCCGCGCTCTGGCCTTGCCGCGAAATACGGCGTCACCGTTCTCAACAGTCCCGGCACGATCGACGCGGATTATCGCGGCGAATTGCAAGTCATTTTGATCAATCACGGCCGAGCGGCTTTTACGATTTCACGCGGCGACAGGATCGCGCAGTTGGTTATCGCGCCGGTGCTGCAGGCCCAACCGGTCGAGATCCAGTCGCCGACCTCGACCGCCCGAGGACAGGGCGGATTTGGCTCGACAGGCTAGCTCGCCCGCTCATCGCACGGGTTTACGGGTATGTGCGTGCGGGCTTTGTTCAAAACACGAAACACCATTGCCCGCTAACCGGCCTGCACGAAAAGCAGCAAAGCACCCCGATGCTGAGGCGGTTGTAACTATTTCTTGCAGGGTGCGTGTGCGCCGAGGCACCGTTACCGCTCAGGCCTTGAGCCGGGCGCGCGAACCTGCAACAAACCGTCAACGAAGCTCGTTATCATGATAGCGGGCACGCACTTGCAATCCGTAAGGAAAGACATGAACCAGATCGAGATCAAGACCCTTGCTGCTACTCAAACCTGGGGCCGCGGGCGCGTCTACGACAACATCGGCGAAACGATCGGCCATACGCCGCTGGTCAAACTGCAAAAGGTCAAAGCGGCTTCTAATCTTCACGCCGATATTTTGATGAAGCTCGAGTTCTTCAATCCGCTGTCGTCGGTCAAGGATCGCATCGGCGTTGCGATGATCGACACGCTCGAAGCGCAAGGGCGCATCACGCCTGGCAAAACCGTTTTGATCGAACCCACCTCTGGCAACACCGGCATCGGCTTGGCGTTCGTCGCCGCAGCTCGCGGTTACCGCTTGATCCTCGTCATGCCGGAAACGATGTCGATGGAGCGGCGTAAGATTCTCACGCATCTAGGCGCTGAGCTCGAACTGACGCCGGGCCCCGGCGGCATGCCAACGGCCGTTGCGCGCGCCGAAGAGCTTGCCAGAACTTATCCCGATGCCGTCATTCCCGGCCAATTTGACAACCCTGCCAATCCGCTGATCCACGAAAAAACAACGGCTGAAGAAATCTGGAACGATACCGGCGGCAACGTCGATGCGCTCGTTGTGGGCGTCGGCACCGGCGGCACCCTGACCGGCTGCGGCCGACTTTTGAAAAGCCGCAACCCCAACATCAAGATCATCGCTGTGGAGCCGACCACCAGTCCGGTCTTGTCGGGTGGCCAGCGCGGGCCGCACAAGATCCAGGGCATCGGCGCGGGCTTTATCCCAACCGTTCTCGATAAAAGCTTGATCGACGAAGTCATCACGGTGCCAAGCGAAATGGCGTTCGATGTGTCGCGCATGTTGGCTAAGATCGAAGGCATCCCCGGCGGCATTTCGACGGGCGCGAATTTAGCGGCTGCCCTGACCGTCGCGCAGCGCCCAGAGATGGCCGGCAAAACGATCGTAACTTTTGCGCCCTCATCGGCCGAACGCTACTATTCGAGCGAGCTGTTCGTGGAGCCCGCCCCCCGGAGCTAAGCTAGGAGCTAAGCTAGGAGCTAAGTAACATGGCCACGCTGACAGCTGCCGAAGTCGAGCGCTACAAGCGCCATCTGGTGCTGCGCGACGTCGGCGGCCAGGGCCAGCAGAAGCTGAAAGCGGCGCGCGTGCTTGTCGTCGGCGCGGGCGGCTTGGGCTCGCCCGTGCTGATCTATCTGGCAGCTGCCGGCGTCGGCACGCTGGGCGTCATCGACGACGATACAGTCTCAATCGATAACCTCCAGCGCCAGGTCGCGCACGGCACACCGGACGCTGGGCGGCCGAAGGTTGCCAGCGCCGCCGATATGATCCGTCGGCTTAATCCACTCATCAGCGTTGAGACCTACGAAGAGCGCCTGACGCCTGCTAACGCGCTCGAAATCATTGCGCGTTACGACATCGTCGCCGACGGCTCCGATAACTTCGCAACACGCTATCTCGTCGCCGATGCCTGTTATCTCGCGCGCCGCACCTTGGCCTATGCAGCGCTCGGACCGCTCGACGGCTATGTCTCGATTTTTAAGCCGCATCTGAAACGGCCCGATGGCACGCCGTACCCGAGCCTGCGCTGCATTTTCCCCGAAGCCCCGCCTGCTGGACTTGTCGCCAACTGTTCGGAGGTCGGCGTGCTGGGCCCGGTGGCTGGCGTCATCGGCACGCTACAAGCGACGGAGGTCGTGAAGGAAATTCTGGGGCTCGGCGATACGCTGGCTGGTCGGCTTTTGATTTATGACGCGCTGGCCAGCCGCTTCGATAGCGTCGAACTGAGCTACGATCCGGGCAATCCGTTGTCTGGAACGCACCCGACGATCACAGACTTGTCGAGCCACGTGACGTCCGCGAACGCTGCCTGCGCTGCAGAATAACGCCGTCTTGGCTGATCACCAGTGCCGACCTTCCACGACTACGGAAGAGCAGCGCTTGGCTGTTTTCGCCATTTACGAACAATTTTATGGTTCGGTCTTTGCATTAAGCTTGTCAGGGGCGCCTCAAAATGGAGCGCGCAAATGCTGACGATCACATTCGGATTTACGGGAAGCCTGTCGCAAACGATTTCGATCGCTGAGACAACCAACGCCGCCGCGCAGACCGCCGCTATTCAAACCGCACTCGACGCGGTCGCGGGCCACACCAACGGCTACGTCGCGCTGTCGGCGGGCACGTTCACGGTGCAAGGCACTGGCAAGGCGTCCGATGGCGCTTTGCGCGTGGGCAGCGAAACCGTTTTCAGCGGCGCCGGCATGGGCGCGACAACGATTAAGCTCGCCGATGGCTCTAGTTCGGTGACCGGCATCGTGCGCACCGATTCTGGCGGCACAAACCCCGATGGCACGGTCAAAACCACGACCCACGTCACCATTCACGATTTGTCGATCGACGGCAACAAGGCCGCCACGACCGGCGATGTCGATGGCTTTTATTGCGGACCAAAACCCAACACGTCCGTGTTCGACAGCAACATTACCCTCGACCACGTCGAGATCATGAACGTGTCGCGCTATGGCTTCGACCCGCACGAGCAAACCAAAAATCTGACATTCTCCAATTCGATCTCGCACAATAATGGCGCCGACGGCTTCACGATCGACTTCGCAACGGGGGTCAGCTTGATCAACAATGCCGCTTACGACAACGGCCGCCACGGTTTCAACATCGTGACCGGTTCTTCAGATGTCCAGTTTGTGGACAACAATGCCTATGGCAATGGTCAAAGTGGGATTGTTGTCCAAACGGGGGACAATGAAATTCGCGCATTGACCCATAATATTTCAATCCTCGGCGGCAGCGTGCACGACAACGGCCGCGCCGGCATCGAGGTGCGCCAAGCCGACGGCATCACGATTGCGGACGCTTGGATTTATGGCAACAAAGCGGAAGGCATCATCTTATCGGGCGTCGACGGCGCCAACCTTTCGCACAATACACTCGCCGGTAACGGCACCGGTTTACCCTCGAGCGCCAGCGCCATTCGCGTTGAAGGCATGCTGCAGGACTTCGGCGATAGCGACGTGGTCAACGACCGCTGGATTGCAACCCACAACATCACCATCGATGGCCATGTGCAGAGCGACCCGGTCATTCCGTCAGGCGTCACGCTCTACTCTTACAAAGTGACGACAGGTGCCGACACCATCAACGGCAGCAACGGTCGGGATGCGATAGCCGCCAACGCTGGTGCCGATAAAGTGTACGGCAACGCCGGCAACGACACGCTGTTTGGCGAGGATGGCGGCGACAAACTGTTCGGCGGCACCGGCACGGACACACTGTTCGGCAACGACGGCGACGATACGCTCAACGGTGGCGCGGGCTGGGATACACTGACCGGCGGGCGCGGCAAGGACACCTTCGCCTTCGACAATCATTGGGGCACCGACACGGTCGCCGATTTCCGCCACGGCACCGATAAACTCGATTTGCGTGGCGTCTCCGGCTTATCGACGATGTCTCAGCTGTCGATAACGGTGGCAGGCGCCGACACCAAAATCGGCTTCGGGGGCGATTACATCATGCTGAAAAACGTCGTGCCCGCAGCGCTCGACGCTTCCGACTTCTGGCTGAATTGAACCGCAACACGACGTCGCCGATTTATGTGCTTGCCCGTTCGGCAGACCTCTTGCAAAAATTCCGCTTCCGTTGGATCGGACGTTTTGTCAGAGGTCTGCCGCGGAGAAGCACGATGTCGAGTTCGTTCGGCCAGCCCTTGCCGTCCGACGATGCCGCAACCGTGTGGGCCCGCGTGTCGGCGTCGCGTCCCTGCAATGGTTGGCGTCTACGGAGATCCAGAGCCCGGCTGCAAGAGTTTTCCCAGCTTTTGCACAGCCGCACTTTTTGTACTTTGCGCGACTCGGGGTCATGTCTTCTCAGACGTTTGAACATGTGCGCGTTGATGCCAGAGTTGGATTTGCCATGATCGGTTATTTTGCATTGTCTGCCGCTGCAGTCGGCGGTTTCGCGGGGCTAGGAACCTGGGTCATCGGCGTTATTGCGCTGGCGCTAACCGCGTTGTCTTTCACCGACATCGCCCCGCTCTATCAGCGCGCCGAACAGAACGGCTTCACCTGGGTGACACGATCGACGCTGATGCAAGCGGTGTCCCACGCGCTCACCGCGTCCGGCATTTGCTACGCCGCCGGCGCGGTGTTTCGGTTGGGGTGAGGTGGGTGGGACGCGGACCCTAACGAGCTTTAAATCCGTAGCGCAATCACCACATTCTATCTGTCACAAGATCGTCAACAACTTTGCACAGCCGAGCGCTGGCGAGCATCTGAGAATCAGACTCATGCTCCACCCATAAGTTCGGGGGAACATCATGATCGCATACCTAGCAATTCTGTCGAGCGCGGTTGCTGCGTTCTTAGGCGCGCCCGTTTGGGCGATCTTGCCCGGCGCGGCAGTGCTTCTTTCCATCTCTCTCAGCGAACAGCGCAAGCTGTCCGCGCGCTTTGCGGCGATTGGCTCAAGCTACGTTCTCAACATGGCCGGTTGGCAAAGCGCTGGCCACGCGCTTGCAGCGTGTGGAATGGCCTATGCGCTCGGCAAGTTTGTGGCACTTCAACTCTAGGCTTAGTGTAGTGGCGACGAAGTCGACACTACCGGATCAATCGGTTCATCATCGTTATCGTCGTCGTCTATTTCTTGATCTGTGAACTTAGCAAGTTTTTCCTCAACTCTACTTACGCCTTCCTTAGCTTCGATGCTATTGATTTGAGCGTAAATAGCTTGCGCAATTTCCAAGTTTGCGTGCGCCTTGCGGAACGCTCTCAATCGAATTCTTGCGTCAGCAAGCGCTTCGTTCAACTCAGCCTCTTCAATCCAATCGGGGCCTTGAAGATTCGGTAGTGCCACGAGCGCTTCACGAAGCCGTTTGGATGCCACCCCATACCTCGGAGGAGAGTCGCCGTTAGAGCTTATCTCGGCTTGGTAGCGAAGTGCTCTTGCGCGCGGCAAAGATTTTTGTTTGTCCGCAGTATGCGTTAAAATTCTCACGAGATGCACGTTCGCTTCGCTATATTGCCCCAGACGAACTCGCATATGACTAGCGTATTCGAGACCATCGAGATCATCCTTATCGAGTCGGAGGATCTCCTCGAAGTGTTTTAACGCCGAAATGTTATGTAACCGATCGTTTCCACCTTTGCGTTTTTCCTGAACTCCAGTCGCTGTCAACCGGGCGCCCTTGAGAAGATGTGCTAGTTTAAGTTGATCTTCGAGCTTTGATGTTCGGGCTTTTGAGAGGCCGATCTGCTTGCCCAATCGTTCAAGTGAACGATCCAACTGATGATCCACATACGGCAATTGCGCAGGCAAAAAATAGCTACCCCATCCTAGCTCGCGAACTGCTCGATCTAGCGGCTCAATAAGAAAAACTGGCGTTTCAAATGTTCGCCCCGGCCCAGGCCGCTCCAGAATTAATCTCAGTTGTTCTCTTGCACCGGTCAATCGTTTCTCTTCGCGTGTAAGAAAGTCTTGCAGACGCTTTTGTAGTCTGCGCTCCGCGTAAGCAACGGCAATGTAAATGGCGTAAGCACCGCTTAACAAACTGATTAGTGGAGCGACCAGCCGCGTTGGCCCGTCAGCGGTTTTTTGATAAGCATCGGCCAACAAGCCGATCTTGTTTTGGGCCGCAATAACCCCGTCGCTTAGAAAGGCGTAACCTGGACCCCAAAAAAGCCAAGCTCCACACACACCAAATATCAAAATCAAAAAACCACCAAGCTCGTATATAAGGCTCCGCTCACGTTCCATACCCCGCACTCCCCAACGCAACTGACATCAGCCCAACTCCGCAACGGTTAACTATGCAGCGAGTACTTGTGTTTGTACAGAGCGACCAACTCGGAGCGCGGAAAAAAATCCGCAGCAGCCAGCGCAAAATTTTATCCCCTTACCCTTCGCGCGCCCACACTATGCCTCGCGTGTTCGATGGCTGGAGGTGCAGACGTGCGCTGGCGGATGGACGGACACGCCGACGGTCAGGATCCGACCCCATAAGCTGGTGAGGGTCGTGCCTCGCCAACGCGAAAATCTCAGTGAGCCCCGGGCAGGGATGCAATCCGGGGAAGGCAGTGGACAAGTCCCCCGTCGGCAGGGCGGCGAGTGCCGCATCCTCTACTCAACAGAAACAGGCGCTTTCCGCCTCGCTCTCCGGTCGTTTTTTCTATCTCTGGTGCACCGCACTCAGGGCAACACATCGCGTATTTTAATGCGGGCCAACGCGGCTCGGATAGCGCAATTTTACCCCATTGAGTGGGGCCAAGCGGGTGTCCAAACCGCTACCTACAAGGCTCTAAAAACTTTTGGCTGAAGCCAACCGTTTGTTTAAATCCAGCCGGATGATTTCAAAGCTCCAATCGAGCGGCGCAATCGGCAGAGCTCGGAAAGCAACATCCCAGGGAAATGATACGCGCTCATGAAGAACAAGGTCATTACCGCCAGCGAGGCGATCGCGCTCATCAGCGACGGCGATGTCATGTGCACGACGGGCTTCGTGCAAAGCTGCGTGCCCGAAGCGCTCCACGCCGCGCTTGAAAAACGGTTCTGCGAAACGGCGAGCCCTAAAGGCCTGACGCTGATCATGTGCGCGGGCGCGGGCGACAGCAAAGGGCTCGGCACCGGGCGCCTGCATCACGAGGGTTTGCTGTCGCGCGTCATCGCCGCCAACTTCGGCCGCATGCCAAAAGTCGCGCAGGCCGCGCAGGAAAACAAAATCACCGGCTACAATCTACCCCAAGGCGTGATCTCGAAACTCTACCGGTCGTGCGCGTCGGGCTCGCCCGGCCTATTCACCAAAGTCGGGCTGCACACTTACGTCGATCCGCGCTTAGGCGGCGGCAAGGTCAACACCGCGACGACCGAAGACATCGTCAAGCTCGTCGAAGTCGAGGGCCAGGAATGGCTGTTTTATAAAGCCACGAAAATCGACGTGGCCCTCATTCGCGCCACGAGCGCCGATCCCTCCGGCAATTTGTCGATGGAAAAAGAGTGCCTGACGCTCGATGTTTTAGCACAAGCGATGGCCGCCCATAACAACGGCGGCGTCGTCATCGCGCAAGTCGAGCGCATTGTCGAGCAAGGATCGATCAAACCCAAAGACGTGAAGGTGCCGGGCATTCTCGTCGACTGCGTCGTCGTCGCGCCAAGTGCCGAGATGCACCGCATGAACTACGGTGTGATGTACGATGCCGGACTCGCGGGCGAAATTCGCGTGCCCGTCGATGCCATGCCGCGCATGGAACTCGACGAGCGCAAAGTCATCGCGCGCCGCGCCGCGTTCGAGCTGCCGTTGAACGGCGTCATCAACTTAGGCGTCGGCGCGCCAGATGGCGTGGCCAGCGTCGCCAACGAGGAAAAAGTCACGCCCTACATCGTCATGACGACTGAGGCTGGCGCCATCGGCGGCGTGCTGGCCGGCGGCTCTAGCTTTGGCGCGTCGGCCAACGCGCACTCGATCATCGACCAGAACGAGATGTTCGATTTCTACCACGGCGGCGGCCTCGACTTGACGTGCTTAGGCATGGCCGAGTGCGATCAATTCGGCAACGTCAATACCTCGCGCTTCGGTGGCCGGCTGAACGGCTGCGGCGGCTTCATCGACATCTCGCAAAATTCGCGCGCCGTTGTGTTTGCCGGAACCTTCACCGTAGGCGGCTTACAAGTTTCGCTCGCTTACGGCAAAATGACGATCGTGAAAGAGGGTCGATCGCGCAAGTTCGTCAACAACGTCGAGCAGGTGACGTTCAGCGGCAAGTACGCAGCATCGCGCTCGCAGCCAGTGATTTACGTGACGGAGCGCTGCGTGTTTCAATTGACGCCGGGCGGCCTTGAGTTAATCGAGGTCGCGCCGGGTATCGACATCGAAAAGCACATTCTGGCGCAGATGGACTTCAAGCCGATCATCAACAAGCCGCAACCGATGGACCGCCGCATCTTCATCGACGATCCGATGGAGCTGATGTCGGAACTGTTGAACTTAAAGTTGTCCGAGCGGGTCAGCTACGATGGGGAACGCAACATCTTGTTCCTCAATCTCGAAGGCTGGAGCGTGCGCAAGAAAGCCGACATCGACGATCTGCGCAAGATCCTCGTGGCGGCCGTGGTCGCAGCCGGGCGCCGCGTCAACTCAGTCGTCAATCACGATGGCTGCCGGATCGCGGAAGACCTTTACGACGATTACGCCGAGATGGTCGCCTACATGATGGAGTATCATTATCTGACGTCGGCGCGTTATTCGACGAGCGCGTTCATGCGTTTGAAAATGCAGGAAGCGCTCGACAAGCGCGGGCTTGCGCCCCACATCTTCGAGCGTGCCGAAGATGCTCACGCCTTCCTCGCCAAGGCAGATTGATGTGACAGCGAGCGCCACCAGTGACGGCACAAGCGGCACGGTGGGCCGCCTAAAGCTCGTGCGCGACCGCATCGTAGCGGCAGCGCACAGCGTCAAGCGCGAGGCAAGCTCGGTCGAACTGATCGCCGTATCGAAGACGTTCGAAGCGCCCAGCATTCGCCCGCTACTGGCGGCCGGTCAGCGGCACTTCGGCGAAAATCGCGTGCAGGAAGCTCAGTCGAAATGGCCGCAACTGCGCGAGGAATTTCCAGGCGTCACTTTGCATCTCATCGGCCCGCTGCAATCCAATAAGGCCAAGGAAGCGGTGGCGTTGTTCGATGCGATCCACACTCTCGACCGGCCCAAGATCGCGCGCGCGATAGCAGCTGAGATGACGGCGCAAGGCCGCCGCCCGCAACTTTTCATCCAAATCAACACCGGCGAAGAAGCCCAAAAATCTGGCGTGCTTCCCGCCGACGCTCAAAGCTTTATCGCGCTGTGCCGCGATGAATTGAAGCTCGATATTTCAGGCCTGATGTGCATTCCGCCCGTCGATGAAGAGCCAGCGGTGCAATTTGCCTTTCTCGCCAAGCTCGCGCGTGAAGTTGGACTTGCAGGGCTCAGCATGGGCATGAGCCACGACTTCGAAACGGCGATCGAATTTGGCGCGACACACGTCCGCGTCGGCTCTGCCATTTTCGGCGAGCGCTAGGTTAATCCTCGCCTTCTGCGATTATGCAATATTCGTCATAAGGTCGGCCGCCATTTTTTCGCCCGACATCTAGCGGCGCGTAGGCAACGCGGGACACTTTGATTTTTCACAACGGCACAGTTTTCAGAGATCGCTCCCATGCCCCGCGCCGATTTTTCAAATCAAACCGCATTCGACTACGACGATTATCCGCCCGGCCTTGCCTATCGCCAGCCAGGCACAGCGTCGCGCGAAGGCCCTCGCGTTGCACACGACGATGCAGCAGATGGCTACGGTTCGCTTGAACTTTACTCAGCCGAACGCGTTGGCGCGCCGCTGCCGTCGCGGGCTAAGCGACTGCTGCGCCGGAGCGTTTTTGCTGTGGGAATGATTGGGGCGGGCTATGCCACGCTGCATGCTCCAGAGTCATGGCGAGTTTGGGCGTCGGACAAAATTGCGAGCTTAACTGCCGGTTTTGAAGCGTCGGCGAAGATGCCTAGCGGCCCACCAGACGCGGCCAAGGCGTCGGTGCTCGAGCAGAAAGCCGCCACACCTCCGCCGCTCACTCAGAGCGATGTGGCCGAAGCGCCAGCGGTCGCCGCACCCGTGGTCGTGGCCATGCCCGAACCCGTGCCGGAAGCCGCAGCCGAAGCCGCGAGCGGGGCAAGCGATAGCAACGACGCGCAAGCCGCGCCTTCGCCGCTGCCGCCACCGCTCGTCAATCCGGCAGACCCATTAGCGACGCGCGCCGTCTCAGCGGGACTTCACCCCGGCCTGTCGCGTGCGCTGCTCACCAAGCTGACACCAGATGATTTTCACAACGCGCAGGTCGCCATCCAAACGGCATTGGTGGAAACGCCAGACGCGCAAGTCTTCGCGTTTCCCAAACCGCGCAAGGCAGGCCAAGCTTTGTTCGAAGTTCACTTCGTACCCGGCGCACCGGCAGACTGCCGCCGCTATGTCGTGACGGTCGCCAAAGACCGCTGGCTGACGACCGCCCTGCCGATGGAGAAATGTACGGCGCGATCCAACGCCTATTCGGCAGCGACCAAACGCGGATGAGTGTGTTCGCAATGATCGTCGCAACCGCGCTGGCTGTCGAGCACAGGCGATAAGCCTTCGTACAGGTCTTGCTCTTGGTCGTGGTCTTCGTCGCGGCCGTCCGTGGCAGTCAGGCAGCCCGGAGATAGGCGCACGCAATTTCTGCCTTCGCCTTTGGCGACGTACAAAGCTTCGTCGGCCACTTTCAAAACTTCCATCGGGTTATTGCCGGACTTCGGGAAGGCAGCAACGCCGATCGATACCGTGACTTTGGGCAGCACGCCTTCGGCGTAGCGCACGCTGATGGCCTCGATCTTAGACCGCAATTCTTCGGCGCGCCGTGCCGCGACTGCGGGCGTCGCTCCCGGCAACAACACGACAAACTCTTCCCCGCCGAACCGGCATGGAACATCATCTTCGCGGAACACACTGCGCAATGTTTCGCCGACACACCTCAAAACGCTGTCGCCAGCATCGTGGCCATGATTGTCGTTGAAGGTTTTGAAATGATCGACGTCGATCGAGAGAACGCTGACCGATTGGCCGGCCCGCGCCGCGCGCTGGAATTCGCGCCGACACGTCTCGAGCATATAGCGGCGATTGAACAAGCCCGTCAGAACATCACGGATCGATTGGTCGCGCAGTTGTTCACGCAGTTTGACGTTGGCGATCGCGAGGCTGATGTGCTCGGCAGCGGCCAACCCCAAGCGCCGCTCTTCGGCAAAGGTAGACGCGACGGCGTTCGCGCACGCGCTCTTGGCGACAAATTCCAAGTGCAGCAGGCCGACGGTTTCACCGTGGGCGAGAATAGGTATGCAGCAGTAGTCTGGCCCCGCTTCTGGATGCACATGCGTACAATCAAATTCGATTTCGTTCTGCCCGTGCGTGTAAGTCCGGCCGCGCCGCAAGCCCCAGCAGTCGTCTGGATGCATCGTCTGCGTACCTTGGGTCCCGTTCCAGGTTTTCGCGCACTCAAGGATGTCGCGCGAGTTGGCGTAAATGTAGAGACTGCCGGTACATGCCGGCAGCATGCGCGACACGAACGTCGCGATCATCTGATAAAGTTCCGTTTCGGATTTTGCCGATTGCAGCCATTCGTTGAGATCGGAAAGTATGCGCGATTCCCGTGTCAGCTGGTTGCGCGCCACGGCGTTGGTGCGGAAAACCTCTACCGATCGCGCCATCTCGCCGAGTTCGTCGTTGCGTTCGCCCTGCAGTGCCAACAATTGCGGGGCGGTCGTTTCAACGTTTCCGTCGGCCAGTTTTTTCATGGCTCCGATCATCAACCCGAGCGGCGACAAAACGTCGTGACGCATCACGAATACAGCCCACAAGCTAATGAATACTCCCAGCAGCAAGCCAACTTCGCTCAGTCTTTTTGCCAGAGCCGCGAAATCTCCAGCGTTATCGAATTCTTTTTTCGCGAAACTTTCGATCTTATCGCCGATGCTGTCCATTGTGATTTCGAGGCCGGAGAATTGCTTTTCGAAGTCTTGCAGCAGGACTTCGGTTTTGGCACCATCTTCGAATGCCAGAGACACCAGTTTTTCGCCCGACGAAATATACTTTTCGACAGCCGGTTCGGCGTCTGCCAACGCCGACCTGACATCTTGGGGCAAATCGATGAGTTTGATTTTGGTCAGCTGCGCGCGGAACACATCGGCGTGCCCGTGCGTCGCGTCCTTAACTGCATCTTTCTCCAACGGCGACTTGGCCGCCGCATAGTGAGCGCGGTAGACATCAGCTCTGATCGCGTCGTGAAGCATGTCGGCTACGGTGTGAGTGCGCAGCGCGATCGTCGCCGCGTTGGATCGCGTCAAGACATTTGCGAAAATTCCGGCCGTAGAAATCGCTCCGAGCGCCAATGCCGCTATTGTCACCACGCTCGCCATAGTGACCAGAAACAGCTTCGTCTTGAGCGTTACCCGCATTGAATTGTCGTCCCCGGTTGGCTGTCTTCAAGTGCAAAATCGCCGAGCAGCTAGCCCTCGCGATGAGAAGATCCGCATTCAGAGGCTACACCCAAGTCCGTAAGCAATTCGCTACCGGGGCGGCAAGAATTTATTAATTGTTCGGCTTACTTGGGATCTAACTGTCATCTAATTTGGTCGCAGCATTGTAGCGTAAGCGCGCCGCTTATTAATCCTCTGCAGGGCTTCGGCCTTTGCCTTAGAACGCAGCCATATCGCTCGACAATCCCGGGAGATCTTGCAGTTTCCCACCGCAAAATTTGAAGGGTAAACCTCCGGGCGTTGAAGCGGTGGTAACCTGATCTTTCCGATTCGTTCATGCGCCGAGCGCGCGTGCTGGAGGCTCACAATGTCGGCGACTGCTCAGAAAAAAGATCCCGTTGAACTGGAAGCCAAAGCCGCAGCGGCCGATGCCGCCAGCGACGCCCGCGCCGAAACGCGCGACAAAGCTGCCAAGGCCAAGGTCGAAAAACTAGCGAAAACCGCCAAAGCTTCAACGGACGCCGCCAAGCAGAAGTGGCACGACTTCACCGTCAACGTCTGGCTGACGAATTTCAACCGGTTCGAGTTTGGCTTCTGGAAGAAAGAGCGCAACAAGGGCAAGTCGCGCCAGTTCACGAGCGATATGGATATCTACGCCGAAATCGTCGAGAACGGTGTCGGCACTGGCGTGCTCGGCTATCGCAAAGAGCTCTGGAATGATGCCAGCGGCATGGAAAAGCGGCTCGTGATGAAGCTGTTTTCCGAAACGCTCAACTGGCACGCCAGTATGGACATGATGATCGGCCGTTCCCTGCAGCAGACGATCGGCGCGCGCGGCATTCCCGTGACGTGCTTCTCGATCAACACCAATGACGATGATTTCATCATCTATCTCGAACGCTCCGCCAACAAATGGCCGCTGATGCCGGAAGGTTTTTCGTTCTTCTTGATGGGCGACGCTGGCCCGCGCTTTTATGAATTTCGCCGCGACATCGTCAATCTCGGCGGCGACTACACACTTTACAGCCAAGAGGGCGAAGCTGTCGGCCACGTCGATGGGTCGATACTTACCCTCGGCGGCAAATGGTCGTGTACCGTGCGTGGCGACCACGCTGACAGCCGGATGATGTCGGTGATGAAGCTGTTCGCCGGCATGATCGTGTTCAACACCCAAGCGCGCCGACATGTCAAAGCGATCGCGCACGACGTTCGCGCAGGCCGCATTGAGCCAGCGATTCAGCGCCAGGAAATGGATCTGTATCAAAACCCTCGCCGCGTCCGGTAGCTCAAAACCCGGTCGGACCGGAGACCGATCTCTGACAATCGCGTATATGACTGCCTGCTTCCTAGGCAGTGTCGGACCACTTTGTGCCCAAATTTTTGCCAACCCTCGCGCCGCCGAAATCCCATGATTTGCCATCCGCCATTGATTGCTCTTATAAAAACGTGTGTTAACGGATTGGCACAAATCTTGATCATGTGGTCAGAAGGCTTGCAGGCTGCTCAACAAAGAAGCGGCCGCCTAACAAGCAAGCCACGGGGGAATGGGGAACATGGAACAACTGCAACAAGGGTCTGACGTCTTATTCCTGCTGATGGGAGCGATATTGGTTTTCGCGATGCACGGCGGGTTCGCATTTCTTGAAGTGGGGACTGTCCGCCACAAAAACCAAGTGAACGCACTGGTCAAAATCCTGGTCGATTTCGCAATTTCGACCTGCGCGTATTTCGCAGTCGGCTACACGCTGTCTTACGGCATCAGCTTCTTCCATAACGCCGCCGACATCAGCGGCATGCAAGGCTACGAGCTGGTGAAATTCTTCTTCCTTGCAACCTTCGCTGCCGCCGTGCCGGCCATCGTATCGGGCGGCATCGCAGAACGGGCCCGCTTCACGCCGCAATGTGCGGCAACCGCTTTGATCGTCGGCTTTGCTTATCCGCTGATCGAGGGCGTCGTCTGGGCTAAGAATTACGGCTTGCAGGCGAATTTTTTCACCAACGTGCTGGGCGCCGAGTTCAAGGATTTCGCCGGCTCTATCGTCGTCCATGCCTTCGGCGGCTGGATAGCACTTGGAGCGGTTCGTCAGTTGGGCCCGCGCCTCGGGCGCTACGATAAGGGCCGCTCGATCAGCCCGCCGCCGTCGTCGATACCTTGGCTGGCGATGGGATCGTGGCTGCTGTGCATCGGCTGGTTCGGCTTCAACGTCATGAGCGCACAAACGCTTAAAGGCATTTCCGGCCTTGTCGCGATGAACTCGTTGATGGCGATGTGCGGCGGCATTCTGGCTGCACTGATCGCTGGCGATAACGATCCAGGCTTCGTGCACAACGGCGCGCTGGCTGGCCTCGTCGCGGTGTGCGCTGGTTCAGACATCATGCATCCCATCGGCGCTCTCGTCACCGGCGGTGTCGCGGGCGTGCTCTTCGTCAAAATGTTCCAGGTGTCGACCAACAACTGGAAGATCGACGATGTGCTCGGCGTCTGGGCGCTGCATGGATTGTGCGGTTTATGGGGAGGTATCGCGTGCGGTATCTTCGGCCTGCAAGCGCTCGGCGGCTTGGGCGGCGTGACGTTCCAATCGCAACTCGTCGGCAGCTTGCTCGGCGCCGCCTTTGGCTTCTGCGCTGGCACCGTCATCTACTGGATCGTCGATCGGATCTTCGGCTTCCGGATGTCGGCCGATGACGAGCGCCGCGGCGCTGACCTCGCGATCCACAAGATCGGTGCCAACCCGGAAGATGAAGTTCGCACCGGGCGGGTCTAAGATCGCTCGCAAATAGAATGTACAAGAGGCCCAGAGCAAAGTTTGCTTTGGGCCTTTTCATATCAGCTCGCGGCGATCAATGGACGCTGAGCTTTGGCCGCCGGACGGCGCGTTGCTGAGCCCTCGCGAACCGATTAGGATCGCAACAAGTACAGAGCAACGGGGGTTCGATCCATGAAATTTGCGGCCGTGTCGCCAACCATCGCCTTAGCCGGTCTGACGGCTTTTTTGAGTATCGTGCCGTATCATCGTGCTCAGGCCGACGACACCGGCTTTGCGGCTTCACACACGCTCCGCAACGAGGCTGGGCGAAAATGCTTTGCCGATCATTTCCATTCCGGCAGCGGCGATGGAGCGACGAAACCAACGGCCAAAGCAGCGGCCGCCAAGTCCTGGGCCGAATTCACCGCCTTCGAGTACGGCACCGACTGGGCCCATTTTGGTCGCGCAACAGGCATCTCGGTCCGCTATACCAAGCTCGACAAAGGCTGGAGCGCCACCATCGACGCCAGGCCCTGCCGCTAGCCCATGTCCCTGCAGCCGCCACACACGCTTCACTCCCTAACGTCGGGCGGCATCGTCTCGCCCTTCACGCAGTTGCGCCGTCTGCTCGATGGCATTCCCCCCGGGCACGCCCGGCCCATCGAACTGACGATTGGCGAACCGCGCGAAGCGATGCCGGGCTTCATCGCCTCAAAGCTCAACGAAGCGGCAGCGCTGTACGGCAAATACCCCCCTATCAAGGGCTCGGACGAACTCAAAAGCGCAATCGCAGGCTGGCTGTCGCGGCGCTATCGGATTGCCGATGGCGTCGATCCGGCCTGCGAAATTCTCGCACTGAACGGCTCGCGCGAAGGACTATTCTTTGCCTGCCTGCCAGCTGTCGGGCGAAAACGGGCCAAAGGCCGACCAGCGATCCTGATGTGCAACCCGTATTACTCGGCCTATATCGCCGGCGCGCTCGGCGTCGGCGCTGAAGCGGTCTACCTCAATGCCACGCGCGCGACAGGCTTCCTTCCAGACCTCGATGAAATCGCCGCCGACGAAGCCCTGATGGCACGCTCGTGCGCGCTCTTCATTTGCTCGCCGGCCAACCCGCAAGGCGCGGTCGCAAGCCCCGCCTATATCCTGCAGGCGCTCGCGCTCGCCCGCGCCCACAACTTCATGCTGTTTCTCGACGAGTGCTACTCCGAGATTTATACCGCCGCGCCGCCTCCGGGCGGCTTGGAAGTTGCAGCCTCAACGCCCGAGCGCTTTGCCAACCTCGTCGTCTTCAACTCACTGTCGAAAAGATCGAACCTGCCCGGATTGCGATCTGGCTTCTGCGCCGGCGATGCAACATTCCTCGAAGCCTACGGCGAAATCCGCAACATGTGCGCGCCGCAAGTGCCGGGACCTGTGCAACACGCATCCGCTGCCGCGTGGGGCGACGAAGAACACGTCGGACCCGCGCGCGCTGCTTACCGCGCAAAGTTCGCCATCGCTGATGAGGTTCTGGGCACCCGCTTCGGCTATCAGCGCCCAGCTGGCGGCTTCTGTCTTTGGCTCGATTTGAGCCAATTTCGCGGGGGCATTGAGGGCGCGGTAACGTTATGGAAACGTTCAGGCGTCAAGGTCATACCCGGTAGCTTTCTGGCCCAGACCGGCCGTGACGGAACCAATCCCGGCGCGCAGTTCGTGCGCGTCGCCCTGGTTCAAAATCCCGCGACGATCCGGGAAGCTCTCGAACGCACGATTGCCGTGCTGCGTTAAAGAGTTCGTTCGCCTGATGTCGCTCGATACAAGAGGCATTGATCCTCAACGGCTGCTACCGCAGTCTCTGGAGGACCGGCTTTTGGGCTGGCTTGGCCGCTGCGGAGGGATCGTCCTTCTCGGCGTCATAACTGTTTTGTGGGGCTGTCTGCTGTCGTGGTCGATGTCCGACCCGAGCTTGACGCACGCGACCACGGCACCGACGCGCAATCTTTTCGGGCCACTCGGCGCGATCGTTTCAGATCTGATTTTGCAGACGCTCGGGTTGGCGGCAATTGTCTGCCTGCTAGCACCGATGTTCTGGAGCGTCGAACTGATCCGCCGTGAGCGCCTCGAAGGCGGCCGCGGAAAAATCGGATTTTACCCGCTATCATTACTCGCACTAGCGGGCGGATTATCGACACTACCAACGTTTGCGAGCTGGCCATTGCACCATGGGCTCGGCGGCGTGCTGGGCGACGGGTTGTTCAATCTCGTTTCAAACCTGTTCGCGCTCATCAACGCCGATCGCGCCGCGTTGGCCTCTGGAATCGTGCTGAACGCCGGCGCGATCACGATGATCGGCAAAAGCATCGGTCTTGATTTCTCTGGCCTCATTGCGGCGGTCGTACCGGCTGGCTCGGATACCGACACAATCCAGGATTCGATCACCGGTATGCTTGGCGAGCGCGCCACAAACTTGGCCAAAAGCCGCTGGGGCAGAGACCGCAAAACCGTTAGCGGTCAGCCGTCCGTCAGCCCCTACGGCGCAGCATCGGAACTGGCGGTGCCGAATGACGGATACTCAAGCTCTGATCCATCGCAATGGGGCGCCGCCTATCAGCCAGCTTACCATCCGGTGGGCAGGCCATCCGATAACGGCCAATACCAACGTTACAGCAACTCCAGCGAACACAGCTACGGCATGACGCAGGGCGCACCGGCCGCCGTTACAGCTCAACGCCTACAGTCGTCATTGAGCATCGATCCGTTCCAGGCCCATTTCGTGGCCGAGCCTGCCATGAGCGAATTCGAGGGCGATACGACCAGAGCGGTAGCCCCGGTTGTGCGAGGAGCTGGGTTTGATCAAAGCACCGACGTCGCGAGCCGCGCGATCGCCGCCCGCTTTGCACCCCATGCCAGCGAGCAGCCAGCCCCTGCGACGTCGACCGCGCCTCAAAATTCGAAAACACCAGCGCGCCTGAATAAGGTCGCTGGAATTCTTGGTGGCCTGCCGTTCCTGAAAACCGAGCCGGATTGGAAACGACCCTCGCTCAACCTGCTCAAACGCCCAGCCACAGCTAAGCCCGGCCCCGAATTCACCCAAACGGTCATGCGCGGCAATGCTCGCCTGCTCGAAGACGTGCTCGCCGATTTCGGCGTCAAGGGAGAAGTCAAAGACATCAAGCCCGGCCCCGTCGTGACGCTGTATGAACTGGAGCCGGCGCGCGGCACAAAATCTTCGCGCGTCATTGGCTTGGCCGACGACATCGCGCGCTCGATGAGCGTAGCGAGCGTCCGCGCCGCCGTCGTGCCCGGGCGCAACGCGATCGGCTTGGAACTCCCCAACATTCGCCGCGAGCCTGTTTTGCTGCGCGAAATTTTCGAATCCGAAGCTTATAAAACAAGCGACGCCGCATTGCCGCTCGCGCTCGGCAAATCGATCGGCGGCGAGCCGGTCGTGGCCGACCTTGCACGCATGCCCCATCTACTCGTGGCGGGCACCACGGGCTCGGGCAAATCCGTCGGCATCAACGCGATGGTGCTGTCGCTGCTGTTTCGCCATTCGCCCGCCGATTGCCGCCTCATCATGATCGACCCGAAGCTGCTCGAACTTTCGGTCTACAACGGCATTCCGCATTTGCTGACGCCCGTCGTCACCGATCCGGCCAAGGCCGTCATTGCGCTCAACTGGGCAGTCGGCGAAATGGAAGAGCGCTACAAGCGCATGGCGACGCTGTCGGTACGCAATATCGAAGTGTTCAACAACCGCGTCCGCAACGCCCGCAAACGCGGCGAGATGCTGTCGCGGACCGTGCAAACCGGCTTCGACAAATCTGGCCAGGCGGTGTTTGAGAACCAGAAGATGGAACTCGAGCCGATGCCGCACATCGTCATCGTCGTCGACGAATTCGCCGACTTGATGATCGTCGCGGGCAAAGAGGTCGAGGGCGCGGTGCAACGTCTGGCGCAAATGGCGCGCGCCGCCGGCATTCACTTGATCATGGCGACACAGCGCCCCTCCGTCGATATCATCACCGGCACGATCAAGGCCAATTTCCCGACGCGCATTTCATTCAAGGTGACATCAAAGATCGACAGCCGCACGATTTTGAACGAGCAGGGCGCCGAGCAGCTTTTGGGCCAGGGCGACATGCTATACTCGACCGGCGCCGGGCAGATCATCCGCGTCCACGGCGCCTACGTTGCAGACGAAGAAGTCGAGGCCATTGCCGACGCTCTGCGCCGCCAGGGCTCGCCGCAATATGTCGAGGGGATGCTCGATGCCCCGCAGGTCTCTGAAATTGCCAGCGGCGAACGCGTGCCGACCGAAGACGATCTCTACGACCGCGCTGTCGCCATCGTTCTGCGCGACCGCAAAGCGTCGACGAGCTACATCCAGCGCCGCCTGTCGATTGGCTATAACCGCGCCGCAGACTTGATCGAACGCATGGAACGCGATGGCATGATCACGCCCGCCAACAACGTTGGCAAGCGCGATATTCTCAGCCCCGGCAGCAACGTCGACGCTGCTTGAGGCGCCCCAGAATCGAGCCGGATCTGAACACACCAGCATCGATTTGCGTCGGCTCGGAACAAATCGAGAGCTCGCCCCTACGCGAACGATTTTCGTCCGCTGCTATGGTCTAATACGGAAAATCCGGATACATTTGGTCGGCGTTGCAAAGTTTGGGAGATGTATCGTGGCCCCTGCAGAGTCGATAGAAGCCGCCGAGCAGTCCGCAAAATCCGATACTCTTTTCAGGCTGATCTATAAAAGCCGAAGCAAGATCCCGGCAGAAAAGCGCGACAGCGAGTTGAGTGATATTTTTCGCGTGGCCCGCCGCAACAATGCCGAAAAAGGCATCACGGGTGCGCTCCTTCTTTATGCCGATTGGTTTACGCAGACGTTAGAAGGCGATGAGGCAGCTGTGCGCACATTATTCGCTCGCATCGCAACAGACGAACGTCACGACAGCATTGAAGTTCGAGAAGAAGGCGCTGCATCAGAACGCATTTTTTCGCGTTGGGCGATGGCACAAGTCGCTGAACACGGCGAAAGTGACGTTCCGCTGATCGCGACGACGACGGTGGTCGCTGAAGCGGCCGGTCGTCACTCAACCCCCGAGCAAGATCGCGTGCTGACGCTTATGCGCGATGCGACGCGCTGCTATGGCAAGGGTTACTGACGCGATTGCTCCGTCAAAAGACGAAACCGCTTTTAAGCAAACGCCTCAGCTATGCTAAAATTCCGCGATGACTTTACCCGCTCCGCAGTGCAACGCCTGGATCGCGCATACGCAGACGCTGCTTCTCAGCTATCGCCAATTATTGGGCCACGAACTTATCGCGCGTTCGGGCGATCCTACAGACGAGGCAGAACGCCTGTTTGCCGCGCCGTTCGTCGTGCTGTCGCACGGGCTGCAAGCCGATCCGATCCTCAACTACGGCAATCAAACGGCGCTTGATTTGTGGGAGGTGACGCCAGAACAATTGCTCGCTCTGCCGTCGCGATTGACGGCCGAGCCCACCAATCGCGACGCCCGCGAGCGCTTCCTTGAAGAAACGAAGCGAAAGGGCTTTGTCACCGGCTATCGCGGCGTTCGCATCAGCACCACCGGTCGCCGCTTCGAGATTGAGAATGCAACGATCTGGAACCTGTCTGACGCGGCAGGTCAGCCGCTCGGCCAAGCCGCGACGTTCGCGACGTGGACGCTGATTGAATGACCGGAATTGCATTGGCGAACCGCCTGTGGAAATTTCCACAGGCGGTGCCGTTTCGGGGCAGGTGATTTTCGCGGAATAATGCGGCTTGCGAAAGCCTCATCCTTGGCAACAGCGTCGTCCTTGGCAAAAGACATGCAGCCAACTACCATCCGCCTGAGATTCGTTTTTTGGGAGGGGCCATGCAGTCCTTGAAATTCGGCTTGGTGGCGGCGATGGTCTGGGCACTTTCCGCGACGGCCCATTCGACAAAGGCACTGGCCGCCGATTGCACCCGGATCACGGCGCTCGGCGAAACTTTGACCCACGATACCGCCGTGCTGTTCTCGAACAACGCGCTCAAGAACACGCTTTCTGCAAAGGGTCTCGTGGGCAAGGGGCCGGTGCGCACGACCTGCGACACAGGCTCGGCGATGGTGACGTGCCACGCCTCGCAGCTGGCCTGCACAGGCGGCGTGAAGAAGTCGTGCCTCGGCGCGTGGCTGTGCTTCTGACCTGCCGTTGGGCGCCACGCCTCGACTATGAGAGGGAACTGCGCGCCGTCGGCACTCTCGCTCGTGCAATGCGAAACAGAGAGACAGCGCGCGAGACAACACTTACGGCGGGGTGTCGACGCCGAGCCGTTGCAGGGCTTTGCGGTACGGGCCCGCGCTGCGCGTATTGTTCTTGGCCACGAACATGTAGTTCTCGATCGCCATCTTGGTGTCGCCCCAGCCCTCGGCCGCTTCGGCGCGCGCGATGTGCGGCGCGGTATCGGCGGGATCGATGGCCTCGGCGGCTGCGAACTCTGCCAGCGCCTTGTCGCGTTCTTTCAGCATCGCAAAAACGTTGCCGCGGCCGACATAGGCTTTGAGGCTTTTGGGATTGGCGGCAATGATCGCGTCATAGTCGGCAAGCGCCCCATCGCTGTTGGCGGCGGCGCGGTAGGTCGCGGCGCGCTCGAGCAGCAGAGGTTCCTTGGCGCTGCCTGAGGCTTTGCCGATCAGCGCCGTCCAGTCGGCGGCGGCGTCGGCGTGGCGGGCGAGCGCGGTCAAGGCTTTGGCGCGCAGTGTCAAGGCCTGTTCGTGCGTGGGCTCGAGGCTGAGGATACGAGTGAAGTCGGCGACAGCCTCGAGCGGCTCGTCCTCGGCGAGCCAGGCTTGGCCGCGCCGCAGGTGGACGGCGATGCGGTCGTTGCCGTCGAGGCCGCCATCAGCCTGCAGCAGCGCTGAACATGCGCGCAGCGCGTTGGAGGAATTCTCAGCCCCGGTGCAGGATTTGAGCTCGGCGGCGAGGGATGCGGGGACGCATGCAGCGGCGATGATGAGCGCGGCGGCCAGCTTGACGGCAAGCGAGGTGGCGTGCGCAACGGCGTGCCGGAGATGCAATGAGGTCGCCAAGCGCATGATCCGCTCTCCCTGCCGCACGATCGGTGGCTTATAGCACGCCGTGGCACCGGTGAAAGTAAGAGCGCCGCTGAAGGTGCGGGGTCGCTTCGAGGTCACGAACCACGGCTCACGTCATCGCGGGCTTGCCAGCCAGGGGCCATGCCCAAGACGCTATCATCGGACACGCGGCACAGCGTGCGGCACCGCGAAACTCGCGACGTGGAGGCTGATTGAATGACGAGTATTGCATCGCTTCGGCAGGGCAACGGGCTATCTCAAAGGATAGTATCTCAGTTTGAAATGTCCGCTTGCGCCGCAAAGCAATCGCCGCGAACAGTGGCGGAATGGGTCAGGAGCAGATGTGGGATGGCGCGCCGTTCCCTCTCCCCGTCCTTCACGGGGAGAGGGGTAGGGTGAGGGGCTCACCGCTTGCTCGGATCGTCCGCTTGTTGGGGTAGACCGACAGACGACGGAGCACCTGCCGAACGTTGAGATTGACCCGCAGGAGACATAGTCAATCCCTTCGGTCACCCCAAAGATGCGATGCCAGGGTTGAAAGCAATCTCCCAAAGGTGCCCGTCAGGATCTTGAAAATATCCGGCGTAACCACCGTAGAATGTTGGCTGCGCAGATTTGACTGTTCTGCCGCCAGCTTCCTGCGCTTGACGCATGATTGCGTCGACTTCGTCGGGTGAGGAAACATTGTGGCCAAGAGACAACTCGACGCCTCTTGACGATTGGGAGGGCATGCCAGTGTCGGCTGCCAAGCTCTTGCGGGGCCATAAAGCCAGCTTCAAACCAGATTTAAGATTGAAGAAAGCAACCGCACCATTTTCGAATTCAGTCCCGATGACGCCCTTCGTGGGAAATCCAAGACCGTCTCGGTAGAACGCCACAGATCGTTCCAGATCATCGACTCCGAGCGTAATGATAGTGATGTGAGGTTCCATGCCATCCAGTGTAACACGAAATGCTATGATCGCTCCTGGCCCATGGCAGCGGTTTCGCAGGTCGCGGAACAGAACGGGACTTGGATAGACAGCGGACACGCGTGCCAGCAAACGTCGGAGCAAGTGGCCGCCCCTCACCCTAACCCTCTCCCCGTGAAGGACGGGGAGAGGGGGAAAGAGCGGTACGGGTCAAACCTTTAGCCCGGGCAACTTTCAATCGGCGCAACCTTCTGAATGCGGCCATGAAGCTCGAGCGGGGCCAGCCGCGCATTGCAAACTGAGAAACCGCCCCTCAATGTCCAAGCTTGCATCGCGCAAACCGCCCATATATCGACGCAATGTTCGCTGAAATCATAAGTGCTGCGAACCGGGCTGTTCGTTCGAACAATAACTACGGGATATTGGCATTTTATGAGACGAAACATGAAGTCGCTTGGCGCTGCAATGGTATCGGTCGCGCTGGTGGGATTAGCCAATACGGCGATCGCCGAAGACCCTAAGGCCAAGGCCGAGCCACCCGCTGCTGCCGCCCAAACAGCACCTGCCGCCCCGGCGGCCGCGCCCGCCAATCCAAAAGCACCTGCTGCGGCGCCAGCGCCACCTGCAGCCCCGGCACCTCCAACCGCCGACGTCGGCTCATCATGGAACGCTGAAGTCGCGCCTGGCAAAGGCACGAGCGGCATCGCGCTCGATGAAAAGCAGGCTGAAGTCGTCAAGACCGTCAGCAATTACTTCGGCGATCTGAAGGGCTTGAAAGGTTTGTTCGTTCAAACGGGCGCCGACAACAAGCGCATGAAAGGTAAGTTTTTTGTCAAGCGCCCCGGCCGCTTTCGTTTTGATTATTCTCTGCCATCCAAGCAGATCATCATCTCGGACGGCGAAAATCTCGCCATTCAAGACCTCGATCTCAACAACGAAGATCGCGTCGCACTCGATCAGACCCCGTTCCGGCTGCTTTTGCGCAAGGATGTCGACCTGCTGCGCGACGCCCGCATTATCGAAGTGCAACAGGCGGAAGACCTGATCGTGGTGGGGATTCAAGACAAGAATCCTGACACGCCCGGCCGGATTAAATTATTTCTCGCCACCAAGCCTAGTCTTGAATTGAAAGAATGGGTGACAACGGACGCGCAAGGTTTGGATACCCGAATCGAAGTAACTGAAGTCACCAAGAGCGATGACATAGACGGAAATATGTTTAAGATTCAGATGCTTGGCAACAAGCCGGGGCTGCAGTAGCAGGCTGGAATGTACGATTTGACACTGTGGCGCATATGTCGCCTGCAACAGTTGGGCTGGGGATAACGTGGGATAACCGATCACGTTTTCGTGATGACAGCAGATCACCCCTATTGAAAATCTCAAGCTTGCGCTTAACTGATATCCATGCAGGTGGTGTCACCCTGTATTCGGTAGTGCCCCCCGTCTAGCCGAAGACACCACCTCAGATATCGGATTCCCTCCCGATATCATGCGCGAAAAGCGCTAATTGCGCCCAGTCCCTCCCCCCGGGACTGGGCGTTTCTCTTTTTAAAGCATCCAAAACGAATTTAAATGGACCGTTAGTGCAGCGACGCCGATACTTCGTGGTGTGCGCTGGCATGCGTCTGCCTTGGTTCAAAATGCGCGATATCGCTCAGCGCTTGATCGATGGCGCGCAACTCGGTCGCAAGTTTCTGCAACCGCGCGCCGATCTTGTTCATCATGTGCTCGGCCAGACTTGGATCATCGGCCATCTGCGCGTGAATGTTTTCACGCGTGATCCGCAACGCACGCACCTGCCCTTTGGCGACCACGGTCGCGCTGTGAATGGTCTCAACCAGCATCGCCAGTTCGCCGACCAGTGAGCCTTCAGGCACAGGCTCGCCCGGTGCGTTCTTATCCGCGCTATCGAGGCGCACAGCTTCGCCCGAGACGATGACGATTGCAGCATCGCCGCTTTTGTCTTCTTCGATGATGAGGTCGCCAGCGCGATAGACGATGCGCTCGGCGCTTCTGACAATTTCGGTCAACTGTAATGGCTTCAATCCCTTGAACAGGGGCAAGCACAAAAACGGTTTGACGAGGGCATCGATTGCCATCGGCCACACTCCGGTCTGGACAAATGAAAAACTGGAACGCGACAGACGCAACGGGCAGCGCCAACTACAATGCCATAACGGCAACCCTAACGAGGGCCGACAGGGGCGGCGCTCCTTAAATCAAACAACGCCCGGGCAACGCTCGGGTCACGCCCCGTTCTCACACATCGAAGCGACTTGGTCCACCCGGGGCTGTGGACGACGTGGGGATAGCCTTGTGCGAAACCCCTGTATAACTTGCGCAAAAGCGGTGTGTTGGGCGTTCCGTTGCGCAGGCTGGCAGAAAAACTACACTGTGAAGGAATAGCTTTGTTCTCTAAGGAATAAAGCTCATGGCGCGAGCTTATAGCCGCCGCTTTCCGTCACCAGGATCTCTGCGTTCGAAGGATCCTTCTCGATTTTCTGGCGCAGTCGATAAATATGCGTCTCGAGCGTGTGGGTGGTAACGCCAGCGTTGTAGCCCCACACTTCATGCAGCAGCACATCGCGCGACACGACTTTCTCGCCCGAGCGATACAGGTATTTGAGGATGGACGTTTCCTTTTCCGTCAGGCGGATTTTGCTTCCGGCGGCATCAAGCAGCAGTTTCGACGCGGGCTTGAACGTATAAGGGCCAATGGCAAACATCGCGTCTTCGCTCTGCTCGTGCTGGCGCAATTGGGCGCGCACGCGGGCCAGCAGCACAGCGAATTTGAACGGCTTTAAAACGTAGTCATTAGCGCCGGCGTCAAGACCTAGGATCTGATCGGCGTCGGACGTATTGCCGGTCAGCATCACGATTGGCGTCTTGAAGCCGCCCTTGCGCAACTGCTTGACGGCTTCACGGCCATCCATATCTGGCAGGCCAACGTCGAAGACGACGAGATCGAAATGACCGCCCTTGGCGAGCTCGATGCCTTTCGTGGCTGTATTGGCTTCAGAGACCTCGAACTCATCATGCAGCACCAGCTGATCTCTGAGTGAGGTGCGCAGATCCTCGTCGTCGTCCACAAGGAGGACTCTCCGGGCCGTGCTCATAGACGAAGGCTCCTATTCAGTCTGGCGGTTTTTCTGAATTCGAAGTCTAGCATCGCCGCTGCTCCTGCCATAGCGTCGGCAGGCGGAAAAACAGGTTTTAGAGTGCCAATGTCAAGAATAGGGAAAAGCCACCCCCCTCAACTCATCGTGAGGGGCCTATCGGCCAGCCGCCAGACCGGTTGGCTGGAATATGGTCCTTTCCGCTGGCCGTGCGCGCTTGGCGAAACAGGCATCCGGGCCATCAAGCGCGAGGGCGACGGCGCGACGCCGCGCGGCGTCTTCGAGATCCGGCGCGTCTATTACCGGGCAGGCCGACAACGCCGCTTTGCCAGCGCGGTGCCCTGGATGCCGCTGCGCGCCGATATGGGCTGGTGCGACGATCCACGCGACGGCAATTATAACCGGCCTGTCCGCTGGCCATACTTGGCCTCAGCCGAGAAGCTGTGGCGGCCGGATCATCTCTACGATTTGATCGTTGTGCTGTCGCATAACGAACGACCGCGCGTGAGAGGGCGTGGCAGCGCCATTTTCATGCACTTGAGCCGACCCGGCTATCTGCCGACGGAAGGCTGCATCGCTCTACGCCCAGAGCACCTGCGCCGAATGCTCATGACCGTTCGCCGCAGCGTCCAGGTGAACATTTGAGTCAACGCCCGGTGAGCAGACGCCGTGCTGAACGCCATCGACAAGGCCTCCGGCATTAAAAAATCGTCGTCGCTGGAACCCGGTGCGCGCTAGCAATCGTCTGCGGCGACGCTTGCGCTGGAACTATCGGGCGATTATCTGCGTCACGAAATATCCGATGGTTGCTGCGACGCCCGAGAGCACTGTTCCCCAGCTCATGTCGACGATGGACAAAGTCGTCGACCAGTTTCTCAACGTCGCTTGATTGGTAAGATCGTACGTCGCGTAAGCGACGAGGCCGAGCGCGGCGCCTTGTACAAATGCCACAGACCCGTCGTTTAAGGCCAGCGCCGGACGGACTGCGAAATACACAAGACCCGCACAAAACAGGAGATAAAAGAGGACTGCTGGCGCAAGTCTAAAGCCAGCGGCCGCCATGTCGCCCATGATCGGGCGGTACAAAACGTCAGCCATGCGGCCGAGCCAAACGAAATCCAATAATCCGAACGCCGCGAGCGTCACCACGTAGGCAATGGCAATTGTCTTCATCAAAGTCTCCCAATCGGTACGTACCAAAACGGCCTGCTTTAATTTGTGCGAGGGAATGGGAATTACGGCTTGTGCTCTAACGTGTAGAGCCCAACATCAACCGCGCCTTCGCAAAACGCCGCCTCGCAGTAACAGAAGTAGTAATCCCACAGCCGCGCGAAGCGATCGTCGAAACCGAGAGCAGAAATATTATCCCACTGGGCGTGGAAGCGATGCCGCCATTCGGCCAGTGTGCGCGCATACGACGAGCCGAAGGCTTCCGATCTTACCTCGCGCAAACCGGCTTTTGCGATGGCATCACGCAGAGCCGTTTTTGACGGCAAAAATCCGCCTGGGAAAATGTGCTTCTGAATGAAATCGACTTCCGTGCGATAGCTCTCGTAACGGTCTTCGGCAATCGTGATGACTTGGATGACGGCTGAGCCGCCTGGGTTCAGAGAGCGCGCGATGGTGTCGAAATAAACCGGCCAATAGGCCTCGCCGACCGCTTCAAGCATCTCGATTGAAACAACGCGGTCGAACGTTCCGGTAACGTCGCGATAATCTTGCAATCGCAGATCGACCTGGGATCCGCGACCCTGCGCCGATACTTCTTGGTCGGCCCATTCAAGTTGAGCTGGCGATAGCGTGATGCCCGTCACGTGGGCTTGCGGCGTGGCGGCCATTTGAGCCGCAAGTCCGCCCCAGCCGCAGCCAATCTCCAAAATGCTTTCGCCGCCGTGCAATTGTAGCAGCTCGCAGATCCGATCAAGTTTCTTCTGTTGCGCATCTTCGAGAGCAGCCGTCTTGCCATCCCACAACGCTGACGAATAAAGCATCGAGCGATCGAGCCATAACCGGTAGAAATCGTTGCCTAGATCGTAGTGTGCTTGGATATTGCGGGGGCTCTTGCGCTTTGAATTCGCGTTGTGCCGGTGCGCCAAACGATTAGCGGCGCGCGCCAGAACCGAGCCGTGCGTTTTGCTATCGACTGTGTCTGAGTTTCGGATGCCGAGACGAATGAGGGAGGTCAAATCGGGGCTGGTCCACTCGCCGTCGATCCAAGATTCCGCAAAGCCGATATCGCCGCCAGTTGCCAAGCGTCTAATCGCTCGCCAGCTATGCAGGATCACAGTTGCATCTGGTCCGGGCTCTGCTCCGACTTGATTGAGAACCGCGCCACCGGGGAACACGATCTGCAGGCGGCCAAACCTCATGGCGGGCAGGACACGCGCAATAAAGCGCATACGTAGATCTTGAAACCATGTCGTGGTCGTTTCAGCGATTATGCCATTGGGCAAGCAGGCGTGTTCCCTGTTCGTCATTCGGTCGTTCCCCTAGAGCCGTGTGATGCTGTCGATACGATGGAGATACTTTGCAGCGGCGGGCTTGGACGGCGACGAATGGCGACGCCCTTCCACCAGATTTTCAACGCCTCCCACCCGATGCCGCCGGCGACGCTGAGCGTTTGTAATGGCAGAGCTGCGAAGGTGCGAAGCAATGCGCTGTCGGTCAGTTCAACGCGCTTGCCGTGATGATGGGCGTTGAGCACCACGCCGGTCGCATCGCTGGCATTGATGATGATGGAAAAAGTTTCGCCCGGCGGGCGAACGCGGAATTCATATTTCAGTTCCATGTCCATGAAGGGCGAAACGTAAAAACACTTGTCGCAACTTTGCCTGATCTCGCCGGTCTGCTGGTCGTCCACGGCAATGAAATAGCCGTGCCGCTCGCCGAACGTATTGTCGACTTGCCAAAGAATGGCGGCGACCTCGCCGGACCCGCGATAGCAAAAGAACACGCTGAGCGGATTAAACGACCAACCCAGAATGCGCGGCATGGTGAGCAGCCTGATCGGGCCACCATCCCAAGCGACGCCTGCAGCGGCCATGCTGCGTTCGATTTGGTTTCTCAAAGAGCCGCCAGATCCGTCTGAACGATCTTTGCTATGGAATGAGAATAGATTGAACCGGTCGACCGAGAACAGTCGCAACCGGCGGTCGAGGCTCTCTAGCTCATCGAGATCAAGCAGAAGCGATGACACGCGGTAGGCTAGTCTATGCTGCCGCGGCCGCAGCCGCGCGTGCGTGACGACGCCAGAAAAAAGCGCCGAGCCAAGTTTATTGCTCATGCCGCCACCACGTAGCCCAAAGGCTGCGAAAGCGGGCGCCGTGCGATCCGCGCGCTATCGTTGGCAACGGTCCAAGGACGGTTGTAGCCCCCTAGGTCTTCCGCCACCGCAAGGCCCGATTGCAAGCCGTCCTCGTGGAAGCCAGCGCCGAAATACGACCCGCAAAACCAAGTGTTGTTGCGTCCTTGCAGGGTCCACAGTTCCTGTTGCGCCCGCATACTGGCAAGGTCAGACATCGGATGCGCGTAATTTTCGCGCCGCAAAACCGTGTCGGATCGCGGCTCAATAAACGGATTAAGCGTCACAAAGAGCGGCGTCTCAACCCCAAGCGGTTGCAGACGGTTCATCCAGTACGTGACGGACAGTTGCCGCGCGTTGTCCCCGCCTTGCGACAGATAATTCCAACTGGCCCACGCCGCGCGCCGTTTCGGCATCAAGGCGATATCCGTGTGCAGCACAGCTTCGTTTTGCGCGTACGAGAACTTGGAGAGCAACCGCTGCTCGTCAGATGTGGGGTCGGTTAAAAGCGCGAGGGCATGGTCCGCGTGGGTTGCGACAACCACGTGATCGAAGCGTCTGCGGCCACCTTTGGCATCGCGAACGACGACGCCGTCTTCATCACGGACGATCGAGACAACCGGCGTTCCTGTTAAAATGCGATCGCTGTATGAGCGCGTCAGGCGCGAGACGTACGCCTGGCTGCCATTGCACACCGTGCGCCAAACCGGCCGGCCTTGCAATTTCAGCAGGCCGTGATTTTCGCAAAATCGGACAAACGCCGCCGCCGGATAGGCACCGACAAGCGCCGCCGGCGTCGACCAGATCGCCGCCGCCATGGGATAAAGATGATCTTGCCGAAAGGGCCGCCCGAAGCCTGCCCAGTCGAGATAGGCATCAAGCGACATCTCTCCCATTTGAGGAAGGTGGCCGGGTGCTACGCGGTAAAATCGCAGGAGATCATTCAGCATGGACCAGAAGCGCGGCTTGAACAGGTTCGACGGCTGAGCTAACAGCCCCGCCAGATTGCTGCCAGCATATTCCAACGCTCCGCCATCGAGCGAAACCGCAAATGACATATCGGTTGCAGCCGTTGGCACGTCCAAGGCAGCAAACAACGCGGTTAAGTTTGGGTAGCTGGGCTCATTATAGACCATGAAGCCGGTATCGACCCCGATCCGTTGGGCCCCGATATCGACCTGCTCGGTATGGCTATGACCGCCAACCCGATCGGCCGCCTCATAGACGGTGACGCTGTGATGCTGTGCTAGCAGCCACGCTGCCGATAGCCCTGAAATTCCCGTTCCAACGATCGCAATTTTGAGCTCATGACACGACTGGGCTCGATCAGCAAACAGCACGCTTTGGGTCCTTGCTCGGGGATCGGGCATAAGACGCCGCCCAGATTGGGTACGGATAATAGGACAAACCGGTTTCATGACGCAGGTGAGAATTCTTCGCGCCGCCGCAGTGGCGGTTCGGTTGGGCATTTCCGCGTCCCAGACGCTAGCCGGCAAACCCATGATTCTGGTGCGAAAATACAAAAAACCCGCAGCAATGGAGCCGCGGGTCAAGTTTGTGAGCACATCTAGGGGAAACAAGTGTGCTCGGGAGGATATCTCGACAG
Source organism: Hyphomicrobium sp. (assembly GCA_031367425.1). Lineage (GTDB taxonomy): Bacteria > Pseudomonadota > Alphaproteobacteria > Rhizobiales > Hyphomicrobiaceae > Hyphomicrobium_B. Next base: position 57,345 of record JANLPU010000054.1, read on the forward strand.
GATAGTTCTCAAACCCACGAAGGAAAAATAGAGCAGCGGATTTCTCCGCTGCCTCAGTCTCCGTCGAACTTAGTAATTGTAAGCGCGTTCGCCGTGATCTGTGATGTCGAGACCTTCGCGCTCGCGATCTTCCGTGGGGCGCAGTCCAACGATCAGGTCGACGAGCTTGTAGAGTATGAACGAGCCTATGCCGCTCCACAGCAGCGTTATGCCGACAGCTTTGCCCTGCGACGTCAGCTGAGCAATCATGTCGTAGGCAGCCACAACCGCTTCACCTGGCTTCGTCGTGTAGTCGAGAATGCCTTGGCCGCCCCAGCTTGGGTTAACCAGCAATCCCGTACCCAATGCGCCGATGATGCCACCAATGCAGTGAACACCGAAGACGTCGAGCGTGTCGTCATAGCCCAGCGCGTTCTTGACGCCCGTTGCAAAGATCGAGCACACGACGCCAGCCACGACGCCGAGAACGATCGAGCCGCCGATGCCGGCAAAGCCACACGCCGGTGTAATCGCGACAAGCCCTGCAACAACGCCAGAGACGAGGCCAAGCAGAGATGGCTTGCCCTTAACCAGCCATTCCCAGGACATCCAGGCGAGGCCAGCAGCAGCTGTGGCGAGGAAAGTGTTGATCATGGCGACACCGGCAACGCCGTTGGCTTCCAAATTCGAACCAACGTTAAAGCCGAACCAGCCGACCCACAGCAGTCCCGTGCCAATGAACGACATGACGAGTGAGTGCGGTGGCATCGCTTCGCGGCCGTAGCCGACGCGCTTGCCCATCACGAGACAACCTACGAGACCAGCAATACCGGCGTTAATGTGCACAACCGTGCCGCCGGCAAAGTCGATGGCGCCCCATTGGAATAGCTGACCAGCATCAGACGTCGCAGCGGTCAAAGCGTCGCCGCCTTTTTTCGCAGCTGCCGCCAAGGCGTCAGGACCTGCCCAATACCAAACCATGTGCGCGATCGGGAAGTAGATGAACGTCACCCACAGCACCATGAAGAGCAGCAGCGCTGAAAACTTCATGCGTTCGGCAAAGGCGCCGACGATGAGGCATGGCGTGATGCACGCGAAGGTCATCTGGAAGATGATGTAGACGTATTCCGGGATGACGACGTTGTTGGAGAAGGTTGCCGCCACGGAATTCGCATCGACGCCGGACAGCAAGACTTTTGAGAACCCGCCAACCCAGTTGTTGTAAGCGCCGCCGTTGGTGAACGTCATGGAGTAGCCATAGAGGTACCAGATTATCGCGACGATGCAGAGCGTAGCCAAAATCTGCATTAAAACAGAAAGCATGTTCTTGGAGCGCACGAGACCGCCGTAAAACAGCGCCAGACCTGGCACCGTCATCAGCAGAACGAGAACGCTGGATGAAATCATAAACGCCGTATCGCCCTTATTGGGCACTGGCGCAGCGGCGGCGGGTGCGGCGGCAGCAGCAGGCGCTGCAGCGGCAGGAGCCGCGGCGGTGGCAGGAGCCGCGGCGGTGGCAGCGTCCTGCGCCCAGGATGGCTCGATCGCCAGCCCAAGCACGCATAGGGCCCCCAAGCCCCAAGCGATGCGCGGTAAAACTTTTGACGTCATCGTTGTTAGTCTCCCTGTTGATCCGTTACGAAAGCTGGTTCATTGCGAAGGAAGGGCGCCTAGAGCGCGTCGTCGTCGGCTTCGCCGGTGCGGATTCGAACTGTGTGTTCGACGCTTGAGACAAAAATCTTGCCATCGCCGATCTGGCCGGTCTTGGCGGCGCGCTGAATGGCGGCCAGCGCCTTGTCGACTTGCGCTGCCGTTACCACGACTTCGATTTTGATCTTGGGCAGGAAACTGACGGCGTATTCGGCGCCGCGATAGATTTCCGTATGGCCCTTCTGGCGACCGTAACCTTTGACTTCCGTCACCGTCATGCCTTGCAGGCCAAGGTCGGTTAAGCTGGAACGGACCTCCTCCAACTTGAATGGTTTGATAATCGCCGTAATGAGCTTCATGTCAGCCCCCTGTCTCTCTCCCCGGCTTGGTGCCGGATGCACGGTCAAAGTTTGATCGCAGACCGCAAATTGGCCCCGATACCGAGCTTAGAGAGTCAAGACGCGTGCCAACCGCGCGCAAATCATGCAAGCACCTGAAGTAAAATAATAAAAATAGACCCGCGACGGGGCGCGCCGTGCGTCAGCTCAAGTTTCGTGCACAATTAGGCGGCAAAACGTCTTCGCTGCACTCTATTTGATCACAAACGCCGTGGCGCGGCTACGCATCAAACCTTCTTGCACTGTCGAGGCGACCAAGCGGCCCTCAGCGTCGAAGATTTCGCCACGGCAGAAGCCACGCGCGGCGGCAGCGGTTGGACTGTCCTGGACGTACAGCAGCCAGGCATCGGCGCGGAATGAGCGGTGGAACCACATCGCATGGTCAAGGCTCGCGAGCTGAATGTCTGGATCAAACATCAGCTTGCCGTGAGCGACGAGCGCGGTGTCCAGAAGGGTGAAATCCGAAGCGTAGGCCAGAACCGCCTGATGCTGCCGCAAATCGTCGGATAGTGGCCCATTCGACTTGAGCCAGATCGTTTGCTTCGGCTCGCGCTTATCCCGGCTCGTATAGCGGCTCGGATCGACGAGACGAACCTCCAACGGGTGCTCCCGCTGCCAATAAGCGCTCATATTCGGAGGCAACGAGGTCAAATTGCGCAGCATGAGGTCTTTAGCGCTCGGCAGCGTGTCTGGGCTTGGCACATCCGGCATCGCCGACTGATGTTCAAGGCCCTCTTCGGCCTTGTGGAACGACGCGTTCATCGTGAAAATCGCACGCCCGTGCTGGATCGCTTTGACGCGCCGGGTGGTGAAACTGCCGCCATCGCGAATACGCTCGACGTCGTAGACGATCTCGTGTTCGGGGTCGCCGGCCAGGATGAAGTACCCGTGCAGCGAATGAATCATCCGGTCTTGCGGCACGGTCGCCGCCGCCGCCGCCAACGCCTGGCCCAAAACTTGGCCGCCATAGACCCGTTGCCAACCCTCGGTACTCTTGGCGCCGCGGAACAGGTTATCGTCAATGCGCTCCAGCGTTAAGAGCGCGACAAGCTTGTCGAGCGCCGAGCGCGTATCAGGGTTTGTCGGCGGCATGGCAGATATCCTAGGATGTCGTCGCAGAAGCTTTCAGCGGTTGGGCCGCCAGTGGGCTGCAATCGCTGGGCGGCGTCAAGACCTGGCGGGTAGGGGATCATAGATTATCGTGCCGAGCCATCCGAACCAGATTTTAGATGTCGCCATATCTGGGGCGAGCTTTGCCGGGCTGGCGCTCGCGCGGGGTCTGGTGCAGGCCCTCGGGCCCAGCGTTCGGATCGCCTTGATCGATCGCGCGCCAGCGTTCGACACAGGCGATGCCGATCGACGCACATTCGCCATTTGGGCGGCAAGTAAAAATATGCTCGATGGGCTCGGCGCTTGGAAGGCCATCGCGCCGCACGCCGAGACAATCACCGCAATTGAGATCTCCGATTCAGCCCTCGACGACGGACTGCGCCAGACGCGTTTGACTTACGATGCCGTGACGGCTAACGGCGCGCCTGCGGGATACATGGTGCCAGCCAACGTTTTACGTCAGGCGCTTTACGCAACAGTTGCGAGCGATCCATGCCTCACCTTCATCGCGCCAGCCCAAGCCACCGGCTACGCGGCCGATGACGTGAGCGCGCGCATCGCGTTGAGCGACGGACAATCCGTCGGCGCCCGCCTCGTCGTGGCGGCAGAAGGGCGCGCCTCGGCGTTGCGCGATGCAGCCGGTATCAAGACGGTCAGTTGGAGCTATGAACAGAGCGGTATCGTCGCGATCGTGCAATTCTCTGGTCCGCACGGCGGCGTGGCCATTCAACATTTTCTGCCCGGCGGACCGTTTGCTATTCTGCCAATGACGGGCAATCGCGCCTGCATCACGTGGAGCAGTTCAGCGCCGGAAGCGGCCCGTGTTCTGGCGCTCGACGATGCCGCATTCCTCGCCGAACTCGACAAGCGCATTGGCGGCCGTTTCGGCACTATTTCCTTGCTGGGCCCACGGCAATCCTGGCCGCTGGAATTAAAAATGGCGCGCTCTCTAGTGGCCAACCGATTTGCACTGGCTGGCGACGCAGCGCACGGCGTGCACCCTGTCGCGGGCCAAGGCGTCAATCTCGCAATGCGCGACGTCGCAGCTTTGGTCGAAGTCGTGACGCACGCGGCCCGTATCGGTCTCGATATCGGCAACAGCGAAACGCTTAGCCATTATGAGCGCTGGCGGCGGTTCGATTGCACCGTCTCGGCCGCAGCATATGATGGCTTGAACCGGCTCTTCGGTGTCGATAGCACCGTGCTGCGTGCAGGACGCGGCGCGGCCCTTGGCGTGCTCGACCGGTTGCCCTTTCTAAAACAGCTGATTGTGGAAGAAACTGCAGGCCTCAGCGGCGACGTTCCCAAGCTACTGCAAGGCGAACCGGTCTGAACATCAGCCGTCTTCGCTCTCGTCTGTTGCTTCGCCGCTGGCGGGTTCAGGCTCTCCCGTCATCTCGGGCATGATCACGGTGGCGACGCCCGCCGCGAGATCAATCGCTGGCACGCAGGCGTTCGTAAATGGGATAAATTCCGTCGAGCTAATCCCCTCAAGGCGGATCTCCAACAGATCGCCAGCGCCGAAATTTACAATGGCAACGATCAGGCCGATCGCCGCGCCCTGCGCATCGACCGCTTTGAGCCCGATCAAATCGGCATGATAAAATTCGCCATCGGCGGCGGCCGACAAGCGCGCCCGATCGACATAGAGGTCGATGCCGTTCAGCGCTTCGGCCCCGTTGCGATTGGCGACGCCATCGAAGCGAGCGATGACGCCGCCCTTGGGGTTTGAGCGCACAACGCGCACGGCGAATGACTTGGCGCCGGTCTTGTCGGTGAGCGGGCCATAGCTCCCGATTGCTGCTGGATCGCCGGTGAACGTCCGGACCGAGACATCACCCTTGATGCCATGAGCGGCGCCGACACGGCCGAGTAAAATCAAACGAGGCTTGTTGTTTTCCATGCCCCGCTCAATGCCCTTAACGCGTCAGTTCGGCAAGGGGCCGATATAAACGAGTTCGATCGCGACCGGGCGGCCGACCACGTCGATGATCACGCGATATGGCGCTACTTGTTTTTCAAAAGCGGCTTCGATATCGACGAAGCCACCGCTGGTGCCACCCGTTTTCCCGGTCACGAGCACGCCGGCGGGAGGAATTTCGAGCCGCAAGAAAATTCGTTCGCGGCCCGTCGCAGGCTCGCGTTCATAGGTACCCAGATAAAGCCCGCCATGCTTATCGGAGCCCAGAATTTCTCCGTCTCGCAGCACCGCCAACGCGCAATCGGCTGGTCCTTCGGTGGCCAGAGAAGAGCGATACTCAATTCGGTAAATGCCGTCCGACAGCATGGGAGCATGTTTCCTAACGCGTTCGCTTAGGCTCCATACGGGAGTTGCCAATCTCGCGTTATAGTTCATCGCCCCTGCTATCCGATATCCAATTATCGGGCCACGCCGGAGTGTGCCAAAAACAAAAAACCCCAGCATTGCCGGGGCTTTTCGCAAAGTTCACAGCAAAGTGAAGCTTGGGCTCAAGTTGCTTCTGCGGCCTTGGCTGCAGCTTCAGCGGCTTTGGCGGCCTTATCGGCAATCGCGGCGGCGCGCTCTTGAGCTTTCTTCTTTGGCTTGGCTTTTTCAGGATTGTTGAGGGCCGTGCGCTTGGCCAAGCCGGCGCCATCGAGGAGGCGCAGCACGCGATCGGTCGGCTGCGCGCCGACGCCCAGCCAATGCTTGACGCGGTCGGCTTGCAGCTTCACGCGCTCTGGGTTGTCTTTCTTGAGCATCGGATCGAACGTGCCGATTTGCTCGATGTAACGGCCATCGCGCGGCGCGGAAACGTGCGCGATGATGACGTAATAATATGGGCGCTTCTTAGTTCCACCGCGCGACAAGCGCATCTTGACCGACATTGATATTCTCCTTCGAGGTGCAAAAGTTTTTCTTCAAGTTTCGAATTCGGCTACTTCTTCTTTCCGGGCAGCCCCGGGAACTTTGGAAAGCCACCGCCAAGCCCCGGCAGGCCTGAGAAACCGCCAGGCGAATTGCCCGACAGGCCCGGTAGACCTTTCGGCAGGGTGGGCATAGGCGATTTGCCCCCAGCGCCCGATGGCAACAGATCTCTGACTTCCGGCGGCAGCTGCGCGAGCGCTGCGGGATCGAGCTTTGAGAGTTCGGCTTGCATTGCGGCCAGCTCATCGCCCGATGGGGCTTGCCCCATGCCGCCGCTAGGCATCCCCATCATGCCCGCCATCTTGCTCATCATGCCTTTGTTGCGGCCCATCTGCTTCATGACGTCAGCCATTTGCAGGTGCATTTTGAGAAGCTTGTTGATGTCGGCTGGATGCGTGCCAGATCCGGCCGCGATCCGCCGCTTGCGTTTGGCGTCGAGAACTTTTGGGTTGCGGCGCTCTTTCGGTGTCATCGATGAGATGATCGCGCCCATGTGCACGAAGCTTTTGTTGGCTTTGACTTCGTCGATCTGGCCTTTGATTTTGCCCATGCCGGGCAGCATCGACATGATGCCGCCCATGCCGCCTAAGCGCTGCATCTGGCTGAACTGCTCGGCCATGTCTTCGAGGTCGAACGACCCCTTCTTCATTTTCTCGGCGATCTTTGTCGCCTTGGCGATGTCGATCGTTTGGGCGGCTTTTTCGACGAGCGAAACGATATCGCCCATGCCCAGAATGCGGCCAGCGATGCGGCGCGGATCGAAATCTTCGAGCGCATCCCACTTTTCGCCGACGCCCAGAAGCTTAATCGGCTTGCCGGTAACCGCGCGCATGGACAGCGCCGCGCCGCCCCGGCCATCGCCGTCGGCGCGCGTCAGAACGATGCCGGTGATGCCGATGTGACCATCGAACGCTTTAGCGGTGGCGACGGCGTCCTGGCCCGTCAGCGCGTCGGCGACGAGCAAGACTTCGTGCGGCCGCATGGCATTTTTGATGTCGCGAACTTCGTCCATCAACTCTTGGTCGACGGTAACGCGGCCGGCGGTATCGAACAGGATGACGTCGAAACCGCCGGTCTTGGCCGAGGTCTCGGCGCGGCGCGCGATCTGCATCGGGTTTTCGCCGACGATAATCGGCAGCGTCGCGACGCTCGTTTGCTCGCCCAAAACGCGCAGCTGCTCTTGCGCCGCCGGTCGGCGGGTATCGAGCGAGGCCATGAGAACTTTTTTGCGGTCGCGCGTTTGTAAGCGATAGGCGATCTTGGCCGTCGTCGTCGTCTTGCCCGAGCCTTGCAGGCCGACCATCAGAATGCCAACGGGCGGGGCGGCGCGCAGATCGATCGGCTGAGCGTCAGAGCCCAGCATCGACACGAGCTCGTCGTTGACGATCTTGACGACCATCTGCCCTGGCGTCACCGAACGCAGCACTTCAGCGCCGATGGCCTTGGCTTTGACCTTGTCGATGAAATCGCGCACGACATCGAGTGCGACGTCGGCTTCGAGCAGGGCGCGGCGCACTTCGCTCATGGCTTCGCCAACGTCTTCGTCCGTCAGCGATCCGCGCCGCGTCAGCTTGTCGAGCACGCCCGAGAGGCGTTCTGTCAGCGATTGAAACATTAGACCTTCGCTAATACTTTCTAAACATTCACCCGGCGGCTTTTCGACCGCCCAGGCATATCTTCGATCACCCGGCGGCTCTTCGACCACCCAGGCATTCTTCCAGTGACGTCATCCCGGCGAAGGCCGGGACCCACGACAAGCGGTCGCTCGCTTGTCGTAAAAAGTAAATTACGACCGCTGAAGCATCACCCCGTCAACGATCAACCGAACCTCACGCGTGTCGCCGTGGGTCCCGGCCTGCGCCGGGATGACGGTGGAATGAGGCAACCTTCGCGCAAAACAAAAATGCACCCGGGAGCGCCACGCGCTTTCGGATGTTGACCCCTCAGCCTCCCGGTCGCCCTGTCAGGCGCCCATGTGCAAAGCGGCGGCTCTGGTTCTCAGCGCCGTCTGGATGAGGGCTGTATGAGGGACAAGGATCTCGAAGTCAATTGGGACGGCAATCCGTATGCCGCCAGAGGTTTAACCGGGATCAGCTTCACTTTGCAGAAAGTGCATTGGCAGCAGACCTGAAAAGCGGCAATATAAGCGGCAAAAATACCGGAAAAGATAACCCTCTGTTGCGAACTATGCATCGTTCAAAATGTTGAAATATAATAATAAAATAGGAACTCTTTGTGATCAAAAAACTGGCAAAAATACCGGCAAAGAAGCTGGAAAACGTCAAGCCGGGCGCAGTCAGGGATGACGGCGAGGTTGTTGCTCTCATGGAACCGATGCGGATTTCGGAAGAAAGTAACGCGAGATTAGAACTAACGGAACTTGTATTTGAACTGGCAAAGCGCTCGACCGCATTTCGCGCAAGTCTACCCAGAGGACTGGCAGAGCCGTTGGCTGAGTTCGTTAGGTCCATGAATTGCTATTACAGCAATCTTATAGAAGGCCATAACACGCATCCAGTCGATATTGAGCGGGCGCTCAATAACGACTTCAGCAAAAACCCCAAGAAGCGCGATTTGCAACTTGAAGCCAAAGCGCACATTGAGGTCCAGCGGTGGATCGATGAAGGAGGTCTGTTGGGGCGCGAAAACGCGGCAGCGAGTATTTCGGAAATCCATGCGCGTTTTACCCGTCTGTTGCCTGACGAGTTACGGTGGGTAGAGAACCCGGATACACTCGAGAGAATACCGGTCGTCCCTGGAGAAATGCGAACTCGCGATGCACCAGTTGGAACACACATCGCGGTCAGTCCAGGTGCACTACCCCGCTTCATGAGGCGATTTGAAGAGCGTTATGCCGATCTGGCAAACTTTGAAGCGATCCTAGCCGTAGGCCCGGCACATCATCGTTTGCTATATATTCATCCATTCGCCGATGGAAATGGACGCGTCACACGCTTAGCGTCCTGTGCGGTTCTACTAAGAGCGTTGGACACCGGCGGGCTTTGGTCGATTGCGCGGGGTCTTGCCCGTCGCGAAAAAGAATATAAGGCGCACCTTTCGAATTGTGACCAAGTGCGCCAAAGTGATCGAGATGGGCGTCGTCATCTGAGCGAAATGGCGCTGAATGCTTTTGCAAAATTTTTCCTTGAGGTTTGCGTCGATCAAGTCAAGTTCATGGAAGTTCTTATGCAGCCAAAGGCTTTGCGAGATCGAATTTTGAGCTGGTCTGAGGAAGAAATTAAATATGGGCGCCTTCCTGAAAGAGCTCCCAGGGTTCTCGATGCAATCTTGTTCAAGGGGTCGTTGCCGCGCAGCGAGGTGGCGTCCGTCGTTGGACAATCGGCTAGAAGCGCGACGAACATAACGAACGCCCTTTGTGGAGCCGGCATTATCCGGTCATCCGGTGCAAGAGCCGATTGGCAATTGTCTTTCCCCGCAAAGCTTGCGCCGCGCATTGCTCCAGGCCTTTTTCCTGAAACTTCAGGCCGATATCCCGAATGAGGCACAACTGAAGAAATCAATCCGTGAACGAGGAAGGGCGATTGTGTTAATAACCCGGCGCATCATATAAGGGCCGATGACGCTGCCAAACATCCCATTCCGCAAAATGAACGGCCTCGGCAACGACTTTGTCGTCCTCGATGCCCGCCACCGTGCGATCAAGCTCGATGAAGCTGCGGCGCTGAAAATCGCCGATCGCCGTCATGGCGTCGGTTGCGACCAAGTGATCATCATGCAGCCGTCGGCCAATGCAGACGTCTATATGCGAATATTGAACGCTGACGGCTCTGAAGTCTCCGCTTGCGGTAACGCCACACGCTGCGTCGCGTGGCTCGTGGCGCAGGAGACCGGCAAGGTTCAGCTCAATATCGAGACGAAGGCCGGCCTGCTGTCGGCCAACGTCGAGAGCGAGCAGAATATCACTATTGACATGGGCGAGCCGAAATTCGGCTGGCAGGATATCCCGCTGGCGGAAGAATTCCGCGACACGCGCGGCATCGAGCTGCAGATCGGCCCGATAGACAACCCCGTTCTGCATTCCCCTTCCGCCGTCAACGTCGGCAACCCGCACGCCATTTTCTGGGTCGATGACGTCGCGGGCCACGATTTGGCACGGCTCGGACCGCTGCTCGAAAATCACCCGATCTTTCCCGAGCGGGCCAACATTTCGCTGGCGCAAATCCTATCCCGATCGGCGCTCCTGCTGCGCACATGGGAGCGCGGCGCCGGTTTGACCAAAGCCTGCGGCACGGCGGCGTGCGCAGCGGCGGTGTGTGCATCACGCAAGAAGTTTACCGGCCGTCAGGTGCGTGTCTCGCTGCCCGGCGGTGATCTGGAAATCGACTGGCGCGCCGATAACCACATCATGATGAGAGGCCCGTCGCAGCTCGATTTTTTGGGCGAACTGGAAGCCGGAACGCTCAATTGGCTGCCAGGTTAGGCAGTTTAACGGCCCAGGAAACACTTTCGGCCCAAACTAGCCGGCCGGAACTGGCAACATGCGCAGTAGACACCCAAACTGTCGTCATGAAAACCATGACGAAAACCATGACGCTAGGCGAGGCTCTTGTTCTCGGCTAAACCGCGCATTCACGCGGCGAGGACCGCGCGATTTTATTTTGTGGAACGGCTAAATTTCACCCGATGTCAGAACCCGTCGTCATCACGCTCGGCTGCCGCCTCAACGCTTACGAGTCCGAGGTAATGCGCGGTCACGCCAAAGCCGCCGGGATGCACGATGCGATCATCATCAATACCTGCGCGGTCACGAGGGAGGCCGTCCGCCAAGCGGCCCAGACTATCCGGCGGGCGCGCCGCGACCATCCGCAAGCGCGGATCATCGTGACCGGTTGCGCGGCACAGATCGAGCCTGAACGCTTTGCCGAGATGGCAGAAGTCGACCACATCATCGGCAACACTGAAAAAATGCAGCCGCAGACGTTTTTAGGACTGGCCACTGGCGACCTCGAACGCGTGCGCGTCGATGACATCATGAGCGTGCGTGAAACGGCCTCGCACCTCATCGACGGCTTTGGCACGCGCGCGCGCGCTTACGTGCAAGTGCAAAACGGTTGCGATCATCGCTGCACGTTTTGCATCATCCCGTTTGGTCGCGGCCCCTCGCGATCCGTACCTGCCGGCGATATCGTGGCACAAGTGCGCCGCCTCGTCGAAAGCGGATTTGCCGAAGTCGTCCTCACCGGCGTCGACATGACATCCTGGGGCCGCGATCTGCCCGGTAGCCCGACCTTAGGTAAATTGACCGCCCAAGTTTTAAAGCATGTGCCAGATCTCAAACGCTTGCGGCTGTCGTCGATCGATCAGGTCGAGGCCGATGAGCATCTGCTGCGCTGCTTGGCGGAAGAAGAACGGCTGATGCCGCACCTGCACCTCTCGATGCAAGCTGGCGACGATGTAATCTTGAAGCGCATGAAGCGCCGCCATCTGCGCTCAGACGCAATCCGCTTCTGCGAGGAGGCGCGCCGCCTGCGACCAGACGTAATTTTCGGCGCCGACCTGATTGCGGGCTTTCCAACAGAAACCGAAGAGATGTTCACGCAATCTCTGAACATTATCGACGATTGCGAGCTGACATTCCTGCACGTTTTTCCGTTCTCGCCACGCAAAGGCACGCCCGCTGCCCGGATGCCGCAAGTGGAACGCGCCATCGTCAAACAGCGCGCAGCGCGCCTTCGAGACAAAGGCGACCGAGTGCTCGCAGGGTTTCTCGCCCGCCAGCTCGGCGCGAAGGTCGACGTGCTGATGGAAAAAGACAGCGTTGGCCGCACACCGCAATTCACGGAAATAAAAATGCCAGCAAGCGCAGGGCTAAACGGCGGCGACCTCATCAAGGCGCGCGTGTCTGGCGCGGGTGCCGGTCATCTCATCGGCGAGGTGGCCGCGTGAGCGAGCAGGACAACAAGCGCAAAGGACTGCTGGGCCGATGGTTTGGATCCAAGGCTGCGCCGCAGCCGGAACCCGACCAGCCTGCGCAAGCCTATTCTGCCGACGACGTTGCGAATGCTTGCGACAACGAACCCGCAGCCCCCGATTTAGACATCCCAGCGCTTGGCGCCGTGGACGCTCGCACTCAGCCAGATGAGGCCCGACCGCCGCAATCCTCTGAGGCGCACGAAAAGTCAAAACAGAGCTGGTTTCAGCGCCTGAAGTCTGGCCTCGGCAAGACGTCTTCCAAACTTACGACCGGCATTACCGGGCTGTTGACTAAGCGCAAACTCGATGGCGCGACGCTAGAAGACCTTGAAGATCTACTCATTCAATCCGACCTAGGAGTAGCGACCGCATCTCGCATTACAGCGGCCATCGCCAAGGGCCGGTTTGAAAAAGGTATTTCGGCTGAAGATGTTCGCGCAATTTTGGCAGCCGAAGTCGAGCGCGTACTGGCGCCCGTTGCCAAACCGCTCGTCATCAATTCGGCCAACAGGCCGCACGTCATCATGATGGTCGGCGTCAACGGCACGGGCAAAACAACGACGATCGGCAAGCTTTCGGCACAGTTCGCACGCGAAGGCAAAACGGTTCTGATCGCGGCCGGCGACACATTTCGCGCCGCCGCGATCGAGCAATTGAAAGTCTGGGGCGATCGCAGCAATGCTCGCGTTATTGCGCGACACGTTGGCGCGGACTCGGCGGGCTTAGCGTATGACGCTCTCAAGGATGCCATCGAAACGGGCGCCGATGTGTTGCTTCTCGATACAGCTGGCCGGTTACAGAATAAACACGTCTTGATGGAAGAACTGGAAAAAGTCACCAGAGTTCTGAAAAAGTTACAACCAGACGCACCGCACGACGTCATCCTCGTTTTAGACGCAACGACCGGGCAGAACGCTCTGCAACAGGTCGAAGTTTTTCGCGACCGCGCCGGTGTAACAGGATTGGTAATGACAAAGCTTGATGGTACAGCTCGCGGCGGAATTTTGGTCGCAATCGCTGAGAAGTTTGGATTACCGGTTCATGCGATTGGCATCGGCGAGGGCATCGATGACTTGCAGCCCTTTGCCGCAGTCGAATTTGCGCGCGCGATCGCCGAAACGTGAGGATCGCCTTCTTTAACTCGATCGACTTATCTTGATCGAAGCCACGACAGGACAAAACGTTGGAACAGAAGAAGAGTTGGTTTCCCTTCAACGCGGAACAGACGATCAACATCGCCAGTGAATTCGGCCCGCTGGTGACGATGTTCATCGTCAACGCAATTTTCGGCATCAATGCTGGAACGTGGGCGTTGATCGGCACGACGCTGCTCGCCATCGTGGTGATGTTCACGATGTTCAACCGGCCGCCGATTTTTCCATTGATCGCATCGACGGTGACGGTGATCTTTGGTTCTTTGACGTTGATTACGGGCGATCCGATGTGGGTGCAGATCAAAGTGACGATCTTCAACGCTTTGTTCGCGGCGTTCTTAGTCGGCGGGCTGATGATCAACTATAATTTCTTCAAGTACGTGTTCGGAAAAACATTCCACTACACCGACGAAGGTTGGAATAAATTCACTCTCAGCTTTGCCGCGTTTTTCCTCTTCACCGCTGTTGCCAATGAAGTCGTCCGGCAAAGTTTTAAGGACGACCATATGTATCAACTCTTGGGCTACAAGCTCGATGGCGTAAATGTCTGGATCTTATTCAAGATCGCGATCATACTGCCGCTGTCGCTGATCTATGCCTGGGCACTAACCCGCATCCTGCAGAAATACCGCTTGCCAGATCCGACCTTGCCATCGGGAGTTTAAGGCCGATGACCGATCCGACCAACGAAACGGGCAGCGCGCCTGAGTTCGACCGCAAACAAGTTCTGAAACTGCTCGTTGAATTGGGACCGCTGGTCACCTTCTTCGTCGTGAATGCGAAATTCGGAATTTTCTGGGGCACGGGCATATTTATGCTGGCGACGGTGATGTCGCTTGCGGCCTCGCGCGCTTTGCTCGGCAAAATCCCAACTATGCCGCTCGTTACTGGCGCCTTCGTGCTCGTTTTCGGCGGGCTGACAATCTGGTTGCAAGACGACCACTTCATCAAAATCAAACCCACGATCGTCAATTCGCTGTTTGACGCCATATTGTTTGGCGGGCTGTATTTCGAACGCCCGGTGCTGCAGACCGTGTTCGGCGACGTCATGCGGCTGACCGAAAAAGGATGGCGCATTCTGACGTCGCGATGGGCGTGGTTTTTCGTGGCGCTCGCCATCTTGAACGAAGTCATCTGGCGATCGTTTTCAACCGACTTTTGGGTGAGTTTTAAAGTGTTCGGCATCATGCCACTGACGATGATTTTTGCCGTCGCTCAGATGAGCTTGCTCAAGCGGCATGAGATGCCCGCTCAGGCTTAAAACGAAGCCCACATCGCTCCATTATTAAACATCAGCACCAAGAATAATTGTGCGCTTGGATATTTCATTGCCCACAATTTATACGACAATTTAAAGTATTTATTAGTAACCAGTGCTGTTTGGACTAGACGATGCAGACGAACTCGTGTTTCTTGGCAAGAACTATCCGACTGCGCCATTAGGCAGCATGCCGATCCACTGCAACCTTTTTTCAGTGTTTGGGGTTGAAGTCGGAGAACTGAATGTCCAGCTTCCGAGTATCGAAATATATTGAGCCCGGTAAGCCGTATTATCGCTCAACGATCGACAATCCCGAGCCAGCATTTGGTGGCTCCACAAATTCAAACGAGGATTTTTAATGGCACGTGAGTCTGCTCCTAACCGGCTGGAGAAATCGCCCCTGCATCTTTTGCATCGGGCAGGTCAGTGCGCGGCTGAACTCTTCCAAACGGAACTGGGTTCGGGAGATTTAACCCCGCGCCAGTTCGCCGTGCTGGTCACCGTCTCGCAGAACGAAGGACTTAGCCAGACCCACCTCGTCGACCGCACAGGCATCGACCGGTCGACACTGGCCGATATCGTACGCCGGATGTTGAAAAAAGGTCTTCTGCAGCGCCGCCGGACTAAGGAAGATGCGCGCGCTTATGCTGTAAAATTGACCGACGACGGTTGGAAGATGTTGCGTTCGGCGGACCCGCTGTCGCGCAAGGTCGATGACCGCATCTTGTCCAGTCTGCCGAGCGCACAACGCGACCGCTTCATGCAAGACTTGAACGCGATCGTCGTCGTACTTGGCAAGCTGCAACCTAAAGAAACCACCAGTAAGCGCTAGGCTGAGCCGAAGGAATGGTTTGGATTGGACAGCTCGTGCCCAATCCGCCCGCGCAGATACTAAGCTTGCCCGCCTCGACGATTAAGCTGCCTTCGGAAGAAGCATCTTGGCGTTGACCATCGTCTCGGCGATTTGCACCGCGTTGAGCGCTGCGCCTTTCAACAAATTGTCCGATACAATCCACATCGCCAGCCCGTTCTCAACCGTCGCGTCTTCGCGGATGCGTGACACGAACGTTGCGAACTCGCCTGCCGCTTCGACCGGCGTGATGTACCCGCCCGGTTCGCGCTTGTCGACGACCATCAGGCCGGGCGCGACGCGCAAGATCTCGCGCGCGGCATCCGCCGAAAGCGGCTTTTCAAATTCGATGTTGACCGATTCGCAATGGCCGACAAACACCGGAACGCGGACGCAGGTTGCGGTCAGGCGGATCTTGGGGTCGAGAATTTTCTTGGTCTCGGCCAGCATTTTCCATTCCTCCTTGGTGTACCCGTCTTCCATGAAGACATCGATGTGAGGAATGCAATTGAAGGCTATCTGCTTTGGAAAATTGCGGGCTTCGACCTCTTGGCCCGGCACGTACTTGCCCTTGGTCTGCTGCCAAAGCTCGTCCATGGCGTCCTTACCGGCACCAGACACCGATTGATACGTCGACACCACAACGCGCGATATGCGGGCCACGTCGTGCAAGGGTTTCAGAACCACGACAAGCTGTGCGGTTGAGCAATTTGGGTTAGCAATGATGTTTTTCTTCGTGAACCCGAGAATGGCGTCGGCATTCACTTCCGGCACGACGAGGGGCACATCCATGTCGTAGCGCCAATAGGACGAGTTATCGATCACGACGCAGCCCTGCGCGCCGATCCTGGGCGACCAATCCTTGGAGACGGCAGACCCGGCCGACATCAAGCAAAAATCAGAGCCTTTGAAGTCGAAGGTTTCGAGGTCGCGGCATTTGAGGGTTTTGTCGCCGAACGAAACTTCCCTGTTGACCGAGCGGCGCGAAGCCAGCGCGACGACTTCGTCGGCGGGGAAATTGCGCTCTGACAGCACGTTCAGCATTTCGCGGCCGACGTTACCCGTGGCTCCGACGATGGCGACCTTGTAGCCCATGTTTCCGTATTCCTAGATAAGTTGCCGCCCACCGCTGTGGGGGGGGGGGGGCGAGATGCAAATAGCTTCAAAGAGCGCTGAGACTTAACGGCGGGCGGGCCACGTTTCAAGGCTCTTGTCGCCCGAACTCGCCAGATGATCACCCCACGACGGCGTCCTGCCGTTAACTTAGCAGCCGTTGAGGCGAGGGGGGAAATCTTCATGCCGCACGGCTTTTGGGCTGACGCACCCAAGTCCCGCTCAATCGAGAAAGCGACCAAACAGCGTGCACGTCGTCTCGATGGTGCCGCCCGGCACGATGTCACCTTTCACAATCTGCGGATCGGCGATGACATCGAACGTGGCTTCCAGGCTCTCGACCAAGAACCAGTGAAAGTCCTGCTTCGACGCCTCGTTGGTGAACAGCCGGTGCTCCGCGATGCGCCCCGTCAGTAAAGCGTTCGACGACGGGGCTGGCTGGTTTTTGCCTTGCGACGCGTGATCAGCTTCGGCTGCGGCAAACAGCCCGATCGGAATAAACGCGGTTTCAGAGAGCCGTGGCTCGGGCCGCGCTTCGCTGTCGGCGAGGTAGGCTTGCGCGGACGCAAAACATTTAAGCTCGCGCGCAAACCCGGTTAGGCGCGCCCGCTTTATCGCCGGCCAGACCGTATCCTGCCGGGCGGCGAAATCGACAGCGTCGAACACCATCGGATAGCTGCCCTGGCCTTTATCGTCCGGCGATACCCAGCCATAGAACGCGCCCTCGAAGGCGTTGTCGCCCGGCCGCTTGATAAACTTCGTGATGTTGAGGAGAACTTCGCTGTGACCCTCGAAAAACGGGCTGAGACCGAGAATTTCGGTTTCACCATCGGAGGCAGGTCCGGTGTGAAACCAAAGCTCAGCGCCAGCTCGTGAACGCCAGATGCGGTAGGCACCGGCGGCGCACGCGAGCCCGGTGCCCGCACTGCGCGCGCACGCGATCATGCTTTCCTGAAAGCTGTCTTCGTCCGCAAAGGCAAAGCCGATTGTTGAAAGATTGCTCGACATACGCACCTATAAAAAATGTCGAGCTATCGTGCCCTTTCTAAGCGATGCGGGCAAGTTTCTGGTGGTTGGACAGTCCGCCGAGCTCGCGCACGCGCGCTGAAAACACCGTTTTCAATGCGGTATCGATTTCCAAAACATTATTTGAAATGATCTCGCCGATGGGATCGGGGAAGATATATTTGTCATACCCATCAGCGCCTTCGATGTAATCGAACAGGCGGCCTTTGCGCTCGCGTTCGTAAAACACCGTCAACCGTCCGACATAATCCGTGAAGCGCACGTTTTCGATCGCGTCAAACTGTCCGTCGTCATCGACGAGGTAGGCGAGCCTGCGGCGAATATAATTGAAGATCTGCAATTGATGTTCGGTCGTCGCGATCCGCTGGCCGAGCTGATGGAGTGCGACGGGCGTGCCCGTGCGGCCATCGCCATTGGCCTGCGATCGCAACCGCTCGACCACCGGCACGACCAAGCTTTCCTCGAAGGCCGTCTTGATCAGCGGCGCGTAATAGCGGTCGATCACGGTCTTGGCCACAGACTTCAAGCCAACGCGCTCGAGCGCATAGCGGCAGAACTGCTCAGACGGCCCGCTCGCTTCCATCACGAACACGGTGCGCAGACGCTTCTTGATCAGCTGAACATGGGCTGCCTCAGCGACGCCCTCTGGATCATAGTGCGCTTGGGTTGCAGCCAGCAGCGCTTCGAGCACTTCGTCGGGCACGCCAGCGCGCGCGATGGTTTCAAGATCGACGGTCAGGAACGGCTCTTCGTCCAAGGTGTTGGGCGTGGCGCTATCGACAAAGAATTGAAACAGCGTGCCATTCGACAGGACAGCGAGTTTGACCTCGGCGACTTCGCCGAAGTAGCGCGCCAAGCCGTCGTGTCCCAAGGAGAGATCAGCGCCTGCCTTTTCGACGTCGATCGCGATCACCGGATTGCCATCGCGCAAGATTGCGAAGTCGGTTTTGCAGCCCGGCCGTGTGGCATGATCCGGGTAGACTTCGTACGGGTTGGCGTAGTCGTAGCCGAGCAACCCTAAAAACGGTAACACGAGGTAAAGCTTGGTACTTTCCTCATTGCTGCACGCCGTCATGATGCTGACCGAGCGTCGGGCCAGCGCCAGAAGTCCTGCACGCAGTTCATTAGCCGTCGTCATTTGGTTGCGTGCCCCCGCCCGCTTTGCGTTGCCAACCTTGAAATCGGCGGCGCGCAATTCCCTTGAGATCGAATCACTTCAACGATTGTCGCACGCCTTGGCCAAGCCGCGAAGAGGCTGATTTGTCAATGATTTGTTAATCGTTGCAGAGGGCCGGATTGAACTCGCCTAGCGCACACTTGGAGCAATGAAATCGCCAGCCCCCTCAATGTTCACAACAAAGTCGGGGTCTACAGACTTTGGCACCGCACGGGTTTTCACCGCCGGTTTGATGACGTCCAAGAGTTGGGCGGGACGCCGCAGCATCCTCGGTCTGGTCGTCCGCAGGGGTTGGTGACGCTGGAGCGTCCCGCCCGCCAGTTTTTTGGTCCCTTCGGCAGCGCCTCTTTATAGCGTCGTT
>JANLPU010000001.1:0-2704 GCA_031367425.1 Hyphomicrobium sp.
ACTGGACCTACAAGCCGGCCGCCGGGCCATAGCCGCGCAGAGCGTTGTCGAATGCCGCCTGCTCGAATGCCCCGTTGCTCTTGGCAAATGACGACCGTCGCGACGGCATTGCCGGCAAAGTTTGCCGGCTCTTCCGGTCACGTCTCCATTTGACCCTGGCTGTGTGAAAAGATCTTCCGGTTTATGATTCCGTTGATGATTCTTCGGGGGGTGATCATGAAGCGGTTCGTGGAAGGCGCAGATCGGGCCCAGTCAACGCTTTTGCCGGAGTGCCTTGATGACTGGATCGATGAGGAAAACCCGGTTCGCGCAGTCGATGCGTTTGTCGATGCGCTCGATCTGAAGGAACTAGGCTTCTGCGGTGTTGAGCCTGCTGCAACCGGGCGGCCCGCCTTTCATCCGTCAGTTCTGTTGAAACTTTACATCTATGGATACTTGAACCGCGTGCAATCGAGCCGCCGTCTTGAGCGGGAGGCCGGGCGCAATCTGGAAGTGTTGTGGTTGCTCGGGCGGCTGATCCCAGACCACAAGACCATCTCCGACTTCCGCAAGGACAACGGTCTGGCGCTGCGCCAGGTGTGCGCTCGCTTCGTTGACCTCTGCCGCCAGATGGGATTGCTTTCGGTGGCAAGCGTCGCCATCGACGGCAGCAAGTTTAAGGCTGTCAACAATCGCGACCGCAACTTCACGCGCGGCAAGGTCGAGCGGCGGCGGGCGCAGTTGGAGGAAAGCGTTGCTCGCTATCTCAGTCAACTCGATACGGCGGACCTGCAAGAGCCGACGGAAGCGCTGGCAGCCAAGACAAAGCATCTCAAGGAGAAACTGACGAAGCTCGACAGCGAAATGCAGCGCCTCGTAGCCTACGAGAAGAAAATGCTCGCCTCCCCCGATCAGCAGATTTCGTTGACAGATCCCGACAGCCGCTCAATGGCAACGAGCGGTCGCGGTTCCGGTGTTGTCGGATACAATGTCCAAGTCGCCGTCGAAACTGAGAACCATTTAATCATCACGCACGAGGTAACGAATAGCGGCTCGGATCGGGCACAACTCGCCAACGTCGGGAAGGCCGCAAAGGCGGTCATGCAAGTTGATACGTTAGAAGCCGTTGCTGATCGAGGCTACTTCAACAGCCCCGAGATCCTGGCCTGCCATGAGGCCGGCATCACGGTGACACTGCCGAAACCGATGACGTCCGGCGCCAAGGCAGAAGGCCGCTTCGGCAAGCAGGACTTTGTCTATCTCCCCGGTGAGGATGCCTATCGCTGCCCTGCTGGCCAGCACCTCAAATACCGGTACTCGAACGAGGAAGACGGGAAAAAGCTGCGGCGCTACTGGACAACGGCGTGCCCTGCTTGCCCGCTTAAGTCGAAATGCACAACAGGACCAGAGCGCAGGATTCCGCGATGGGAACACGAGCATCTCCTCGATGCGGTCCAACAGCGGCTCGATGAAGACCCGCAAGCGATGCGCCGGAGGCGTGAGACCGTCGAGCATCCGTTCGGCACGCTCAAGATGCGCATGGGCGCGACACACTTCCTGATGAAGACGCTGCCAAAGGTCGCCAGCGAAATGGCGCTGCACGTGCTGGCTTACAATCTAACCCGCGTTATGAATATCGTCGGCATCAAGCCGCTGATGGCGGCGATCAGGGCGTGAAGAGCTTCCGCGCCAGCGCTGGACTGAGCCCGTTCCAGCCAAAAACCCTATGGCAGCGTTTTTACACGACCAAGACCCGGAGCTGAAGTCCGGGACAGAAAATGAAGTTGACAAGTTCGCCGTCAAATGCGGGCCCCTCGTAGGGCGCATTAGTTTTGCACGCTTCACTTGTGCGTTTTGGGTTGCCTGGCTCCGGCAGGGTGCGTAATGCGCCGCATGGCTGTCAATGCCGGCGCAAAACCACGGCGCACTACGCCCCGAGTGCCGTGCGGGGCGATTGACGCCCGGCAAGCGTCCGCCTTTATTGCGGGCCACGCGGGCTTTGGCTTTCCGGTGTGACATGCGCAAATCGCGACTAAGCGCGCAGCCTGGACACCAGCAGCGAGGTCTTGAAAAGATGCAGCGCGCGCCCGGCTGTCACGCTCGCAAACCAAACGATGAGCGCGAGCGTAAACGGCAACAGCAAATGAAATGTCTTGAACACGACTGCGTCGAGACCGATCAGGAGCGCCGTAGCGAGCGTCCAGCGCACAAATCCAACCTTGTTGGATCGCCATAACAGCCAGCCGAGAAGAAAACCGACCACACCCAAGCTCGACAAAAACCATCGGGCGCGCTCCGCTCCCAGTTCTTGCACTGCGATTTTGGGGTCAAGCAATCCGGCAAGCGTGTGGGCGTGGATCATGACGCCGGTCATCTCTTCGCCGTCGCGCACCGATAGGGGCACGCGATGGCGGTCGCGATTTTGAAAATCGCCGCCGACCAGAACGATGCGGCCTTTAAGCTTTGCAGCCGCAGCGTCGGGTTTGTCGAGGATGTCTTGAGCTGTCACGGATGTTATCGCCTGCTGGCCGTCGCCGGCGTCAAGCGTCCAGGGGATCGGTTCGCCGTTATCGGATGGGCTCGCCTTGCCGGTCTCGGCAAGCACCCGCGCAAAGCTTTTAGGGTACGACGAACCGCCAAAGGGCTGCGCCGCATAGCGCACCACCGCGTCCCGCTCGATGCGCAGATTGAGATAGCCTACGGGCCGGGCGGTCGAACTCAGAAA
>JANLPU010000037.1:0-26653 GCA_031367425.1 Hyphomicrobium sp.
CGATCCAGCGCTCAAGCGGCGCTTGGTCGGTGTCGACTTTGACGATGCCCCGGCCGTCGCTCACCGCGTACTGCTGCACGCCGAGCATGCCCTGCACCGCGTCGCCGACCTTGAAGTCTTTATTGTTCGAGACATCGATATGTCCGGCAGCGTAGGCGCGCATGACGGCGCCCAGCGGCACGGGCGCGACGTAGCTCTTGCCCTCGTTCATCCAGCCGCGCATCGCCGGATCGAGCGAAACGTATTCGATTTTGACACGGAATTGGTTTGGCCCCGGCACGGGCGCGGGTTCGTCTGCGAACTCAAAGATATCGCGTGTGACGAGGCCGAGGCGCGGACGTTTCACGAGCTTGCAGACACGATTGCTGGTCATGGATGATCCGGTGCATTCAGACTTTCGCGGCGCGGGCCGCTTCAAGCTTTGGCGCTCGGCCGCGCCGACACGGTATCATGCCAGCGCTGCATATTCTTACACTCGGCTGGAATTTGATAGTCTGTCCATTTGCCGAAATCCACCGCACACAGCGCCGAGATATCTGCGATCGAATAGCGCTGACCGGCAACGAACTCGTTGTTGGCGAGCTGCGCGTCGAACTTGCGGTAGAAGCGGCCGAGACGCTCGCTGGCGCGCACCACCAATTCAGGCAGCTGCTTGATCGCCTCGGCCGAACCGGGCAGTCCGCGATCGGCGAAAGCTGGGTGGGTGTTGCGGAACAATTCGCTCGCCGCCAGCATGCCCTCCTCGTTGGCGCGCTTTTCCCACATTTCAACGATGGCCTTGTCTTTGGCATCGGTGCCCATCAGCGGGGGATCTGGGTGGAGCTCCTCGAAGTACCGGCAGATCGCCATGACTTCGCCGATCAGCGTGCCGTCAGCGAGTTCCAACATCGGCACCAGGGCGTGCGGGTACTTCGCAATATATTCTGGCTGCAGCTTCAGACCTTCGCCGCCCACTTCGACCAAGGGAATATTCAAGCCCTTCTCGGCGAGATAAATATGCAGACGCCGTGGATTGGGGGCGATGTGCCAGTCATAGATTTTCATGGGGATCCTGCGAAGCTTGAGCCGGGTCCAGATTACTCGAGTGCGTCGAGCCTTTGTGCGTTGAACAGATTGGTCCGAGGTCGAAAGACCGTCAAGCCATTCGAGACTTCAGGTTTAGATATCATGGACCAGGTCGAACTGCGGCGCGTCAACGATACGCAGAAAAGGCCGATCAACGGCGCGCCCTACACGTCGCGCTCGTTGATGCAATGTTACGACGAAGCCGCCAAAGCTTTCGGCTGGAGCAAGCGACCGCCACGTACTCGACCCAGCACAATGCTGCAGCCGTGCGTGTGCGTCTGACTGCAGATGGCGCAGCGCGCGTCCAAATCGCGGCCCACGATGTCGCCGGCGAAAAAAAGCTTAAAACTACGGCTCAGACCAGAAACGGGTTGGTCTGCCGCTCGATGCCGAATTGGCTTGGCTTACCGTGACCGCAAATGAACGCGATGTCATCGCCCAACGGCAGTAATTTCGTTTTGATAGCGGAAATCAGTGCATCGTGATCGCCGTATGGAAAGTCCGTGCGCCCGATCGAACCCGCAAACAAAACGTCGCCGACGAGCGCAAATTTCTGGACGCGGTTGAACAGCACGACTGAGCCTGGCGAATGCCCCGGGCAATGAAAAATTTCAAAACGGTGGCCGCCGACGTCGACCTGATCGCCCTCATCGAGCCAACGATCGGGCTCCACGTTGCGCGCGCCCGCGATCCCGTAGACTTTGCCCTGTGCTTCGAGCCCCTGCAGCAACATCCGGTCGGCGCGATGGGGACCTTCGATTTTGACGTTGAGTTTGGCGCGTAAATCTTCCGCACCCCCCGCATGATCGATGTGGCCGTGGGTCAACAAAATCTTCTCGATCTTAGCACCCGTCTCGGCAATCGCCCGCTCGATGACGTCGATATCGCCGCCAGGGTCAACGACGGCACCCACCTTGCTCACCTCATCCCAGATGATCGAGCAATTCTGCTGGAACGGCGTCACCTGAATGATCGCGGCCTTGAGCGTTGCCAGCGGCGGTGTCGGGGGCGATGTCAGTGGCTGTGTCATAGTTTGCCGAAAACTCCTCATGCAAGAGCGCCGTCATAAACCAATTCGCGCGCTGTTGGGTAGCCAGCGATGAAACGATTGGAGCCACGCGGACGTATGCCGCCTAATGCCGAGAGGGTAAGGCAAAATGTCAGTTTTTCGTTGCAGCGATCTTGGGACAGTTCTTGGGACAGCAAAGTCGCGCGTTGGCGCGTGTTTTTTAATGCTATTTTTTCCGTTCCTGACGTTCCCGGCTAACGCTCAGGTAACACTTGATAAATCGACGCTGGCGCGGTTGCAGACGGGCGCCGCCGTCGTTGACGTTAGGCCAGATCCCGAAGGCGCCAGCGGGCTCGTGCAGGCGGTCATCGACATTCCCGCTCCTCCCAAACGCGTCTGGGAGGTGATGCTGGATTGCGCGCATTCTAAACGCGCGATCCCGGCCCTCATTTCATGCCGCGTTTTGGAGCAAGGCGCCGATGGGCGCTTCGATGTCCGCGAACATGTGGTTCAATGGTTGTGGCCGCTGCCATCGGTCCGCTCGGTGTTTCGCTCTGACTACAAGCCCTATGAGCATATCGCGTTCAAACGCATCGAAGGCGATTTAGCATTGCTCGAAGGCGAGTGGTGCCTTGTGCCTTTCAACGACGGCAGGGCGACCCGGCTGTTCTATCGCGCGCGCATGACGCCGGGTTGGGTCGTGCCCGATGCGATCGCGCGGGCAGCGATCGAATCCGACGTTCCCAAAACGCTGGCGGCCTTGCGTCAGGAAGCCTTACGTCGTGAGTGAGAGCGGCGGCGAGCAAGGCGTTGCGGTGCTGATCCCGGTTTTCAATGAGGCCGCAATCATAGGCCGGTTGCTGCAAACGCTCACCGCTATGGACTTTACCGAAATCATCGTCGCTGATGGCGGCAGCACAGATGCGACGGCGGAAATTGTGCGCTCGTTCGGCACGGTCAAGCTGATTGCCACGTCGCGGGGAAGGGGCAATCAAATCAATGCAGCCGTCGAGGCGGCCACGCAGCCGCTTTTACTCGTATTGCACGCCGATACCTACTTGCCTGAGGCGGCCCCTAACTTGATCCGGGCAACATTAGGCGCACCGCACATCGCGGCTGGATGTTTCCGGTTGAGTTTCGATCATTCATCGCCCGCACTTAATCTGTTTGCGTGGTGCAGCCGCTTTGAGACCCGCTTCACAACGTTTGCGGATCAGGGCTATTTCTTCTCGCGGGCGGCGTTTGAAAAGTGCGGTGGCGTGCCATGCTGGCCCTTGCTAGAGGACGTCGCGCTGCGCCAGCGCCTCAAACGCCACGGATTGTTCGTCAAACGGCGCGAATTCGTCACGACATCGGCGCGCCGTTTTGAAAAGCGCGGCGCCATTCGCGGTCAACTGCGCAACTGCACGATCATACTGGGCTACACGTTAGGCATACCGATCGAACGGCTCGCCGCCTTTTACGAGGCGTGACGTTGGCATTGCGCCAATTAATTCCATATTGAGGGCCGCGTAAATAGGCTAAAGACCTGCGCGCAACCGCCCCCGCGCGCCGACTAAGCGCTGCACATTCTTTTCATGGGACCTTGATGAAACCCGACGTGACAAAACCTGATGTCTCGCTGCCGGCCGAATGGGCAAAGCAGAAAGCGATTTGGACCGCTTGGCCCGCAGATGCTTCCGAATGGAACAACGACTTAGAGGCGCCGCGCCGCGACATCGCCGCTCTGATCGAAGCATTGAGCCACGGCAATACGGTTTGCGTGCTCGTCAACGGGGCTGAAGCTCATAAATCTGCCCACACCGCTCTCGGTCAAGCCGCGAAAATCGTGCCCGCGAAATATGGCGACATCTGGCTACGCGATACCGGACCCATCTTTGCACGCGGACCCAAGGGGCCCCTGGCATTACGATTTGCGACCAACAGCTGGGGCGGCAAATATGATTTGCCCGATGACGCGACGGTCGGCGACGAGGTTGCGCACTACGCAGGCACCGAAATTCGCCGCTTTGATTTCGTGCTCGAAGGTGGCGCGGTCGACCACGATGGCGAAGGCACAATTCTCACAACGAAGCAGACGCTTTTGAACCCCAACCGCAACGGCTGGCACAAAGAGCAGGCCGAGGACGCTTTGCGTTTCGCGCTCGGCGCGCGCAAAATCATCTGGATCGATGAAGGCTTGGCCGGCGACCATACCGACGGCCATATCGACAACATCGCCCGCTTCGTGGGGCCGGGCCGCGTTGTGTGCCAGTCGCCGGCGGGTCCGCTCGACCCCAACGCGCGCACGCTCGACCAAATCGCCATCGCACTTGAAGACGCGATCGACGCGAGCGGGCGCAAACTCGAGGTCATTCGCATTCCAGGGCCCGGCCTCTACCGCAATGCGCTCGGCGAAGTCTCGCCTGCCTCGCATATGAATTTCATCATCGCTAATGGCGTCGTCGTCGTGCCGGTTTACGGAACGCCGACCGAAGGCGCAGCGCTGGCCGCATTGCAAAACGTCTTCCCCAATCGCAAGGTTGTCGGCGTTTCCTCGCGCGGACTGCTCGGCTGCGGCACGGCGGGCGGGGGATCGTTCCATTGCATTACCCAGCAGGAGCCGCTGTGATGAGTAAAACTGTGACGAGTAAAACTGTGACGAGCAAAAATGCTATGAGCAGACGCACGTTGACGGTCGCGGCTCTGCAGACCTTCTACGGCCACGATATGCAGGACAATATCGCGCGCACCGAGGCGCTCGTGCGCCAGGCGGCAAAGGCCGGCGCGCAGGTTATTCTGCCGTCCGAGCTGTTCCAGGGCATTTATTTCTGCACCAAGCAGGACCCGAAATGGTTCGAGACCGCTTATCCAGCGCACGATCACCCCTGCGTTCTAGCTTTGAGCAAACTCGCGCGCGAATTGAAAGTCGTTATTCCTATTTCGTTTTTCGAAAAAGACGGGCCGCGTTATTACAATAGCGTTGCTATTGCCGATGCCGACGGTGCGATATTGGGCGTCTATCGCAAAAGCCATATTCCCGACGGCCCCGGATATCTGGAGAAATATTATTTCCGCCCTGGCGATACGGGTTTCAAAGCCTGGAAGACGAAATATGGCACCATCGGCGTCGGCATCTGCTGGGATCAATGGTATCCCGAAAGCGCGCGCGCCATGATGCTGCAAGGCGCGGAGGTTTTGTTATATCCAACGGCCATCGGATCTGAACCCTACGATGCCGCGCTCGACACCCACGGCCAGTGGCAGCGCGCCATGCAAGGTCACGCGGTTTCCAATGCCGTGCCCGTCATTGCCGCAAACCGCATCGGGCTTGAAGATAACGACGGCGTGAAACAGAAATTTTATGGCCACTCATTCTTTGCCGATCACACGGGCGAATTCGTCCAGAAGTTCGGTGCCGAGGACGTCGGCGTTCTGTTGCACACTTTCGATCTCGGGATGATCGAAAGCTATCGCGCCGATTGGGGATTTTTCCGCGACCGCCGCCCGGACCTCTACGCCAAATCGATCGTCTAGTTTGCCCGTTAAGATCAAATTGATCGCAATACCGCGAGCATTATAAATCCCTATTTCTGACATTATCGGTCGCGCCGAATACCAATATGCCAACTTCGGAACGACCACCCGCTTTAATGCGGATGGCAACCGCGCCGAAATGCAAAACGAGTTGCATCAGCTGCGTGTTGGCTTGGCGTCCAAGTTCTGACCCGTCACAAAGCATTTAAGGGGTCCCCGAGCGTTCTCGGGGGCCCTGTTAGCTTAGCTTTTCGCCCGCTAGCGCACGCGACATCGCCGCGCTGAGATCGTGCAAGATTGCTTGGGCCAAGAGTTGGCCCTTCTCCGCGCTCGCCAACGTCGGATCGCCAAAGCTGCCGCTTGGCGAATAATTCGGATCGTTGGCGTTGAGTGGCGTCAATGCTCCAGGTTGAGGAGCCAAATCTAAACCCGGTGAAGCTTGGGCGCGGCTCATATCGACGACTTCATGCGCGATGGCCAACATGATCGAGGTTTCAGCTTCGTCGGCGTGACTGCCGTGCGGCTGCCGACATACCTTTTCGTGCGCGTCGCGATAATGTGGCCCGGAATTAATTTTTAATTGATGTGCGCGGCAACTTAGCTGCGCGCTTGCGAGCGCTCTGTCGACGGGCTCAATCGTGCTGATGCCGGTATTTAGCACGAAAATCGCGTGCGGATGGTAGGCGCTAACGCCCGCGACGATGTCCTGCACAATCGATTCGAAAGTCGCCTCTGCCAAACTCACACTGCCAGCGTAGGCGGTAAAAGCTGGATAGAAGCCATACGTGATGGTGGGCCAAATAAGAACGTCGAATTCTTTGGCGAGTTTTGTAGCGAACCACTCGGCCTGGATCTGGTCGGTGTTCATCGGCAGATGCAGTCCGTGCTGCTTGGCGCCCGCCCCGACCGGCACAATCGCCGCCGCACCGCCCGACAGCCGCGAGCCGACGTCGTTCCAGGTCATGTGCGACACGAAATTTTGCCCGTGAAATTTCATGGCGAACTCTGGGACCTGACGAAGTGAGGTGGGGCGACGCTTGCTGCCCCGGGGCCTGAGTGTATAATCGCCACATGAACCAGCGTATCAAATCTATCTTCGAAGACGCTCAGAAGCTGGCCCCCGCCGAACGCGAAGAACTGGCCGAGCTTCTGCTTGCGACGATCGATTCCGATCCAGATCCCGAAGTCGATAAGGCCTGGATCGTGGAAATCGAAGATCGCATTGCTGCGGTCGATCGGGGCGAAGTGCGCCTCATCCCGTTTGAGGAAGTTTTCGCCAAATACAGGCGGTCATGATCGTCGTCGTTCATGAAGCGGCGCAGGCGGAAATCGAAAATTCAATCGAACTCTATAGCAAAATCTCAGAACTATTGGGAAACGATTTCAGGGACGAAGTCGAACGTGCGGTCCAGTTGATTTGCGAGCGGCCTCAAGCTTGGCGACCCCTTTCTGACCGCCTCCGTCGATATAGCCTCAACCGCTTTCCCTATGGTGTCGTTTATAGAAGTCACAACGGCATAGTCGAAATCTACGCCGTCATGCATTTGAGGCGGCGGCCAGGATATTGGCGCGAACGACTTAAACGATAAGCGGAAATATCTGATCGCCTGCGCCCAAAAAAATTCGGGGGCTCGTTGCCAAGCCCCCGTTTGGGAAGTCGAAAAGACGTCTAGGCGGAACCCGAAATTCACGGCAATCAAGCCGCCGCGATGCCCTCGTCGCCAGGATCGCGCAGAACGTAGCCGCGGCCCCAAACCGTTTCGATGTAGTGCTTGCCGCCGGTCGCCGCCTGCAGTTTCTTGCGAAGTTTGCAGATGAAGACGTCGATGATCTTGAGTTCAGGCTCGTCCATGCCGCCATAGAGGTGGTTCAAGAACATTTCCTTGGTCAAGGTCGTGCCCTTGCGCAGCGATAGCAGCTCGAGCATCTGGTATTCTTTGCCCGTCAGATGGACGCGCGCGCCGTTGACGTCGACGGTCTTGGTGTCGAGGTTGACGCGGAGGTCGCCGGTTTCGATAACCGACTGAGCATGTCCTTTGGAGCGGCGCACGATCGCCTGGATACGGGCGACCAGCTCGTCCTTGTGGAAAGGCTTGGTCATGTAATCGTCGGCGCCAAAGCCCAAACCGCGGACCTTGTCGTCGATGCCGGCCAACCCTGACAGGATCAGAATGGGTGTCGAAACTTTCGAGACCCGAAGCGTTTTCAGGACTTCATATCCGCTCATGTCCGGCAGATTGAGATCCAGGAGGATAATATCGTAATCGTAGAGCTTGCCGAGATCGACGCCCTCTTCGCCAAGATCGGTCGTGTAAACATTAAAACCTTCCGACTGAAGCATCAGCTCGATGCTCTGCGCTGTCGCGCTGTCGTCTTCAATAAGTAGAACCCGCATGACCGTTCCTCTCGTGCCTTCGTCCGCGTTCCATTTGCTCTCCGCCCCAAAGAGAACGCACAACACCTTCGAGCTAAGCCATCGTTAGGAAGTTAGCGGCGAGAGGTTAACAAACCCTAATTTTTCTTCAAGATTGCAGCCCGCCACGCGGATAGTTGAAGATTTCTGAACATACTGGGTTCCAGAAATTCCCAACATCCGCCGCGATCCCGGCCAACGTGAGACAAAAATCTCACGCTCGCGCCAAACCGTGGCTCGTTGCAACACGCTTAGATTATAGAACTTGGCCCTCGCCCGCCCCCGCGTCCGTCTCGCGCTTATTTCCCTCCGGAGTCGCCCCTCCGGCTGGAACCTGGGCTCGCGCGAGCCGACCGTTTGTCCGATGCGAATCAAGAGCTAACAGAATTCGCGAGCTGGCCCTAGGTGCCAAATGGCAAAAAAACGTCCCCGGATGATCCGCCACTCTAGAAAAAGGTTATCGTTGCTTTACCGCAACTTAATCGCGCCATGTTATACGAGTTATGAAGGCGACCTTGTGCAAGGACAACTTGACCTCGAGGAAGCCTTAAGTAACTTTACGGTATTCACGAATGTCGGGCACTTTTCGGCATCTTGCGTGGCACGGTTCTTGAGTGACCTTGCTGACATTTGAATACCGTTGAAAGTCTGTTCGAATTTGTTCGGGGTATCGGACGATGAAAGCACGCGAAAACGCTATGCGTATGAAGCGCCGCGACGTCGAAGACAGAGGCCGCAAGGTTGAGGAACTGGAACGGATCATCCGTGAGTTCGACCTGATGGCTGCTGATCTCGACCGCCAAATCCAGGCCGAAGAAGACCGCACCGGCATCAGAGACCCTGGCCACTTCTCCTATTCGACGTTTGCCAAATCTGCCTCGCAGCGGCGCGATAACCTGCGCACCTCGACGGAAGGCTTGCGCGACCAACTCGCAGCCGCGTTGCGCGAACGTGACGACGCTAACGAACAACTAGCGCGCGTTGCAGCTCAAGGCGAACCGCGCGACGACCTGCGCAATAGCCACCGTCGGCGCACCGAACGCTCGGCGGCCGCAACCCTTCGCTAACTGCTAGGCGCCCCTGAATTCCGCTGAAATGCTGCAAAGCGGTGCTTGATCGAATCGCCGCTTTATTGCGTTAGGCTCTCATTGTGCCCGTGGATAACCCCCTTGCCAGACCTCATGAACCGGGGCAAACCGGAACTTGGTAGCCGCGCGTGCGCCGTAGGTTTGACCGCCGGACTGGCGGAAAAGACGGCGTCAAGGCGGCGAGGGAAAGACCACACGATTTGACCGCGCCAGATATGAAAACTTTGAGCGTCATTCTCGCCTGTGGGCCCCTATATGGGCTGGCGCTCGGCGGTTGCGCCAGTACGTCCGAAACGCCAAGCCTGAGCATAGCGTCATTGCCATCGATCGCCAGCATTTCAGCCATAGGAGCTGGCACGTCAGAACGCCCGGTTGGATCGGCAACGGACCTTTATGCGCGCGTCGGACGAGGCGCCATGGCGTGCTGGTTTGGCGCCAACGGGCCGCTTAAGCTTGGCTACATCTATCACGCCGAAGCTGAAGCCGCTTCGCGCGGCGGTGGATCTGAAATCATCATCCATCAGCGCGAGATCGGCCAGCCGAACCCACGCGGACCTAAAGCGTTCCGAATCAAAATCGAACCGGCTGGGGACGCCGCAACCATCGCGACTGAAAATCTCAAGATGCCCGAAGCGAGCGGCCGGGCGATGACTGCCGATGTCGAACGCTGGTCGAAGGGTGAAGCGGCGTGCACGGGATCATTGGGGGTCGCCGGATGGTCGCCCAAGACTGCCGACGATCAAAAGGCACCGTCCAAAGTCGCGTCGGCTAAAAAGCCGAAGGCCAACATCGCATTTAAGCCCGCCAAGCCTTGAAGGCGCGGCGCGAAGATTGCGAAAGCCAACGAGAACGGCATCCTCAAGCGAACGCCGTCCCCTTAAATTTGACCGATTGCGTTAAACCTACTCGCGATAGTCTTGGATGCGCGTGGCGCGCAATCCGGGCAGACCATGTTTGTCGATCGAGCGCTGCCAGGACAGAAATTCGTCGACGGTGAGTTTATAACGCTCACACGCCTCTTCCATGCTGAGGAGACCGCCGCGAACAGCAGCGACAACCTCGGCTTTCCGCCGGATAACCCATCTTTTCGTGTCCCGCGGAGGAAGATCTGCAACTGTTAGCGGTGACCCATCGGGGCCGATAACATAGCGTCCGCGCGCTCTCATCTGTTGTTCGGTCATGATACTCAACACACACTCTCTGACCACTGCCTTGTTATAACTGGTTGCTATTAAATTAGCCCTAACCCATTGAGTAAACATGGCATAAATGGGTGTGCTAATCTAGGCCCAGCGGTATCGTTTGACCGTCGCGTTAACGAGTATCCCGGATTGGGGCAACGGGTCGGAACTTGGGGGCTGCAAAGCGAAATTCGGGCCAACAGGCCAATAAGGGCGCTTCGCCGCCTTGCAACCGGCATACTTATTCGAATAATGATGGGTGCTAGTACCCTGCGGTCTCGCGGCAACGCGCTCGGCTGCTATTAACTATTTCCTTGCTGCAAGGGGTTTCAGCCCCTTGGCGAGCCGCATTGCTGGCGGTTTGGCCCGGATCGGATCGAGACCTCTCAGCGCTAAGGACGATCCGGCCATATGACCAGCGAGACGACAGCTTCGAGCCTGCCAAAACCCGCCGCAGCGGCGGCGCCTACTCCGGTTGGCCAGAAGAGCGGCCAGAAGCGCGTCGTCGTGGCGATGTCCGGTGGCGTCGACAGCTCGGTCGCAGCTGCAATGATGAAGGCCGCCGGCCACGACGTCATCGGCATTACGCTGCAGCTCTACGATCACGGCTCGGCGACGGCACGCAAAGGCAGTTGCTGCGCCGGCCAGGACATTCACGATGCCCGCCGGGTTGCCGATGCGCTTGGCATTCCACACTACGTCTTGGATTACGAGGCTCGCTTTGCCGAGCGCGTCATCGACCAGTTCGCCGCGAGCTACGTTGCTGGCGAAACGCCGATCCCATGCGTGACTTGCAACAACGAAATCAAGTTCCGCGATCTGCTCGTCACCGCCCAGGAGCTTGGCGCCGACGTGCTGGTCACCGGGCACTACGTGCAGCGTTGCGACGGCCCATCCGGGCCAGAGCTCAAGCGCGCTGTCGATCCTGATCGCGACCAGAGCTATTTCCTGTTCGGCGTCACTAAGGAGCAGCTGGCGAAGCTTTGGTTTCCGCTCGGCGGCATGCACAAATCAGCCGTGCGCGACTTGGCGCGGCAATTCAACTTGGCGATTTCCGAGAAGGCTGACAGCCAGGATATCTGCTTCGTTCCTTCCGGGCGCTATAGCGATATCATTCAGCGCCTAATGCCAAATTCGATCGAGCCGGGAAACATCGTCCACATCGATGGCCGCAGCCGTGGCCGCCACGAAGGCAACAGCAATTACACCGTCGGCCAGCGGCGCGGGCTGAAAATTCCCGCCGCCGAGCCGCTGTTCGTCGTCCGCCTCGATCCAGCTGCCAACGAAGTCATCGTCGGCCCAAGATCAGCTTTGGCGACCGCAGGACTTGTGCTCCGCGATACCAATTGGCTCGGGGAAAAGCCATTGGCCGAGGTCGCGGCAGACGGTTTTGAGGTGTATGTTCGGCTACGGTCATCACAGTCTCCACGCCCCGCCACGCTGCACGTCACGCCCGCCGGTTCGGTTGAAGTCACGCTCTGCGACGGCGAAGAAGGCATCGCCAAGGGTCAGGCTTGTGTGTTCTACAGCGACGGTGGTCCAGGCGCCCGGGTATTGGGTGGCGGTTGGATCGCCAAGACAATCAAAAGCGGTCCGATGGCCAGGACCGGCGACGAAGCGGTGCGTATTGCCGCTGGTGGGCGCTGATTCCACATGACGACGCAATATTTTCTAGTTGGGGCGATGGAGGTCGGACGTGAGTGACAAGCAGCAGCCGTTGAGCATTTTTCGGGGCACAGGGCAGTCCGACATAAACCGTGGCAGCGGGGCGGCTCGCGCGGCGCTGTTCAACGACGAGATCGCATCCCATCAGATGGACGAAGACGCAGTGCGCGATGCCTATCGCCGCTGGGCACCCGTCTACGACTATACGTTTGGCAAGGTCTCGACCGCCGGCCGCCGTCACGCGGTTGAAATCATCAACGGCGGCCAAGGCAAGGTTCTCGAAGTGGGCGTCGGCACGGGGCTTTCACTGCCGGAATACAATCCGCATCTGGAGATCACCGGCATCGATCTGGCGCCGGAGATGCTCGACAAAGCGCGCAGCCGGGTCAAGGCTGCTGGCCTGAAAAACATCGCCGGCCTGCATGAAATGGACGCTGGAAATTTGCAATTTCCCGACGCTTCGTTCGATACGGTCGTGGCAATGTATGTCATCACCGTCGTGCCCGAGCCCGAAAAAGTTATGCGCGAGCTTGACCGCGTCGTGAAGCCCGGCGGCGAAGTCATGCTGGTCAATCATTTCAGCCAGGACGATGGCGTGCGCGGTTGGGTCGAACGCAAGATGGCGCCGTTCGCCGATCTCGTCGGCTGGCATTCCGTCTTCGACGTCGGCCGCGTCATGGTCTGCGACGACCTCAAGCTGATTGAGCGGCGCTCGTTGCGGCCATTTGGCTTGTTCACGATGATGCGCTTCCGCAAGGAAACCAACGTCCGTGCGCACTCGATGGCGGCGGAGTAAATTTGGCTTGGCCAAGCGGTGGTAAAAAATAAGGAGCCGTAATGTCGATAACGCAGCAAATCGAGCATAGCGAGTTCGTAATACACCAAATACAGGCGGGTAGGATGACGTGTTTTGGTCCCGGAAGAAGCAACTCAACGGAACTTGCGCGACACCGTGATCTGCTAATGTATCTTCTAGCCGAATATCAATCCATCAAAGCGTACAGAGCCGAGTAGGAATGTGTCTATTGTTTTGGCAATGAAGAAGATCACTGGTCGTTTGCGGGTACCAGCGCCAACACAAAATAGCGTGTCAAGGGCTGAGTTCCGAGCGAACTCTCGACGCTCTAGAGTTCACGCAAATTCAAGTCAGCGAAATATATTGCAAACTGGCACAGCATTTCTTTGCTGCATTTTGGCACTCGGGACCCGCAGCTTCGCTGGTCAATTGAAATTGCCTGACATAGATGTAGTGCCGCATTGCAGAGATGCCGCTGCACTGGGGGCTCAAACCGGTATTGGATCCAAAAGCGTATTCCTGACCTGCATGAAACAAGAGCAAGAGCATTACGATAATTTAAAAGCATCAAAGTGGCAGGACTCATCGGAGGAGGTTAGGAAGGTGTGCGCCCCCATCGGGGCGACTTACGAGTCAATTGATTTTTGTCTTGATCGGGAAAGCCAAGCCAACGAGGAGTTAAAGACGTTCAAATTTAAAAAGTAACGGCTGAAATCATCAACTGAGGAGCGCACCAGCGCCTTTTCTTGACAGCATCGCTCAGCCGTCCTTATAGACGGGTCTCCAATGGTATAGCGGGATAGCTCAGGTGGTTAGAGCGGCGGTCTCATAATCCGTAGGTCGGCGGTTCAAGTCCGCCTCCCGCTACCAAAATTTACGATGCGACGATCGGTAGAAGCCATCATCCTACCCCGGCGGGCTCAGGGGAATGTGCAGCTTGGCATCGAGGCCGCACAGCGCACACGACAGCGCGTACCATTCCGCATAGGGCCTGGCCGATTGATCGATGATCGACAACCCCGGTTGGCCACAGACCGGGCACGCGACAGCGCGCTCGGGCTGCGCCTGCCACGACCTGATTTGAACCAGCGCCTCGCCCACCTTGTCAGCCGACAGCGCCTCGGGGCCTGAGCCATCCGACCGCCCCGCGCCCGATATTTTTGGCACCTCTGGCACCTCCGGCACCTCAGTGGCCCTCGAACGCGACGAGCGCGTGGCTGTCGATACCGTGGCTGGTCAAAAGCTTGACGCCGCCCAACTCCGGCAGATCGATGATGAACGTTGCGCCGACAATGACGCCCCCCGTGCGCTGGATCAACTTAGCGGCGGCTTCCGCCGTACCACCGGTCGCGATCAGATCGTCGACGATCAAGATCCGTTCTCCCGGCCTAATCGCATCCTCGTGAATCTCGATGATATCGACGCCATATTCGAGCGTATATTGCTGGCCGATGGTCTTCCACGGCAGCTTGCCCTTTTTGCGGATCGGGATGAAACCGCAACCCAGCCGGTCGGCAATCGCCCCGCCTAGGATAAAGCCGCGCGCCTCGATGCCTGCGACCGCGTCGACTTTGGCGTGGAGAAACGGCGCGGCCATCGCCCCGATCGCCTGGGTCAAGCCTTCAGCGTCCCCCAATAGAGTGGTCACGTCGCGAAACATAATGCCGGGTTTGGGGTAGTCAGGAATCGTGCGAATTAGGGCCTTCAAATCTTTCAAAGTTCGCCTCCCGTCTAAATCGCGGCGCAAAAGTGCTTTATCCCTGGCGGGACGTTACAAATAATGCGCGGATAATGGATGCCAGTTGATTCGGGGGGAGCTGCCCCCGGGCTCGGTTTAAAGGAAACTACAATGTCTGGAGGCCCGATGGCTATGGCGGAACCCAATTTTGGTCCGATTGGCGACGAGCCGGTTGATGATTTGCCCCGCACCTTCCGGCGGGAAAAAGAGGCCCGCATCCGCGAGGCCCAGGAACGCGCATCCCGCGACCGGGCTGCAGCGCCGTCGCTGTCACCGACCTCTGACGCCTATGCCGAACAAACCCCGGCGGCGCATGCCCCGATCCAAGATCTGCCGATGCCGGCCGTCGTGCGCCGCTTCGACGTGCCGTTTTTGCATCTGGTCACGTTCTTTCTGAAAGCGGTCATCGCTGCCATCCCGGCCATAATCCTGCTGGGCGTTGTTCTTTGGTTCGGCGGCCACGTTTTGCAAGCGTTCTTCCCAGACCTCGTGAAGATGAAAATCTTGCTGAGTTTCCCGGGGCAATAGTTCGCGCAGAGTTGGCAAGCGTCATCCACAAGGCAGGCGTACTTCCAGTCTTGCGGGACCCAAGCAATGAGATAACCAGCTTTTAGAGGGCGCTTGACGTGTCCTCTACCGCAGACGGCATCGCAGGGGGCGATTTTGACAAGCTGGCAGAGTTTGGCATTGGCGTGCGCGGCGATACTCGTCGCCGGCGCTGTGCACGCCGAGGACGCAACGTCCGGGCAGAAGCCTGCCCTCGATAAACCTGAGATCACGACCGGCGCGCTTGCCGCCGATGTTGCCAAACCCAACGAGGCATACACGGCCGCGCTCGACAGGAAACTCTTTGCGCCGGACGGCGCTGCCGAGATCGAAAAGTCCGAACGCGGCGCGCTGGCAGAATTCTATCAGACCCGGCAGGGCCAACCGCTGTGGATCGTGGATGGCAAACTCACGGCTAAGGCCGCCGCCGTCATTGCCGAAATCGGCCGCGCCAACGACTGGGGCCTCGAAGCCGCTGACTTTGTACTCCCCAACGCCGACAGTGAAAGCTTAAGTCCCAAGGCGCAAGCCGAAGCGGAAAGCACGCTGTCGCTCGCCGTGCTGAAGTACGCTCGCTTTGCGCGCGGCGGCCGCATCATGGAACCGTCTGAGACGTTGAATTCTAACCTCGACCGCAAACCGCAGTTGATCGAACCAAAAATCGTTCTCGCCGAGATCGCCAGGAGCGACGCGCCCGACGCTTACCTGAAAACTTTGCACCCCAAGCATCCGCAATTTGAAAAATTGCGCCAAGCATTCCTCGTGGCGGCTAAAACGCCTGAGCCGCGCGCTAACGGCAAAGTGCAAAAAGCATCGAGCCTCAGCCCGCTCGCGCGAAAACTGCGCGCCAACATGGAAGAGTGGCGCTGGATGCCAGCCGACATGGGCGCGCTGCACGTGTTCAACAACATCCCCGAATTCATGCAGTACGTTTACAAGGACGGCGAAATTATCCGCTCGGAAAAGATCGTCGCCGGGCTCGTCGACAAACCGTCGTCGATTTTTTCGAGGTCCCTGAAACACGTTGTGCTGCGGCCGATGTGGAAAGTGCCGGAATCAATCAAGGTCAACGAGCTGTGGCCAAGCTTACTCCGGGGCGGCGGACTGATGCGCGAATACGGCCTGTCCCTGCAAAGCAAAGACGGCAAAAATCTGGACTACCGGCAGATTGACTGGAGCCACGCCGACATCCGCAATTATGAGGTGATCCAGCCGCCGGGCGGCAAAAGCGTGCTCGGCGTGGTGAAATTCTCTTTTCCCAGCCAGCACACGATTTACATGCACGACACGCCGGACAAATGGATGTTCAGGCCGGCGCAACGCACGCTCAGCCACGGCTGTCTGCGCGTTAAGAACCCTGTCGAACTGGCTGAAATCATACTGCAAGACGACAAGGGTTGGGACAAAGCCAAGGTCGCCGAGCTGATCCGCTCAGGGCCGTTGAACAACGAAGTCGCGATTGAAAAGCGCATCCCCATCCATCTCGCCTACTTTACGGCGTGGGTCGACAACGCCGGCAAACTCAAAACCTTCGCCGACGTCTACGGTCATGAAAAGCGCATCGCGCTGGCGCTCGAAGGACGCTGGAAAGAGATCAACAAGGGCCGCGATCATCTGGCCCCCGTGCAGCCGAACTTCGATCCACACGCGCCGCAAGCGCCGCGCATCGCGCGCGGGCGTCTGCAACAGCAGACCGTCGGCGACTTCATCGGCAACGCTTTCGGCATCGGGTTTTAAGTTTCAGCGCGAGCTAACTCTTCCGCCGGAGTGCTTCGAGCAGGTCTGGCGTTGGAAAGCTGTCCGCTGGGAAGCCCATCTTTTGCTGCACGGTTTTCACCGCTTTGCGCGTGCCTGAGCCGAGCTTGCCATCGGCTTCGCCGACATCGAAGCCACGATGATTGAGGATCGTCTGCAGCTCTTTGATCTGCTCATAACTCAAGGCTGCAATCGGTTGACCGTTACCGCGCCCGATCGTTGGAGCACCAGCGACGCGGGCCGCCAAGTGCGCCGCCGTCGTCGCGTACGTCAACGACTGGTTCCACTGCAAATAGGCTTTGAAGTTCGGATAGGCCAAAAACGCCGGACCATTGCGGCCCATCGGCAGCATCAAAGATGCATTGAGATTGTCAGCCGCCAGTGGCCGCCCATCGACGCTCGTGATGCCCCACGCGACCCACTTCGATCTGGGCATCTCGATTGCCAAATCGGCCTGCTCCCAGGGCAAATCTTTGGTCACGCGCACTTCTTCGATCCAGGGCTCGCCAGCGCGCCAGCCGAGGCTTTTGATAAAGTTGGCAGTCGACCCGATGATGTCTGGAATGGAGTGGATGAGATCGCGCCGCCCATCGCCATCATAATCGACGGCGTAGTTGAGATAATGCTTGGGCAGAAATTGCGTTTGACCCAACTCGCCGGCCCACGAGCCGATCATTTCCGATGCCGACAAGTCGCCACGCTCGATGATGCGTAGCGCCGCCTTCAATTCCTCGCGGAACATCTCGCCACGGCGGCAGTCCCACGCCAGCGTCACCAGCGAGCGCAGCACCGGCAAATTTCCCATGCCTGAGCCGAAGTCGCTTTCGAGCGCCCAGAACGCGGTGATGACAGCACCTGGAACGCCATATTCTTTTTCGGCGCGATCAAACGTCGGCTTATATTTCTGCACGTAAGCGCGCGCATTCTGCAATCGGTTTTGGGTGGCGAGCTTGCCGTAGAATTCCAAAAACGTTTGCGAAAAGAAACTCTGCCGGCGATCGGAGTTGATCACCTTCTGCTCCGGCGTCATGCCGCCGATGGCGCTCTGGATCGTGTGAGGTTTGATGCCCTCGGCAACCGCTTGACGCTTGAAATCCTCAAACCACGGCCCGAACGCTTGCGTCGTTTGGCAGTTGCGATCCTTGGCGGGCGGCGGCGCGTTCTCGGCCACAACCGGAACGGACGCTGCCAACGCTGAGATCAGAGCAAGACAAGCCACGAATGTCGTCGCGCGCATGAGTTTGTAGCCTTTGGAGATGGACGGAAGCACGATGGAGTACGCAGACGCGTATGCCGTCAAGGGTCTATGTCGCCAATAAGGCCCAATTGGCCGGATTTAGAGGCGTTTTCATGCGCTACCAATCAATATTCCCATGCCAAAGACGATCAATCCGCCGACCACGACTTCAAACGCGGCGCGCCAGAACTTCGTTTCCATGTACCGCGCCCTGACCCAGGCGATGATCCACAGTTCGACCAGAACGACGATAATCGAAATAGTGATCGCGGTTTTGAAATCTGTAATCAAAAATGGCAGCGTATGGCCGAGCCCGCCGAGCGCGGTCATCAACCCGGTGATGCCGCCACGAACCCAGGGGTGACCACGGCCGGAGATCATGCCGTCGTCGGCCATCGCTTCCGCGATGCCCATCGAAACGCCAGCGCCCACGGAAGCGGCGAGCCCGACGAGAAACGTCTGCCAAGTATTATGCGTCGCAAAAGCCGCCGCGAATATCGGCGCCAGCGTTGAGACAGACCCGTCGATCAGGCCGGTTAAGCCAGGTTGCACGTACTGCAGAACGAAGGCGCGCCGTTCGGCATCTGCCTCCTGAGCCCTCACGTCTGCCGTCAGCTCGCTTTGACCCAGCTCATGGGCGATCGAGACATGCTTATCTTCGGCCGCGACCAGATCGCCCAACAGCTTGCGAATGGAAGCATCGCTCGAACGCTGCAATGCCATGCGATAGAAATTGCGCGTCTCGTCTTCGATGGCTTCGGCCTGCGCCCTGACCTTTTCGAGCCCCAACGGCCGCACCATCCAGATCGGCTCGTGGCGCACGAAGCCCTGGACGTCTTGGCGGCGGATCAAGGGAATATGTTCGCCGAACTTTTGGCTGAAAAGATCGATCAGCCAGCGGCGGTGGACATTCTCTTCTTCGGCCATCTCGGCGAAAATCTTGGCGGAGGCCGGGTAGGTTTCAGCCAGTCCCGCCGCGTAATCGGCATAGATGCGGCCGTGTTCCTCTTCCAACGAGATGGCCAACGCCAGAACCTCGCTCTCGTTGAGATCGCTAAAGCGCGGCATTTAGGTGCCCCTTCGGGTCTAGTGGTTGGCATTGCACAGTATCTTAGAATAATTCTAAATTAAGCTATCGGCAGCGTTTTCACAATACTTAAGCTGATTTTCACCAGCGCAAACTAGCGTCGAGCCAACGCGGTTTAGGGCTTGCGAGGATTTTTCGCCATGTTGGACTGGATTGCTGACGTTGCCTTGAAAATGGTCGCCGCTGCCCTGTTGCCGCTGTACGAGTTCTTGTTCACCGGCGGGTCGCGCCATTACTGGCTCTATTGCGTCACCGGCTTGGCCATATCGGCTTACAGCTACTCTCGGCACAAATCGTGGAAGAGCTTTGAAACCACGCTGTTTGACAAAAATGTCTGGCTGTCGACCAGCGCCATCAACGACTACATCATCATGGTCTTGGGACCCGTCGTGCGCATTTCCATTTTGTCGTTCGCGATCATAAATGGCAAAGCGGCCACACAATTTGTCGTCGCTGCGCTGCACTCGGTCGGCGTATCGGGTTCGGTCAACGACGCAACGGCTGCCGGACTTGGCATCGTGCTGACCTTGACGTTGTTCCTCGCTGACGATTTCTTCCGCTTCTATCTTCACTATCTGTTCCATCGCATCCCAGAATTATGGGAGTTCCACAAAGTTCATCACTCGGCTGAAGTTTTGAACTTTGCGACCTCCGAACGTCACCATCCAATAGAGCTGGCCGCAACGGGTACGTTCATGGCGGTCCTTTACGGCGTCATCAACGGCGCTTTCATTGCCGCATTCGGTGATAAATTGACGGTGGCGACCGTTGCCGGGGCCAACATCTTCCTGTTCGCATTCAATATTTTTGGCGGCGTGCTGCGCCATTCGCCGTTCTGGATCAGCTTTGGGCCCAACGTCGAGCGCTGGATCATCTCGCCGGCGATGCATCAGATCCATCATTCGGAGAAGCTAGAACACTTCGACCGCAATCTCGGCGGGGCGCTGTCCATTTGGGACCGGATGTTTGGCACGCTCCACATTCCCAAAGCCGGCGAAATCGAAAGCTTTGGCATTGGTGCTGAAACCGCTGATTTCCGCTCGCTCTCGGTCGTCTACTTCCGGCCGATCACGGCTGCAGCCGAACTATTTTCGAAACGCTTCAAATCGAACCGCCCAAATCCGGCATCCGTCTCGGCTTCAGGTACAGCGTAAAACAGGGGTAGTGGCCGTCGAGTTGCACGCGCATTACCGCAGGCATTGGCGGATCGCTGCCGTGACCGGAAAGCCTTCGGCAGCCAAGATAAACTTATCGTCCCCAGGACAAGCGCTAGCGCCGCTTGCTGCCTTTGCGCGACTCATAAAGAGTGCAATCGAATCACTTTCCGGCTAACGGGGGTTGCCGTCGATGAAGCGCGAGTCTTCAGGACCCATTCTATCAACTGTGTTTGTCGACT
This sequence comes from Hyphomicrobium sp., assembly GCA_031367425.1. Taxonomy (GTDB): domain Bacteria; phylum Pseudomonadota; class Alphaproteobacteria; order Rhizobiales; family Hyphomicrobiaceae; genus Hyphomicrobium_B. Next base: position 20,493 of record JANLPU010000037.1, read on the forward strand.
ACGACAACATCTATCTATCGTTGAAACGCAAAAGCGAAGACGCTGCAAAGCGCTTTGCCAAGGACAGCGGAGCCTGGCTACAGGGCATCGTGTCTGGCGAATTGATCACGCCAACCTCTAGTCTGGCAGCCGCCGGCGAGCGGCGCATGGTCATGAATCGCTGCTACGGCAATCCGGTTCCACGCCGCAACAGCCATGACAATTCGACCGACATGAACTCGTTCCCGTTCGTGCGCCATCACTTCTTGAAGTCTGGCTTTGAGGTCATCGACTGCCCGCCCTTGACGGCGCAGTTGAAGAATTCGGCAGATATCCGCATCGTCATGGATATTCGCGATCTCATCAGCCACGAAACCCGCTTCGACGAGTTCATCATCCTGTCGGGCGACGCCGATTTCACGCCGGTTCTTCATCGCCTGCGCGCCCATGCACGGCGCACGGTGGTGTTCGCCAACGATCACACCGCGCAGCCCTATACGGCCATAAGCGACGGCGAGATCCGCGAGAGTAGCCTGTTGGCTCTGCTGCTCAACGGTCGTGTCGAACGCGATAGCCCACCGCGCGAGCTGTCAGCGCCGATCACAGCCGCGTTGCCGGCGATCGACCTCGAGGAAGCCCGCCGCGCCATTCTGGCAGAGGTTGTCGGCTTCGTGCGCTCGGCCCCGCAGGCCGTTCCGCTCGAGACCCTGGCCGACCGCGCCGTGCGGATCATCGGGCATGACAAAACGGTCGGCACGTCGTGGGGCAATTACGGTTCCTTCCGCGATCTGCTGCTTGCGGGCCTGCCGGACGATATCCACTTGAGCGATACCGCGCCTTACACGGTGTTCGACGGCAACCGGCACATCTCGGCCACGGGCCTGCTGACACCACAACTGTCAGCGCCAGACCGTCAAGAGCGTCAAGAGCGAGTTGAAGCGCGCCACGCGGAGCCCACGATCAATGATCTGCCGGCTCAATCGCGGTCGTTCCAACCGGCGCCGCCGCCGCGTTTGTCGCAACAACAGCTAACGCCGCCGCAAATGCCACCGCAAATGCCAATGTCGGCGATGCAGGGCTCGCCAGCACGGCGCGTGTCCGATCGGTCGTCGGCACCGGTCCAGCATCACGCCGAGCCACAGCCGACGCGGCCCGCGCCGCCCGCACAACCGCCTGCGATGCAGACGTCTCAGGTGCCGCCGATGCAGCCTGCAGCACAGGCACCGCAAGCTGAGGTTCGCCGCGAGGCTCAACGTCCAAGCGCTCCATTGCAGCAAGCGCCGGTGCAGCAAGCGCCACAGCAGCAACCGTCACAACAGCAACCGGCGGCACCGCAACAGCGCACGGCCGATCAGGCGACGCAGATCCAGCAATCGATCGCACGCATTCACGAGGCCTGTCAGGCGCCAGCGTTGGCACCAGCCGAATATCGCGTGTTGTTTGACGTGATGGCGCAGGAAATCTCCAGCAACGGTTTGCAGGGTGGCCAGACGCTCGCCAACATCACATTGCGGGCGCGCGAGTTCGGCCTTGAATTGAAACGCGACGATCTGCGCTTCATTCTGGAAGTCGTGAGCGAGAGCGATCCGTGGTTCGAACAAGGCGCATCCGCCAACTTGTTTGCCGGACGGTTCCGCAACTTCGTCGTCGCGCGCTGCCGCAGCCAGGGCCTAAGCTTGTCGGCCGACGAACTCGATCTGGTGGAAGCCTGGTTCTCGGCCCAGCCGCCACAGCAGGCCAGAGGCGTGACCTATACCAACACGCCAGCGCAGGCACCGGCTCAACGCGCGCCAGCACCAGCGCCAGCCGTTCAGGCGCCAGCGGCGGCTGCTGCACCGGCCGCCCCCGCGGCCGATCGCTGGTGGAGCCTTGAAGAGGGCCGCCAGTATATCGCCGAACAGCGCGCTCAGACGGGATATGGAACCGCCACTGAGCCTGAAGAGGAATTCCCGCGCATCGTTCGCACACGCCTGCGCGGCTAAGGTTAGCAAAGACGGTTCGCTCAATCAAAAACGCCCTGGGGAAACCGGGGCGTTTTTTTTTGGCGCGCTGGCCGGAGCTTGTCCCCGCGCAGGCGGGGAACGCGGCCGACAATATCGCCACCGACTTAGCACTCGGGCGGGCCGTACACCCCGGATCATTTCCGCTCACGATATGAGCGGGTCCGGGGCAGGCTATTCGGCTACAATAACAACAACCGCCTGAAGACCGTGACGGTTGCGGGCACGGTGCGCGGCACCTTGGCGGCCCTGCGCTTGCGCTCCGGGCGTTCGTCGCTCGCAAACGTCCACTGGACGTTTACGTCGGCCCATAGGCCGTCGCGTCTCACCCTACAACGGCTTCGAGCAGCTGATCACCAGCGTCATCACCAACTCGGGCAGCACTTTTCTTGCGCGCCTCCGGCACGACCAACGCCGCCGCATTCTGCTCGCATGCCTCCGGCACGACACGGTGCACGATCTGTGGGGCAATGTGATCGCCGAACTCGACGCCCCGCGCTCCGATCGTCCGAGCCATACCGGCGAGGGCGTGAATCGACAGCGCAAAGCAAAAAGCCGCGACGGTGCGCGAATACCCCGGACCATTTCCGCTCACGATGTGAGCGGGTCCGGGGCAGGCGTTGGCTGCCGGAGGCCGAGATCGCGCGGGCTTTTTTCTCGCACGCCTTCGGCATGACCCGGCAGAGCTGCACGCAGAGCCTGCCCCGGCGAAGGCCGGGGTGGATATTCCGCTCGCCGTCGTCGATGCCATCACTTTACTGGCGCGCCTCCGGCACGACACGGCGACGCCCGTGATGCTGAACGTCCACGCCGATCATTTGGGCCGGCCGGTGAAGATGACGAACAGCGCGAAAGCGAGCGTCTGGGACGTGACGTACACGCCCTGGGGCGCGCCGCACACCTTGACCGGCGCGCAGACGTTGAACGAGCGTTTTCCATTTTTCTGGCCCGCCTACGGCCGGACGACAGTGGTTCCAGCGCGGGGCCGGTTGCTGGTGGGCAACCGAAGGCCCAAGAAAAGCGGCTTGCACTACAACTGGCACCGGCATTACGATCTGTCCCTGGGCCGCTACACCCAGCCCGACCCGCTCGGGTTTGTGGATGGCCCGAGTGTTTATGGGTATGTGAGGGGCAGGCCACTGACGCTGGTCGATTTCGCTGGCCTTTACACAGAATGGACCGGGCAGGAAATAAAAGTCCCACAAGATATTCCGCCTTCGCCCTATTAAGAGGTTTCTGCGATGCCGCGTATCGCGAAGAGGCTTGCACCGCTCGGTTGGGCGGCGTTGCAGAAACTCAGTTGCACGAAACCGCGGGCAACGATTGGCAGTCTATGGGGATTTGACGATCGCCGTTACTTTGATAGCCGCGCCTGAACGCGAACTGAGCCGGGTTCGCTCGTGCGACGGCCACGTGACGGCCGCGGTCACCAGCGGCATGGCTCGATAATCAGCGATTATTATAGCGCACTTCTGGCAAAGATAGTTGGCTATTGAACCGTTTGGACGTGCAATTGCACCGCCGGGTTGCGCCCGGCGTTGATAGCAAATGGTATTGCTATTTCGTTGCGCAATTGCCGTCATGAGGTATCGAGCCTCGCAGGTTCGACGAAGGAGTGCGGGGCATGGCCGCGCTCGAACGTCTCGATGGTGCGCATGCGTCCACCGCAGCATGGGCAAAGCGGCGGATCAGCGATAGCTACCGTGGCCGTGCTCTCGCCTTCGGCGCCGTCCGTCTTTGCTTCGGCGTTTGCGCCAAGTAGCTTGCGGCAAAGCGCAAGCTTTGCTGCCCGGTGTCCATTCGCGAAAAGTCCATAATGCCGGATACGATGAAAGCCTCCAGGCAAGACGTGAAGCAGAAATCGGCGCATGAATTCGCCTGCATCGATGCGCATAACTTTGCGGTTGTTGCCGCCGGTCTCGCGATAATCCTTCCAGCGGAACGCCACCTGACCGTCCTCGATCGAGACGAGACGGCTATTGGAAATCGCGACACGGTGCGTATAGCGGGCGAGATAAGCCAGCACTTGCTCAGGGCCTGCAAATGGCTGCTTGGCGTAGACGACCCATTCAGAGCGCCGCAATGGCACCAGATGTTGACGGAACAGGTTGGCATCTTCGAGCGGCGCAAGATCGTTGAAGAATTTTAGATCACCGGCCTGATACAGTTGCACCAGACCTTCCAGAAATAACCGCCGGAAGTGGCGGGAGAGCACGCGCACGGAGAGGAAGAAGTTGCGCCGGCATGGCACCCAACGTTCGCCCCCGGCCGGTTCGCCGAGGCAGGCTGTAGAAATGCCGCCGCCCGGCACGATGCAGTGGACGTGCGGGTGATGATCGAGGTTCGAGCCCCAGGTATGAAGCACGCTGGTGACACCGATCTGAGCGCCGAGATGCTTAGGATCGGCGGCGATTGTCGTCAGGGCTTCTGCCGCGGCGGCAAGCAAGAGACCATAGACTTTGGCTTTGTTTTGATACGCAATGGCACCGAGCTGAGCCGGAAGCGTGAACACAACGTGGAAGTAGGGAACTGGCAGAAGTTCGGCTTTGCGGTCTTCGAGCCAGTCCTGCGCCGCCGTCCACTGGCACTTCGGACAATGCCGGTTGCGGCAGGAGTTGTAAGCGATGCGCGTGTGTGAACAATCATCGCAGCGCTCGACGTGGCCGCCAAGCGCCGCGGTGCGGCACAACTCGATTGCGGCCATGACGCGGCGCTGCCCGGTGCTCAAATGGGCCCCGTTCTCAGCGCGCCACGCCGCACCGTAGCGGCGGAAGATATCCGCCACTTCCAGACCCAGACGTGACATGTCCGGCCGTCAAAGCGTGAGACGGTCATTAAGACAAAGCTGTTCGAGAGGGCTTTGAATCTTGCGAATGACGTTCGTCGCTACTCGGGCATAGCGCGTGGTCGAGGTGATCTGACGATGGCCGAGCACATGCTGGATCACGCGGATATCGACACCCTGCTCAAGCAGATGGGTTGCAAAGCTGTGACGCAAGGTGTGCACCGTCACATCCGTGCCAAGACCCGCCTTGTCGGCAGCAGTGCGAGCGATGCGTTGCACGGAGCGCGTTGTCAGCGGCTGCCCGGGATCGGGCCCAGGGAACAAATAAACGAGAGGTCGCTTGAGTTTGTAGTAGCGGCGCAGAATGCCGAGCAGCTGCTCGGAGAGCATGACATAGCGATCCTTGCGCCCCTTTCCTTGCCGGATATGGATGACCATGCGCTGACTATCGATGTCTGGCGCCGTCAGCATCACGGCCTCAGATACGCGCAAGCCTGCGGCGTAGATGGTGGTGAGCAGAACGCGAAACTTGACGCCCTCGACGGCTTCTAGAAAGCGCACGACGTCCTCGGGCGCCAGTACGGCAGGCAGCGTATCCTCACGGCGCGCAAAGGGGATATCGCCAGCCATGTCCTTGCGGGCAAGCGTGATCGTGTAGAAGAATCTCAACGCCCCGATAATGGGATTGATCGAACTGGCCTTAAGCCCCCGGTCGATGAGATGAAGCCGGTACTTGCGCACATCTTCGACACCGAGCTTGTCTGGCGATTGGTGAAAGAAACGCGCGTAGTTGGCAATGGCATAGGTGTAGACTTTCTGTGTGTTGGGCGACATGTTGCGCATCTTCATGTCGTCGAGCATGCGTTGGCGCAGAGGCGAGATAGGCTTGGTCATCGATTGGCTCCTTTGGTTGAGGAGCGTGAATCGAACCTGCTGAGTCGTGAGAAAGCCGTTAGCGGCGCCGGGGAAGACCTGGCGCATGAGGGCATGTCGCAGAAGTTATCTTGTGCGACGTATACGGAATGGCTCTGTTGAGCCGTTCCCTGCCGTGGGCCTCCTGCGGTGCAATGCCTGCGGAGATGCGCGAGGAATGAAAAGTCGATCGCAGGAACTCTCAGAGAAGGCCGCGAGCGAGCGCCGCCGGGCCCAAGACTGGCTGATGCGCTTCGTCCGCAATGGTCAGCCCAAGGTGCTGACTAAGGCCGAGCTGCGAGATGCCGCTATGCGCGAACTTGCCGTCTCGAAGAACGCCTTCGACTTTGCGTGGATCTGGGTAATCGAGCAAACCGGCCGCCATGACTGGTATGAGCCGTTACGCCGTCCGCATCGAACTCGGAGCTAGCCGCTTCCCTGCGGCCGCGCCTCAAGCTCCCTACCGCGGCAGCGGTTTAGTGCAA
>JANLPU010000049.1:0-52870 GCA_031367425.1 Hyphomicrobium sp.
AAATCGCCGGCTAAAAACCCCGTTACAGCCGTGCGCTTGCGAACGGCTCGCCATCGGGGGCATGCCGCGCGCCGGATTTGCCCGTTGGCCCCGTTCTACTCATTGATCGGCGTGCTTTTAACTTCCCCCCCCCCCCCCCCGTGAGGTTGGGCCTTGCTATCCAGGTATTATAGGAGACGTATCGATGATGAAAATATCGCGCAAGCTCGCTTTGGCGCTCGGCGTTGTGGCAGCCATTCCAGCGACCTTCGCCATTGCCGCCACAGTGCAGCACGCTGCCTGGCATCAGATGACGCCAGAGACCCGCGCCCGCGTCGATGAGGGCCGGCTTGCCATGATCAAAACCGCTTTGAAACTTTCCCCTGAGCAGGAGAAACTTTGGTCGCCAGTCGAAGCGCAAGTTCGCGATGGCTTCAAAGCCCGCGACGCCAACCGTGCGGAGCACGACAGGATGCGTGCGGAGCACGACAGGATGCGAGCCGAGCACGACAAGATGCGAGCCGAGCGCGACGCCAAGGATGCAAGCATAGACGAAGCTAAGCGTCCCGACATGGCGGAGCGCTTTGATAAAATGAGTGCGAAGATGACCGAGCGTGCCGATCGTATGAAGGCGTTCGCTGGCGCATTCAAACCGCTCTATGCCTCGCTTAACGATGAGCAGAAAGACGTTCTGCGTCCGCTTATTCGTAACCTTGTGCCGGGCATGGGCCACAAAGGTCATGGCCACCGGTTCGCTGAAGGCTGGGGTGGAAAAGGTGGTTGGGGCGGCGGCTGGGGTCACGGTGGGCGCGGCGATCATCACGGCCATGGCCATGATGGCGATCGCGGTAGCCCGACGACGGATAGCGGCTCTGGCGGTGCTCCTGGTGGCCAAGCCGCGCCCAAAGCTCCGCAGAATGCGCCAGACATGGACGGATCAGACGACGATCAAGCGCCCGTCCGGCACGAAAATCTCTAATCACTGGCGCCACGTTCACGACAACCTACAACCGGCTGGAGCTTTCCAGCCGGTTTTTTCATCGACGGGTGGGTGTCGCATCCGGAATGACGGGTGGAGGACGGCCACTGAATTAGGAAATTGAGTTCACCGCTACTTCGCAGGTTCGGTGGCGGTCGCGGCCGCGTCTTTGGATGCGAGCCCGAGCTTCTTTTCCAGTTCGCCGATTTTGTCGTTGAGCTTGCCGCGCTCCATGCCCCGGCGCGAAAGTTTCATTTGCAGATTGTTGGCGTCAGTTTGCATCTGCTGGTGGCGCCTTTGATCGTTTTCCGACGACGCATTGCGCCGCAACTCGAAAATCTTCTGCCAATCCTCGCGGTTTTGTTCTTCGATCTGCTGGCTCTGGTCTTTCAGCCGTTGCAGCTCGGCGCCCCGGGTGCTGTCGGCTGAGCGTTTCAATTCCTCTTCGAGTTTCTTGATCCGCTCTTTCATTGCGGCTGCATCTTCGCCGCTTGAAGCAGCGCTCGGCGCGGTCTTGGGCGCGGCGGTCGCCGCGTTGGCGAGATCGAAAAAGAAGTCGCCGGTGAGCGCTGAGTGATCCCATGGTACTTGCTTGCCCGACGTCGCGGCCAGCACGTCGCGCCGCACATCGATCATGATGGCATTCAGATTTCGCCCCGGCTCCTGGATGCGCTTGGTCAAGGCTGACGCGAATGGCGAGTTCCGGCCTGATCCATCAAGCGCTACGTTGCCGGGCTGTGTCGAGAAGGCGACGAACGTTCCAACGCCAGCGTCCACTTGCGCTAGCCCGTGACCGATGCTGGTCGAGCGCGTGCCCATCGAGCGCGCCAGATTGCGTGCCAGCGGATTATCACGGCAGGCATCGAGGAAAACGATATTGGTTTTCTGTTCGCGGTTGAGTTCCATCTGGCGCAGAACGAAATCAAGCCGCACGGTTTCAAAATCGAGATCGCGCTCGCTTTCGAGTTTGGCATCGATTGGAATGATGTAATTTTGCCCGCCCACCTGTAGCCCGTGTCCGGCGTAAAAAAATACGCCGGCGTCGCTGCTCTCGAGTGCGCGGGCGAAGTCGCGCACCTTACCGTCGAGGCCGCGCTTGTCGAGGTCGGTGCCCAGGATGACATCGAAGCCGAGCGCTTTGAGGTTGGCCGCCATGTCGGTTGCATCGTTCTTGGGGTTGGCAAGTTTGCCCGCGTGAACGTAAGCGGCATTGCCGATGACGAGTGCCACACGCTTTTCAGCATATGCTGGCGCAACGTGCGACATGAGTATGCCGACGGTACCGGCCAACAATCTTGCACCGGCCAACAATCTAAAGCGCTGCATGAAATCCCCCGAACGCTGACAAATGTAAGGTCAGATCAGCAGACGATTGTGACGGCATGCCGGTTCTCGCCCATGCACGGCTGAGATTTAGGACGAGCTTTGAGTTAATTTCTGAATTAATTTCTGGCCGCTATCATTAGCCAGTTGGCGGCGCGCAATAGCCCGGTGTCGTCGCCGCGCGCGCCGACAAGCTGAACGCCGAGCGGCATTCCGTCTGTCTCCAGGAGTGGCAGGCTGATGCACGGCATCCCGAGATAGGTCCACAGCGCGTTGAACATCGGGCTTCCGGTCGACGCCAGGCCGCGCAAGGCAGGCCCTGGCGCCGCCGGCGTCAGGATCGCATCATAGTTGACCAAAGTCGGCCTCAGAGCATCGTACAGCGGATCGCGCTCGGCGCGCGCGGCGGCATAGTCGGCAGACGAAAGCGTGCGCCCTTCAGCGATCACGTCCTTCAATTTTTCTGATATCAGATCGGGATGTTTATCTGCGATCGGGCCATAGTTACGCGCGATGTCGGAAAACTGCACGAACTGCTGCAATCGCAACGAGCCATCGAAGTCCGGCGGTAGTGCAACTTCCACAATCTCGCAACGCGCCCCAAACTGGCCGGCAAAATTTGCAAATGCCAGCTTTGTCTCGGGATCGGCATGGGGCCAGGTCGGCGATTTGACGAACGCAAAACGCGGCGGATGGCTCAGCGTGCCGCGCAGCGCCTGAACCAGCGACGGCTTTGGCGCGGATGACATATCGCCGTCGCGTCGGTCGTACGCACTGATGGCGTCGATCAGCAGAGCGATGTCTTCGACCGATCGTGCGTAACCGCCAACGGTATCGAGTGGTGCTGATTGCTCCAGGATGCCCGAGCGCGAGACGTAGCCAAAGGTCGGTTTAAAGCCGATTGCGCCGCAAAAGGATGCCGGCCGAATAATCGAGCCCGCCGTCTGCGTTCCAAGCGCTAATGGTACCTGTCCGTCGGCCACTGCGGCAGCCGAACCCGACGACGATCCCCCTGGCGTATAGTCCGGGTTGCGCGGATTTTTTGTTTTGCCGGGACCAAAGAAAGCCAATTCGGTCGTGACCGTCTTGCCAAGGATGATTGCGCCCGCAGCCTTTAACTGCGTAACGACGTTGGCATCCTCTTTCGGTTGTCGGCCCTTGAAGACCGCCGAGCCGTATTCGGTTGGCGCGTCCGCCGTATCGATGAGGTCTTTGACAGCGACTGGAATACCAGCCAACGGCCCTAACGCCGACGCGCCGTCTTTGCGCTTGCTGTCGGCAAGTTTGGCCTCAGCCAGCGCTCGCTGGGGATCGATGTGTGCCCACGCGTCCACCATGCCGTCGCGCGCTGCAATTCTGGTGAGGCAGGACTGGACCAACTGTTCTGAAGTCAGCGCGCCCGATGACAATGCCGCTGCGGCTTCAGTTGCTGTCAGCACAGACGCATCGGATCCTTTCATAGGCCCTCTCAGGTCAACCGCTGCGCCGGTCAGGCAAAATGCGCAATAACGGCATCGCCACAGGCTTATTTTGAGACCTTGGTTTGCTTCAGGTTGACCTGAGTTTCAAGGCGCAAAGGCGTCGAACCGCCCCTTTGGTCTTGACGCCCCGCGAACTTGCCACCTAAGACAGCAGCTTCCGCAGGATCATATCCGGGACCCACGGCCCCGGCGCATCGTATTGCGCCCGGTTTGGCCGCGTCTCGCGGTTATCCTTGCGCGCCACGAAACGCTTTTGAGGACGCTCTATGTCGAACGTAACCCGCCGCGCTGGCCGCCACTTCCTACAGATCCCCGGACCGACGCCTGTTCCAGAGCGCATTCTCGCCGCCATGTCGCGGCAAATTCTCGATCATCGCGGGCCAGACTTTCAGAAGCTCGGAATGCGCGTCCTGAGCGGCATCAAGGGCCTGTTCAAGACCCAAGGCCACGTCATCATTTTTCCCTCGTCCGGTACGGGCGCGTGGGAATCGGCTCTCTGCAACACGCTGTCGCCCGGCGATAAAGTTTTGATGTGCGAGACCGGCCAGTTCGCCGTTCTCTGGGCGGTCATGGCTCAAAAGCTCGGGCTTAAACCCGAGGTCATCACGACCGACTGGCGGATCGCGGCCGACGCAAATCTGATCGAAGCGCGCCTGAAGCAAGACAAGGCGCACGAAATCAAAGCCGTCTGCGTCGTTCACAACGAAACCTCGACGGGCTGCCGCTCGCGTATCGATGACGTGCGCAAGGCGCTGGATTCCGCGCGCCACCCCGCGCTGCTGATGGTCGACACGATTTCATCGCTCGCCTGCACCGATTTGCGCCACGATGAATGGGCCATCGACGTCACTATCTCGGGATCGCAGAAAGGCATGATGCTGCCGCCGGGATTGTCGTTCACGGCGATCAGCGAGAAGGCCATTGCGGCGAGCAAAACGTCGAAGATGGCGAAGTCCTACTTTGCTTGGGACGATATGATTGCCAATAACGCCAACGGATTTTTCCCCTATACGCCGGCCACGGGCCTGCTTTATGGGCTCGCCGAAGCGATCGATATGATCAATGAAGAAGGCCTGGAAAACGTCTTTGCCCGTCATGAGCGGTTGGCGGAAGCGACGCGCCGCGCGGTGCGGGCCTGGGGTCTCGACATTCAGTGCCGCGATCCGAAATACTATTCGCCAGCCGTTACCACCGTGATCATGCCTGATGGCCACAACGCCGATACCTACCGCAAGCTCGTGCTCGACACGTTCAACATGTCGCTCGGCACCGGTTTGAATAAGATCGCGGGCAAAGTATTCCGCATCGGCCATCTGGGCGACACCAACGAGTTGACCGTCATGGGCGCTTTGACCGGCGTCGAGATGGGCTTTGAGTTGGCTGGCGTGCCGCACAAGAAGGGCGGCGTTCTGGCGGCGATGAGCTATCTGGCAGAGACGGCCCAACCGGCTAAGGCTGTGGCGGCCTAATTTCAGGTCAAACGAGGTTCGTTATGGCGAAGGCGTCCGGCTATTACGTTTTCGACGCTTTTGGCACTTTGTTCGATGTGCATTCCGCTGTTGGCGAACATGCCGGTTCCTTAGGCGCGGTCTCGGGCCGGTTGTCGGAAATCTGGCGCGCTAAGCAGCTTGAGTACACTTGGATCCACGCCGGCTTGAACAGCCACATTCCCTTTCGCGAGGCCACGCGACAAGGATTGCTCTATGCGCTGGCCGTGTGCGGGTTAGACGAGGCCATAGCGCCACGGTTGCTGGAAGCGTATCAGCGGTTGAAAACCTATTCCGAAGTTCCTGACGTTTTGCGTCGGCTCAAAGATCAAGGTGCCAAGCTCGCGATCCTTTCGAACGGCGATACCGATATGCTCGATGATATCGTCGGCAACGCTGGGCTCGACGGCGTGTTCGATGCTCTGATCTCGGCGCGCGTCGCGGGCACGTTCAAGCCCAGCCCAAAAGTCTACGGGCTGGCGACGGAGGTTTACGGGGTTGGCGCGGGCGACATCACGTTTTTGTCGTCCAATCGCTGGGACATCGCAGGCGCTAAGGCCTTCGGTTTCACCTGTATCTGGGTCAATAGAAGTGGCGCGCCTGACGAATATCCAGACCTCGGGCCGGACCGGGTTGTCTCGAACCTTTCGCCGTTGGGGGCCTGATCTCTTAAAACACCGCCTGCCAGGGTTGGCAAGCAGCGTGGACCGCGTGGATCGTGATGGGCAAAATGCCCGCTTATTGCTTGAAACCTGCGAGTGCGAGCTGCACTTGGCAGCGATGGCCTAGCTGTAGGAACTTAGCCGCGACGCAGCGTTTGACTTTATCTTCAGTCGGATTTTGTCCGATGCATAACCGCCGGACATCCGTTTCGCAGGCGGCTTTCAATTGCGGCGTGACGCCATCGGGTAATTGATACTCTTCCGCGAATGCGGCCGGTGCGATCGCCAGTGCGCTCAACGCAACGAACATGACTTTACAATTCATATGGCCCCTCGTCATTCGTTCTTTGAATGACGCTATGCACCACGAATATCGTTCTGAATAAAGGCGTGATTTCCAGTTATGTTTAAAAAGCCACGGAAAATCAGTTTCACCAATCAATTGGTGCGACAAACGGCCTGTGTGAAAATTGACAATTGCTGAAATTTACCCTGCCCAATCAATCTTGGGCGGGTTTGTCCGAATTTCTCGCGAAAATCTGTTGCAGCGTTTCGGTGAGTTTTACGCTGTCTACATCATCCTTATGGATGACTTCGGTGGCGCTGGCGGCAATCAGCACTGCCCGGCGCGAGCGCGTGACTTGACCGCTGATGACGACGATGGGGCCTTGATAGTTGGCTCGCCGCAAAAACGGTATCGTTTGAGAGGCGTCATCGCTCGGCTTCAAAACGTCGTCGAGGAAAACGATTTCGGGTGCGCGTTCCATGACGAGGTCAACAGCGCCCCCGAGCGTCGATGCGCGGCGCACCTGAACGTCATAGCCGAACATTACCCGCAGCGTTGCAATTAGACGATCAGCGTCAAGATTTTCGTCTTCGACGATGACCACATCTTTGAGATTGGGCACGCTTTGGCTGGCGCGGATCACGCCGCTTTTCTTGGCCAGAAAATCCCGGCCAGAACTCGGAGATGACGACGCCATTGAGATCTCGTTCCGTTTGAAAATGTGTGCGCTGATGCGGCGGACGACGCCTGACTTTCGCTGGCGAAGTATTCCCGCTCGCCAGCCAAAAAACGACCATAGCCAACAACGTCGCGACTTGTCACGTTTTTTGGGCTAATGCACAGGATTGGTCGCCAGTTGGTTTAAATCGCCATGTGCGTGGGCCAAGACACAACGAAGGTTGTGCCGCGCTTTTCAGTCGGATCTGACGACAAAACGATAGCCCCGCCAGCCGTTTCCACCACCTTCTTCACCATCGCCAGACCCATGCCGGTGCTGTCGACATTTTGGTCGGTGTTCAACGTCCGAAACGGCAGAAAAGCGGCTTCGTGATGTTTGTGGCTGATACCGGGGCCATCGTCGGAGACCGAAATCGTCAGCGCGTTGACGCCTTCCGCACAAGATACCTCGATGGCGCCGTGCTCCCGGTCGTGATGCTTGACGGCGTTGTCGAGGAGGTTGCGCAACACGAGGTCGAGCGGCGCGGCCAGTGTCCAGATCGTCGGCCATGATCCGCTGATCGAGATTGCTATGCCGCTTTTGGGCAAGGACGCCGCGACGCTCTGGATTAGCGCCGCCGTATCGACGGGGGCGAGTGCTTCGTATTTGCGGCCGAGGCTCGAATAATCGAGCAACGCGCTCAACATCTGAGACATGCGCTGCGACTGCGTTTCGATTTCGCTTAACCGCAGACTTAAGGGATGATGACCTGCGGCTTGCGTCTCGGCGGCCAGTTGTTGGGTCAGCCGCCGCAGGTGCCGCATCGGGCCTTTGAGATCGTGCGAGATGATTTCGGCAAAGGATTCCAGATCCGTGTTGGCGCGGGCCAGTTCTTTCGATTTGGCAGTGACAGTCGCTTCGGCCATGAGGCGGGCTCTGATCTGCCGGCTCAGTTCCAATTCGATTTCGGTTTGCGAAGCGACCCGATAAATCAAAACCAAGAATGCATTTTGGCTCTGCTGCCAGAATATCGAGAAATTTAGCCGCTTGGTTTCGCCATCGGGCTGGGCGACGCCAATAGCTGGCAATTCCAAAATGCGTTGGGGCTTCGCCCGCAGATTTAGGATCTCGGTTTCTAAGCCATAAAGCGCTAACACGCTGTCCGTAATCGGCGCATCCAGTTTGATGAATTCAACCAGCGGGCCGTAACTGCGAATTGCAGACAATTGCAAATTCAGCCAGACGAGGCCGAAAGAGCCGTGGCTCGCGACCATAATCCCGGCCTCGAGGATCGCTGGTAATATATCGACCGGCGGATCGCGATAGGCGACCCGTTCCACCGGAAATCTTGGCTTTGGCTCACTGGCCGCGGCGGGCGATGCAGTCGGCGGCGGAGATGAAGGCTTCTGGGACATGGTCGCCGGTCTTTGCGCTGGTGCGAATGAGTGAGATGCCGGGGCGGGTGAGTTCGGCTGGCAGGGGTCTTGTTTCGGGTTCCGGCAGCAGGTCGGTCTTATTGACGATGTAGCCGATGTGTCGGCCGGGAAAGGCGTCGGCGAAGCCCGCGCCTAACTTGACCATGCTATCGAGCGTCGGGGGCCGCGATAGATCGCCGATGATGAGGGCGGCCGCTGCTTCCTTCATGTAGATATGGCGGAAAATGGCGTCGCCGAAATTGCCGTCGGTGTCCCACACGATCAGGGCCATCGGGGCGTGTCCGGCGCGGACGGGAACCTCGTAACGAAACACGTCGACGGCGATGGTCGGCTTGTAATCGAATTCGAACCTTTGAAATACCAGCCGCCGAGCGAGAGAAGATTTGCCTACTCCGATCTCGCCCAACAGCATCACCTTTCGGGTGATCATGGCTGCGCTTCGCCAACGAACGACAGTTCGAATTCAACGCGCCGGTTGGGGCTTTGCGGTCCAGGCGTCGGGCTCAGATCTGAGACCTTGCTGCGCCCGATGATCGAGAGCAGATTTTCCGGCACGCCGCGCGCTATCAAATCCTGGCGCACAAGCTTGGCTCGTTCCAGTGCGACGGCGCTGTTGCGCGCTGCGGCGCCGCCTTCGTCCGTGTAGCCGACGACGCGGATCAGAATTCCCGCTTCCTTGATCAACGGCACAAGATCGCGCAAGGCCTGGTCGGCGGCGACCGGATTGCGATAGTCGACGGCATTGCCGAAGAAGATCGCATGCGAGCGGGCATACGTTTCCAGCCGCTCGCGGGCTCCGGGCTCAATGGCGACCGGCGTTGCAACGGGGCGAGTGCGCGATCCGCCGGTGAGTGCCACCGTCGATGCCATCGCCGCGAGCCGCTCGGCCTCGGCCGCCATACCTTCGGCAGCGGCATCGAGCGGCTGGGCCGGCGCTTGTTCGACAACCGGTTTTGGCGCCTTCTTCGACGGCCCGCCGGTCACGGCTTCGCCGTTGGCGAATTTTGCGATATCTCCGCCTAAGCCTTCGATCCGCGTGGCAAGCTCCGTCAATGCGCCGGACGTTTTGGCCGCTTCCGTGTCGCTGCCGTTGAGGGCAACTTTGTGCGAAGCGAGATCGCGCGCGGTGATTTCGATGCCCTGCGTGATGCGTTTCAGAGCAATGACTTTTTCCGGCTCTTCGGTGGCTTTAGCAGTGCGGTCGAGATCGACGATGGCCTGGCGCAAGCGGCGCTCGGCGCGGTCGGCGGCGCGCCGTACGCTCATCAACGCCATCTGCACTTCCAAGCCCGAGACGGTGCGCTTGAGGTCGGCGCTTTGCTGGCGCAGCTCCGCGCTTTGCTTGCCGATCTCCTCGGCAACTTGGCCCGCGACCTTGCCGACAACTTGGCCCGTGACCTGGCCGGTGATCTGTTCGGCGAGCTTTGGATTGGCGTCTGGCAACGTCATCGTGACAGTGTTGGTGACGGTATTGCCGCCGGGCACGACGGTGAGAAGATCGCGAATTTGCGTGCCCGTGAGCACCTTTTGCAGACGATCTATGACACGGATTTTAGTATCTTGCGACGGCGCCAGACCTGAAATCGTCAGCGTGCCTCCGAGTGGAGACGTTTCGAACGTTGCAGGATAGCCCTGCATTGCGCTGGTACCGCCGACGATCCGCTGAGCCGCATCGAGCACACGGGTTTTTTCGTAGCTCGCATACCAGGACCAACCGACCCAGGTGAGAATTCCAAGGCATAGGAGGGCTGCTAACAACTTCAATGGTCCGCCACCACGGGCGACTGCGGCAACGTCGGACGTTTGTTCGTTGATGCGGGTTTCCAGATGGCTGCCAAGCTCGGCGAGCAGCGCCTCCTGTTCGACCTTGACATCGGTGCCCGGTGCTTGCGCCGAAATCTCGTGCTGCATCTCGACTGCGGCGAGAAACGCATCGTCGAGAACCTGTTCAACGCCCTTGGACGCGGTGCCGGAGCACTTAGCGGCAAGGAGATAAAGTGGTGAGCCGCGTAGATAAAGCTCGCTGTCGCCAAGGTCGATCTGGCGCAACGTCGATTGTTCGGCGGCGAAGGCTTGCGTCGCAAACTCATTGATTGCGGTCAGCACGCCGCTCATCATTTGGTCGCGGCCGCTGAGTGCGTTTTGCGGCCAGTGGGCAACGAGTTCGCCAGTTCCGCGCCGGATCAAAAAAAGTTCCTGCAGCTTGAAATCCTGCGTGCCGGCAAGCGCTAATTCGCCGACCGAACGGCCGGTCGTCAGGCTTTGCAGACGAAGCATAATCGGATTGTGCTCGAGCCGCCGGTTCATCTGGTCGGCCAGATCTTTGATGGCGCTGGCGACGTAGGATTTCACCAGTCGGCCGGTGATCGGATACAGCGCCTCAACCATTTCGTCTTGGCTGTTGCGCAACTCGGCCTTGATGGTCGTGACCATCAGCGGTGCCATCGCTTGCGAAAGTTCGTTGTGTTGGCTGACTTCGGCTTGGCGAAGAGCTGAATCCAGTACGCTAGCGACGTTACTCGTGAACCGCTCGGTGGTGCCGACCCTGTCAAAGATTTGCGCGATCTTGAGTTTGAGTTCGTCGCGCCCGTTGCGATCGGATTCGGCGACCGCATCGATGCGCCGCGCGAGGTCGGCCATCGCTTGGGTCTCGCTGTCGAACAACAGCTCCTTCAAGCGCTCGACGCTCTGCGACATACTTCCTCGGGCAACAAGTTGCCCCGTACTCAATTCACTCATCACGCGTCTTTCATCAGGTCTGTGATCGTCGTCGCTGCGCATCGCTCAGCGTTTAACCGCGCGAAATGCGTTTGATCTGGTCGCCGAGTTCGCCCACGCTTTTGGCGAGCGCGTCGAACGCCGTGCGGCGGTCGCCTTCGGCACTGCCAGCCAAGCCGCTCATGCGCGCTTCGAGCGCATCGACTTGGCGGCTCAAGACCGACTCGATTTCGTTTATGCGCGCATCGAGATAAGCAAGGTGCGCTTCCATGCGGCGCAAGGTGTCGCCGACGAGCAGCTCGCGAACTTGCTGCATTTTCTCGTCGGCCATGTCTCGGGACGCCGCGTTGCGGATTTCCGAAAGCGACGGCGAATTCGCGTTCATGATTGGTACTCTACTAAAGCTGTGGTCCCCGGCGGACCTTAGAATATTGGACGCTTGGGTTAAAGAGAATGTTCTACTTTCCAGATGCTTAGGCGTGTTGGCGTTGCAATGCGGGCGCGCTTGGCGTTCGTCATCAAGTTTAGTCTAGTCTCCCATCCCTTTGAATTGCCTGGACGAGGTAACTCGCAAAGATGATCGTTGTACTGGACTTGCGGCCAGTACTCGACGTGAGGCTTAAGCGCCAAAACCGGCTTGATAAGGGCCGTCTCGATCAGCCAAACATGGCAAGTTTGCCGTATTTCTCCGCAAGGAGATAATAGAAGGTGACCCGCTGCTTGCGGTTGTCGGCCTTCATTGTGGTGCACACTTCGGCGATCGCTTTGTCGAGTTTTGCATCTTCATCGGTCAAAGCCAGTTTCTTCTTCAGCCAGCTGTCGCGAACGCGCGCCAGCTCGTCTTTGCTCGAGCAAGCGACCAGCGATGCGTCTTCGCTTTTAAGCGCTATGCCCAGATGCTTGATAATTCCGGCGACGGCTTTGTCATTGCAGTTTGGCTGATAGCGCTTCAAATCTGCGGTGTAATCGGTTGCCATGTGCAAATCTCCCTGAGACGCGGCTCTGGTCGCGAACTGGCCGCCTACGCACTTTTATATCGCGCAATGCAAAATGTCAGCATATTCGGTCAAATTCAGTTTTTCCCGGGAATGCTAAACGGCTGGCGCGCGCTCACGGCGGCCGAAATGCGGGCTGAGGCTACGCATGTAATCTTCGTTAATGCGGTGCGAGATGCGATCGAAGGTTGCGGTGTCGGCGATAACCGCCTCCGACACCCGAGCTATTGCCAATTCAAGGTCGCGCGGCAGCGGTCGAAATGCGATTTGGAGCGTTTCGCTGAGTGCCCGGCGGAGGATTTTGTCGTTGGCTTTGAAGTCGGTGCAAGCGCGCCGACATTCCTCCGCGGCGGCTGCCGAAAGCGTGATCTGCACGTCTGCCGTCAGTCGATCCCAGACCGGGCGGCTGATGGTCAGCGCCAGTACGCTGCCCTGCTGATTGATGGATTGTTGCGTGCAGAACTTGGCGACAGATGGGAAACCGGCGGCAAGGCTTTGCGCTGGATTGCCCCATTCGGCGGCGACGATGGCGCGCCGGGCGAGACTACTGGCGACCATGTCTGGCGCGAGATCGGCTGCTTGCGCGCCCAAGCCGCGAACCACTTCGCGCGCCAATCCTTCGACATAGACGGTCGCGTTGGCGATATCTGACAATGCTCGGATCGGGCGCGTCGACCACAATCCGGGTCCAGGGCCGGTATGGCCCGCCATCAGAGCCTTGACGCCATACTTCGCCGACAACTCATCCCACAGCTCTTGGCCAGCGCCAGCCGTCAGCCACATCTCGAGGGTGGCGAAGTCTGCGGATGTCTCGCCTGGCAGGCCAGCGAAGTAAGCGAAGGCTGGATGATGGGCGACGTTTGCGTGTTCCGGCCCAAAATAGAGATCGCTGGCTCCCGACGCGACCGCTTCGATGGCCGATTGCGGACGCGTTTGCAGATGCAGCTTAAGCCGCCCGCCGAGCGCCAGTTCGAGCCGTTTTGCAAAATTGTGAGTTTGATCGGGATAGCCGCTGCTGCCGGCTTTCCAAGGGCTCGCCAACGTCAACTCAAGAGTTCGAGTGATGATTGCTGGCGATGGCACGCCAGGGGACGCATTGGCAGCCTTGGCGCCCAAGACGGCGGCAGCCAAACTCGATGTGCGCAGGAAATCGCGACGATGCATTGGACAACGCTCCCGGAGCTTGTGCTCCGTTCAACTGCCGCCATCAAAGCCGATCAATCAAACGTTGGCAACGCCGTTCGCGCGTGACCGGAAGCTTTAAGGTGCCTTCGAGAGCAAATAATTGATGGTGTGGAAGAATGCTTCCGGGCCGACGTAACCGGGCACGCGTCCGACCTCCCGATTGTCCTTCAATACAACGAACGTCGGCACGATGTTGACCGGCTCATCAAGTCCGAGCGCGGCAACGGCGGCATCGTTGACGTCGAGGAAGCGGATCGGCACGTCCTTAGCCCGTTCGGAGGTCTGGTAGGCTGGCAGGACATCACGTCTGAAAACGGTGCAGTAGATGCAGCCTGGTGCTTCCATCACGACCAGTTCGATGTTGCCGGATTGCTTGAAATTGGCGTCGACATCGAGCCCCGCTCTGGTGGTCGCCATTGGGCAGGATAAAAACGCAAGCGCGAATGCAATGATCTTTGAAGTACGCATGACTGGAAACGCCTTAATCGCTGGCTCGATTGCCAGCGCTCAAACAATACCCCTTTGGGCGTCCGAGGCGGATCACAATTGAACAGCTGGTTAACCTCCGCACCATTCTGAGGCAATTGAACTCCACTTGGGCACGGGAGATGCGGGGCGGCGGCGGGATGTCTTTGAAACTTTGCAAGCTGCACAAAAGCCACAGAATTCAAAAAACTCGCGACGAGGGTCCGTTTTAGGCATTCGATATGTTTACATAGTCATAGCGATCTGACACCAGTGCGCACTGCACAATCGAGTGCTGGAGCTTCCTTCAATGGCAATGAAATTCAACCCTGTCATAATTCGGCGCGCGCTCGTTGCCGCCGCCTTGGCAACGGGGTTCGGCAGTCCGGCACTCGGCGCAGATCTTGGTGGCAACTGCTGCTCGGATCTCGAAGAACGGATCGCGGAACTCGAGGCGACGACGGTGCGCAAAGGCAACCGTAAGGTCTCGCTGACCGTTTCGGGTTACGTCAACCAAGCGATCCAATACTGGGACGATGGCGCCGAAAGCAACGTCTATCAGCCGACCAACGAAGAGGAGCGTTCGCGCTTCCGCTTCCTCGGCAACGCCAAGATCGATGGCGACTGGTCAACGGGATACCTTCTTGAAATCGGCGTTCGTACCCATCAGGAAAATAAGGCCGATCAGAACGTTCAAGGTGCCAGCGCGATCGATGTGCGCTATTCGAACTTGTATTTGCAGAACAAGCAGCTCGGCAAAGTGTCGTTAGGGCTCGTGCAAAGTGCCGGCTATCACATCACCGAGTTGACCACGGCCAACACGCTGTTCTTCGCCAAGGAAGGCCTCGGCGGCTGGATGGGCTCCAACAACGCGGGCTTTTTCTTGCGTAAGCCGGACGGCACGTTATCGACCCTGCGTTGGGGCAACATTCTGGCACCGGGCCCCGGCACCAATAAAAACCCCGGCGAAGGCGATCGTCTCAACGGTGTACGCTACGAGACGCCAGCGATCGCGGGCTTCGTCGTAACCGCGTTCTGGGGCGAAGACGATGTTGGCGACGTCTCTTTGAAATATACTGGCGAAATGGCCGGCTTCAAAATGATCGGTGGCATAGCCTACGGCGAATACAACGGCGGTTCGAGTGCCAGCCGCGGCGGCGCCGTGCTGGGTGGCACAGACGGCCCATCTCATATCGACTACCTTGGGATGTCGGCGAGCGTTATGCACCTGCAAACCGGGCTCTACGTCTATGGCGCTTATGGCCAGCAGGACGACCGGCAACGCCGCGCCGTCTTTGCCGCCAACGTCGAAGACCAGGATCGTCTCTGGTATCTGCAGGGCGGCATCGAACAAAAGTTCACGTCGCTGGGCAAGACGACAATCTACGGCGAATATGAGCGCGACAAAGTCGGCGCTGCCGTCAAATCGACCAATGGCCAGCCGCAATCAGGCAGCAGCCTTGGGGCGGGCGCGGCATTCAACCGGATCTCGGGAACCGACGTCGATACGTGGGGCGTCGGTATCAACCAGAGCCTGGAAGCCGCTTCCATGGACGTCTATATCGGCTACCGCAATGTCTCGGCCGACGTTTCGACTTCGGCGACGGGCGCAGGCAGCAGCGCCGTGACCTCGATTGAGACCTTCCACGCCGTTGTCGGCGGCGCCAAGATCGACTTCTAAACAAACTCATTCCGGACTTGATAAGAGGGCTCCTTGCGCGGGGGCCCTTTTTTCGTCAGCGCCGCTCGACGCTCGACGCTCGACGCTTGACGCCGAAATCGCCACGCCCTAGGCACGGGAGCGCGCGATTGGCGCGCGCGGTCTCACTGCGGAATTGCGATCATGAAGCTCGTTCGATTTGGTGCCCCTGGACAAGAAAAGCCAGGGTTGATCGATGCCGATGGCAAAGTTCGCGATCTTTTCGGGCACGTGCCCGAATTTTCGGGCGAGCATCTGAGCCCGGCGGCGTTGGCCTCACTGCACAAGCTCAATCCGGCGGATTTGCCGTTTGCCCCTGCAGGCGTGCGCCTTGGTGCCCCAGTTGCTGGCACCCGGACGTTCATGGCGATTGGCCTGAACTATGCCGATCACGCGCGCGAAACGGGCCAAGACATTCCAACAGAGCCAATCCTGTTCAACAAGGCCGCCAGCGCCATTTGCGGGCCCAACGACAACGTCATGTATCCGCGCAACTCGGACCGCATGGATTGGGAATGCGAAATCGCCTTCGTCATCGGCACCCGCGCTCGCTACGTCGATGTGCAGGACGCGACGACGTATATCGCCGGCTACATGATTTGCAACGACGTGTCCGAGCGGCGCTTTCAAACCAAGCGCAACGGTCAATGGGTCAAGGGAAAATCGGCTGAAACGTTTGGGCCCATAGGGCCTTGGCTCGTTACGACAGATGAGATCAAAGACCCGAATAATTTGGCGATGTCGCTCGACGTCAACGGCGCGATGAAGCAGCAAGGCTCGACCGCGACGATGATTTTCAAGATCCCGGAGCTGCTGGCTTACATTACGGAATTCATGGTTCTGGAGCCCGGCGATATCGTGACGACGGGGACGCCGCCGGGCGTCGGGTCGGCGAAGAAGCCACCGGAATATTTGATGGCGGGCGATGTCATGACCTTGACCATCGAGGGGCTAGGTCAGCAACGCCAGACCGTGGTGCCGTTTAAACTTTGACAGCGACGCTTGGACCAGCGTTGGAGTGGGCGTCGCTCTGATCCGTCGGCAATAGAGCCAAACTCAGCATCAGCGAGATGCCGGCAAGCAGTGAAATACGGACATAGCGCGAGAAAAACATGGACATTCTCCCAACATGGGCCCCAAGACGGGATTTCTGTTGGTGATACTTGTATCGCTACGATCTGGCCAAACATAGATCGCGCGGCGGCGGCAATTTGGAGAAGTTATGGCGCTCTTGTGTTGTTCTCACAGATCGCCATCAATTATGCCGCGTCTGTGCTTTTTGCGTCGAAGCTTTTGCGATCTAGCCCAACCGGCGATCTGTGCCGCGCACGATCTTTGGAAAGTTATCTTGATTGGAATTGTTAAGCTCGCGTCCCATCGAGGTCCAGTCTGATTGGTTTTGACGACGACTTCCGCTGAGCGGCTGACGCAACAATTTTAAAGCGCGGAGTAAATGCGTTTCGTCAGGGTTCAAATTACCTTCACCCGATTGCGTCTCAAGGGCCCAAGCCATTTTTTCTATCGCGCGCTCGTAGGGACCATCAGCTAAAAGCAGGATCACGCTCAAATCCTTTTCGACAATTGATGCTGCATCCTCGAGCAGTTTGTGTAGGGCCGCATCTGAACGCTTGATTTGAGTTTCGAGTTTTTCACGCGCGGCATCCACATCGTTTTGTGCCCTAACTTCGGTTTCTAAAAGCAACTTATTCAATTTGTCGTGGTTCAGGCGCTTTTCTTGAAACGCTGTATTGGCTAACCTTGCAGCACCGAGCGTGGCGATGTCCATTTCGGTAAAGCTCAGCGAGTCGATGCCCAAAGACGCGATTAGCTCACCGACAAATCTTTTCCTTCGCGAATCAATCTCGTCGGCTTCCTCTTTTGTGAGTTGCGGAGATTTGGCAATTTGAGGCGCGCGCTGCGCGGGTGCCAGGCCCTCTCGAAAATCGTGCATTGCGCCAACGTCTCGAGCTGAGTCTGGCGGGTTCAAAGCACGCTGGCGCTCCAGTTTAAAATTGGGATTTGCGCGCGCCGTCGCGAGGATGCCGAGCAGCGTTTCGTACAGCACGGGCTTGATGCAGAATCGGTCGGCGACCTTGCGGTCTGGCGCGACCGCATTGACCGCCGAGCCCGCATTCATGACGCGGCGAATAACGCGCACGTCATCATCGTTGTCGACATCGGTAAGCGTCACCATCGACGTGAAGCCTTCGGTTTCGCGGATCGGCTCTAATGAGTGCAACACGAGGTCGGCATGTTCGCGCGGATAAGGCTCGAGCGCCGCGCCGACCAGCTGCTGCAGGCGGGCCTTATCCTTGGCTGTGGCGTCTGTTTTCAGATGCCTGTCGCATACGCTCGATAGATATTCGCGCAACTCGCTGCGCACGCGGTAGCGCTCAGGGTTGACGCTCAACGTTTCAACCGCGCCGATATCGGCGCCCGCCGTCAACACCATACGCACGCGATCGGCCGTGTTTCTGTCGAGCACGCTTAAGTCTGCGCTGGCCGAGAAGCCGTCTGCGAACGTCATCGGCCGCAGCGCATTCAATGTCGCCCATGCCGTGTCGTAGGGCTGTGGCCCGAGCGCTGCGTTGATCGTCGCCTCCAGCTGCGATGCCGAGCGCGCTTTATAAGTTGGCACATCAGACAGCGGCGAGCGTACGGCGTTGGCGCCGAACAGGCCGGACATGAACACGAGGCCGTCAATGGCGATAGCAATGGCGAGCGCCAGATACGCTAGGCGATTGCCATCCTTGAAGGCGTTCCAAGTGACGACGAAGCGATGGGCTTTGTCGTCGCGCGCGAGTTCGATGCCGTTGATCTTGGTGCGCAGAGCGTCGGTGTCGCGGCTCGACAGCGCGCTATCGGCGAGGCAGCGGCGCGCGAAACCGAACAGGTCGTCGGCCGACTTGTTGGCATTGATCTTTTCACCAGAGAGACAGGTCTGCTCGAACATCTTCGAGCCGGCTTGGATCGAAAACAGGTTCGAAGCCGCGTCCGCCGTGGCCTTGGGATCGCAATCCAGACCCTTCAATTGAGTTTTGGTTTCGGGCGTCGCCGACAGTGCGCCGTAGATATCGCTGCACAGCGATTGGATTTTGCCCAAGCGCTCGGCGTTGGGATCCTGATGGAAATCGGTCAGCGCCCGATCGAACGCCGGCGTCAACCGCGCCGGATCGATTTTCGTACCAGCGTCATCTTTGACGGTTTCTTCGGCGAGCTTGATACGCTGCTCTGCCGTCTCGGCTTCGCCTTTCAGCTTGGCCAGATCGCCATCGACGTTGGCCAATTCGCGATCAATCGCCGCCATACGAGTTTCAACGACGGACAAGCGCTTTTGCGCGTCCTTGGTGCGTTCCTCGGCAATTTTGTAAGCGTTCTGCAGCATCGACAATTCGGCCATACGCTGGCGATAAACGGGCCCGCGGCCTTCTTTGCCGGTGCCTTCGACGCCTTTGTCTTCGGCCAGCGCCTCGACGCGTTTGGCGTCCATGTCCTTAGCTTTGCCGTCGAGTTCGGCTTTCTTGGTCGCGTATTCGCCGGCGAGCTCGGGGCGTTGCGCGGAAAGTCGGCCTTTTTCTTCCGTGAGCGAAATTTTGCGCCCTTGAATGCCGGCTTGTCCCGACTGGGCGGATGTCATCCGCTCCTGCTGATCCTTGACGGCGCGGCGGCGGGTCTCGATCTGGTTGTTGATGTAGCGCTCGATCGCGCCTTCGGACGCGGCAGCAACCTTGGCGATGCCTGCGAGCTGGGTCTCATAGCTGGTCCAGCCGTCGCTCTTCAAAAGAGCGTCGGCTTCGCTGGTGCGGCGGTCGCCGATCACCCCATTGATGTCGGCGATGATGCCGCTGACCTGGTTTTGAGCCCGCAGTTCTGCGGCGCGAACGCGCTCAGACTGTGGGAAAATCGAGGTGAAGAGGCTGTCGAACGAAAAGAACACGCTCGTTGCCATGCAAGCGAGGAACATCACCCACAGCACGGAGTTGCGCACGATCACCCGCACGCCCTGGATATAAGGGCGGATCAGATCGCTGGCCGCGTACAGCGCGAACAGCGCGATCATCAGCAGGCCGCACACGAATATGAGCAGCTTATCGCCGGTTTTGGCCCACGACAGATCGTCGGTCGACGCCTGCCGGATGTCGGTTTGCCCGGTCCATTGCAGCACCAACGTCATCAGCGCGATGAAGAACAACACACCAATCCCCGCCCCGAGCAACGTTTGCAGTGCCGGGTTGGTCGTGCGCGACGGGCTTTTCTGAGACAGCGTGTTCATACCCGTGGCGAAGCTTTCGCCAATCAGCCAGGCAACGATCAGCATCACGCCCTGAATGCCGAACGTGAACATTCCAGATAGCAACGGTTCTCCGGTGAAGTTGCGCATTCCGTCCCAAGTCGTCCACCCGGACGCCAACGACAACACGACGCCAGTGGTGCCAAGCAGCGCTAGTTGCCAATTGGAGAACAGCGTCTCCTCGAGCGTCGCCCAAATCCGCTTAGCAAGCTTGGTGCGAAGCAGAAGAGTGAGCGCACACGCAAAGAATATCGCCGTGCCGATCGGCCTGGCATGTTCCGCGATGCCGTCTACTATGAGCTTGAGGTCCATCCCGCGCGCAGCCTCTCGAAACAACCTGGAACTAGCCAATCTTACCGCTGCCACACTTTGGGCAGGGGTCCTGGCCAATTGGGGGCAATATTAAGACGAATTGCGCCCAGCAGATGAAATTAGTTTTAGAATAGCGATTACAAGTGCAGCGCGGTGTGAAGATTTGGAAAGCTGGCAACTGTTGCTTGTCAGCGGGCTTGGCATGGCCTTGGCACAAGGGGCGCTCACCACGAAGTTCAAAACACAATATGTTATATTGTCCACCCTTCTGAGGCTGTGCTACCAGATGCAATACCGGCATGAACCAATGAAGCGCAGAGGCTGACTATGGTAGGGGTTTCCAGCGAGGAACGGTCCAACGAACGCCTGCAGACCTCGCTTGACCGGGCTATCGAAATCTTCGCCGAAAAGAACATTCGCTTCACGGATTTGCGCCGCAAGGTCTACGAGGAAATCGCATCGACTCAGGCCAGCGTCGGGGCCTACGAAGTGCTCGACCGGCTGGCCAAAAAGGGCACGCGGCTCGCACCCATTTCCATCTATCGCGCGCTTGACGCACTGCTGGAGGCCGGCGTCGTTCACCGGCTGGAAAGCAAGAACGCTTATTTCGCCTGCCGCCGCCTGCACCAGCCTCGCACGGGACGCCGCCCGCTGTTCATGAGTTGCGAAATCTGCGGCAACGTCTCGGAAGCGGACGGCGAAGAAATATTCGAAACTATCGACAAGGCCGTCAGGGCGGTCAAATTCGAGCCGCGCGTGCGCTTTGTCGAGGTTTCGGGAACCTGCCCCGAATGCCAGGCGCGCCGCCGCGACTAGCAATCCCTCCCGAGATCAAGGACCAAACCTCAGGTGAACGACATTCAAACCCAGGACGACAGTTGCGCCTGCGGGCACGATCACGGGGTCAACGCGCTCATGCCCCACGACGGCAAAGCGCTGATCTCGGCGCGCGGTCTGTGGCTGACGCGATATGGCCGCCACCTCGTCGCCGGTGTCGATCTCGACGTCCACGCGAATGAGATCGTCACACTCATTGGCCCGAACGGGGCTGGCAAGTCGACCCTCGTCAAGCTGATCTTAGGGATTGAAAAACCAGATCGCGGCAGCATCGTGCGCAGTGCCATGCGCATTGGCTATGTGCCGCAGCGTTTCGACATCGACCGCACGATGCCGATGACGGTGGCCGGCTTTTTGATGCTGGGCGGCAAGCCATTGCGGGCAGCGGTTGAGACCGCATTGGCCGAGGCCGGCGTTGCGCGGGCGATCGGCCAGCAGCTGGCATCCCTGTCGGGCGGTGAAACACAGCGCGTTCTTATTGCGCGGGCTTTGCTGCGCGATCCGCAATTGCTCGTGCTCGACGAACCCGCTAGCGGCGTCGATTATGCCGGCGAGGCCGATCTGTATGAGCTGATCGCGCGGTTGAAGGACAAGCGCAAACTTGGCGTGCTGCTCGTTTCGCATGATCTTCATGTCGTGATGGCAAGAAGCGACCGCGTGCTCTGTCTCAACGGCCATGTGTGTTGCTCAGGGCGGCCTGATGTCGTCGCCCAGCATTCTGAATACGTGCGAATGTTCGGCAATGAAGCGGCCAAAGCGTTGGCGCTTTATCATCATCACCACGACCACGCCCACGACATTGCCGGTAACCCCCGCCCGATTGCTGCTGATGCGCCCTCAGCGGCGCCGTCAGGGCATGCGCATCCGGAGCGCCGCTAGTGGCGTTCATGCCCGATCCCTTTGTGCTGCGCGCTCTGGCCGCTGGTGCCGGATTGGCAATCGTGGCAGCACCGCTTGGCTGCATCGTCGTCTGGCGCCGAATGGCGTATGTTGGTGAAACCCTGGCCCAGGCTAGCCTGCTCGGCGTGGCGCTGGGCATGGCGCTCAACATCAATATGACGTTCGCGGTTATCCTGGCGGCTGTTGCGGCCGCGATGATCTTGATTGCGTTCGGACGGCAAAAATTGCTCGCGCTCGATTCAACGCTTGGTCTCATGCACCACGCCGCGTTAGCGCTGGCGGTGATCTCCATCGCATTGCTGAAGGGCCCGTCCATCGACCTGATGAGCTATCTGTTCGGCGACATCTTCGCCGTGACGACGGCTGATCTTTACTGGATTTATTTGGGGGGCGCGGCCGTGTTGGGCCTGACGCTGTGGCTGTGGCAGCCGTTGGTTCGGATGTCGCTGCACGAAGACTTGGCAACCGCTGAGGGCGTCGATCCTATTCTGTCGCGCGGGCTGTTCGATATCATGCTGGCGGTGACCATCGCGGTCGCCATGAAGATCGTCGGCATTTTGCTGGTGATGGCATTTTTGATCGTGCCAGCCGTTGCCGCCCGGCCACTGGCCGATACGCCGGAACGCATGGCGCTGGTCGCGGCATGCGTGGCGCTGGCGGCCGTCTTTGCGGGTATCTTCATGTCGGCGCAATTGGATACGCCAGGTGGCCCAAGTATTGTTCTGGTAATGACTGTTCTGGCGGCATTTTCGCTTCTGGCGGGGGGCCGCCTTTGGCGGTAAGAAGACCGCAGATGATAACGCATGAGGGTTTGCGAACATGACGGTCAGCACGGACACTAGGGCGTCAGATATGGGAATCGGCGCCCGCCACCAAACTGTGGCCGTCAACGTCGGTGGCGTGCTGGTCGGCGGTGGCGCTCCGGTCGTTGTCCAGTCGATGACGAACACCGATACCGCCGATATCGCGGGCACCGTCAAACAGGTGGCTGATCTCGCGCGCGCCGGCTCGGAGCTCGTGCGCATTACCGTGGATCGCGATGAAGCCGCCAAAGCCGTGCCTGAGATCCGCGACCGGCTGCGCGCCCAGGGCATCACCGTTCCGCTTATTGGCGACTTCCATTATATCGGCCACACGCTGCTCGCGCAAAATCCAGATTGCGCCGAGGCGCTCGACAAGTATCGCATCAATCCCGGCAACGTCGGCTTCAAGGATAAGAAAGACAAACAGTTCGGCGCCATCATCGAGACCGCGATCAAGTACGCCAAACCGGTGCGCATCGGCGTCAACTGGGGCTCGCTCGATGGCGAACTGCTGACCCGTTTGATGGACGAGAACGCCAAGTCGCCGAGCCCAAAGTCGGCGCGCGCGGTGATGCACGAAGCGATGGTTCAGTCGGCACTCATGTCGGCGGCGCGCGCGGAAGAAATCGGCCTCGGTGCCGACCGCATCATCATCTCCGGCAAGGTCTCGGCCGTGCAGGATTTAATCGCCGTATATAAAATGCTCGCTGGCCGCAGCCGCTATGCGCTGCACCTGGGCCTCACCGAAGCCGGCATGGGCTCCAAAGGCATCGTCGCGTCATCGGCCGCGATCGGCGTTTTGCTGCAACTCGGCATCGGCGACACGGTGCGCTTTTCGCTGACGCCTGAGCCCAATGGCGATCGCACCATCGAGGTGCGCACGGCGCAAGAGCTGCTGCAGACGATGGGCCTGCGGACGTTCGTTCCCGTGGTTGCCGCTTGCCCCGGCTGCGGGCGCACCACATCGACCGTGTTCCAAGAGTTGGCGCGCGATGTTTCCAATATGATCCGCGACCGGATGCCGGAGTGGAAAACCCGCTATCCGGGCGTCGAGACGCTCAATCTTGCCGTCATGGGTTGCATCGTTAACGGCCCGGGCGAAAGCAAGCACGCCGACATCGGCATCTCGCTGCCGGGCACCGGGGAAATGCCAGCCGCTCCGATATTTATCGATGGCAAGAAGGCGATGACGTTGCGGGGGCCGAACATTTCCAACGAATTCAAGCAAATCGTTGAAGATTATATTGAAAAGCGCTTTGGCGTTGGACGCAGCGACGGCCAAGCCGCCGAGTAGCTCATTTTGGCCTCGCCGCTGCGGGTGTCTCAACCATGTGGCGAAATATCGGCCCTTAAGCACTCAACACGGCCATTGTTTCGGGCTACTGGCGAGGCCATTGAATAAGGGCCAATCGCAGCTCGAGGCATATGGATCGGTCCGACAACATCTCAAACACTGGGGATGACCAGCAAACGGTGAGGACGGTTCCGTCCTCGGCGCGGTCCGTTGCGCGCGCGACGCTGTCGTCGCTAGAGGCAGTATTGCCCCCCGCTTTGAACGGTTCGGCGGCATTATCGTCAAATGACTTCGTTTTCGACGTTGGCAAAATGGCGGTCGCAGCGAACGGTGCGACTGCAACCAATGGCTACGGCGCTCGAGATAACGGCTCCTGGTCGGCGATTGGAACTGGGGCTGAGCCAACGCCGCAGCGGCAAAGACCGCCGCAGTCTTCGGCGGCGAATTTCGCCAGAACGTTCCTGCGCACGGCTGGGTATCTGTTCGGCGGCTGGCTCGCCATCATTCTGGCACTGATCATCGTGTTCCGCTTCGTCGATCCGCCGTTCTCGGCGCTGATGGCAAGCCATTGGCTGCGGGGTAATCCCGTGCACGAAGCGTTCGTGCCGCTCGAGGCGATTTCGCCCAACGTCGTGCGCGCGGTGCTGCTGTCCGAAGACGGCCGGTTCTGCGAACACTGGGGCGTCGATATCAGCGCCATAGAGAAGGCGATCGCGCGCGCTCGCGGGGGCACACCACGCGGTGCCAGCACCATTTCGATGCAGGTGACGAAGAATTTGTTTCTGTGGCCGGCCAAGAGTTACGTACGCAAGTTCATTGAAATTCCGCTCACCTACGCCATGGAGTTGATATGGCCCAAACGCCGGGTCATGGAAGTCTACCTCAACATTGCGGAGTGGGGTCCGGGCATCTTTGGCGTCGAGGCGGCGTCGCGTTTTCATTTCAACAAGCCGGCCGCACGCCTGACCGAGCGTGAAGCCGCCCAGCTGGCCGTTGCCCTGCCAAACCCGATCCAGCGCGCCGCCGGCGACCCGGGCCCGCGTACCCAACGAATGGCTGGCGATATCCAGGCCCGGATGCGGGCGGCCCCCCGTACCGCCAGCCGCTGCGTGCTAGGACGCTTTTGAGCCGAAATCTGCTCAAAACCCTGCCGCTGCAGGGCATTAAACGGGGGGACTGGCGGACGCCCTAGTTTTTGCGTATAAGCCGCCCCAACGGACGATGCGGTCAAGCTTTGGCTTGGCGACGCTGACGTCTCAAGTTTAAGCCCTGAGCTTGATAACCGCGCTGGTAGAACCCTAGAGATTGTCCAGGGTCCGACGGGCGTTTTATATTTGGAGCACTAAAATGGCAGTTCCGCGCAGTAAAATGTCGCCCATGAAGAGGGGCCAGCGCCGCTCTCATGACGCGCTGACCGCGCCGTCCTACGTTGAGGACAAGGAAAGCGGCGAGCGCCGCCGTCCCCATCACGTCGACCTCAAGTCGGGCAAGTACCGCGGTCGTCAGATTCTTGAGCCGAAGACGGACGTCTAAGAAACTCATTGCTTCTGAATGGCGTTGTAGCTTTGACCTGCGCGGCAGATAGATCTGCGTGGGCTGAGGTTCGCTTGGCAAACGGTCGCGTCCGTGCCACAACGGCGCCGCTACGAACCTCGCTCAATACGTCATTCGTCTTAGAGGAGAATGCTTATGTCGTTACGGGCCATTCCGCTCATTGTCATTGCTTTCATCCTCTACAACCTGATCGTGCTCGCCGGCGGCGGCGTCGGCGGTCTGGATGCCACGATCTTCCAGATGAAGCTGTTGAGCCAAGGCGTTTGGACGTTCCGTTGGGGTGACCTGATCATCCTCATCACGCTGATTTTGCTGTTCATCGAAATTGTGAAATCAACCTACACGACGACATCGACGTTGATCGACCACGGCCTATCGATGCTGGTGTTCATCGCTTGCGGCGTTGAATTCCTCGTCGTACCGCAAGCCGCCACGTCGGTATTTTTCATCATCATGGCCGCGACGTTGATCGACGTTGTCGCTGGTTACACCATCGGCATCCGCGTTGCCCGCCGCGACCTCAATCTGGGCACCGACCAATAAGCGCCAACTGCTGAACGCGTCTCATTTTGTGAAGGCCGGTCCGAAAAGGCCGGCCTTTTTGCTGTCGCCCGCCGTTAACGGTGCACGGCTTTAACTCTTGTTAGCATTTTACATTTAGCTTCCGATTTACTGAAATTGATCCCATTGGCTGGTTCGGGCACGAAAATCGTGGCCGTGGACTGGAAACACGAGGCCGACGTGGCTGCTTTGCCGACCCATCACGGACATTCCAAAATCGAAAATTCCGGTTCGGGCATTGCTGCCTCGGGCGGGTCGCTCTTGATAGATCCGCTCACGGAAATGGAGAGTTTGGATCTTGTCGGTGTTCTGTCCGAGGTCGACGAAACGGCCTATGTCTGGGATATCGCGAGTGACCGGATCGATTGGGAAAATAATGCCGAGAAAATTCTGGGCGTGTCTGGCGCCGATCAGATCGGCACCGGCTCTGGCTTTGAGCTGCTGATATCACCTGAGCACTTGAGCCGACGGCAGCAAGCCTTCAACATTACTGTCGCGCCGGAGAATGCTCGCGGTATCCCGTTCAGGGTCCAGTATAAGTTTCAATTCGGCGGCCGACGCAGCGACGCGACCATCTGGATCGAGGATCATGGCCGCTGGTGGCCAGGGCCGGATGGCAAGCCAGTGCGCGCCCGCGGCATCGTTCGGATCATCAACGACCGCTATCTCGAAGAGCAGCGCATGCTCTATCGCAACGACAACGATGAGTTGACGGGCCAGCTTAACCGGATCCGCTTAACCGAGGCGTTGACGACCTGCCTGCAACGGGCAGGCGATAGCAAACAACCGAGCGCATTCCTGATCGCAGCGGTCAACAACCTGGCCGTCATCAATGAAACGTTCGGCTTCGATGTCGGCGATCAAGTGATCGCTGGCGCGGCGCGCCAAATCAAAGAAAAGTTGCGCGGCGGCGATATCGTCGGGCGCTACTCCTCCAATAAATTCGGAATTATCCTGACCGAGTGCGGACCGGGCGCCATGCGCATCGCGGCGGAACGCTTCATGCGCGGCGTGCGCGACGTGACGATCAAGACCTCGGCGTGCCAGCTCACCGCGACGTTATCCATCGGTGGCGTTGTCGTGCCATCGCAGGCGTCGAGCGTTCAGCAAGCCCTGAACTTCGCCTTGCAAGCACTTGATCGCGCCAAAAGCAAACGCTTTGATTGTTTCATGGCGTATGAGCCATCGGCCGCTGCTGAAACATCGCGCCGACGCAGCAGTGCCATTGCCGACGATGTCATCAAGGCTTTAGACGACAATCGTATGCGGCTTGTGTTGCAGCCCATGATTGGTGCCAAGTCCGGCAAACCCGAACTGTACGAATGCCTGCTGCGAATGGAAAAGCTGGACGGAAGCCTGGTCTCGGCTGGCGAATTCATTCCCGTTGCCGAGCAGCTGGGGCTCGCGCGCCTGATCGACCGGCGGACGCTGGAAATGTCTGTGGATCTGCTCAAGCGCCACCCTGATTTGAAAATCTCGCTCAATGTTTCGGGTCTGACCTGCTCCGATCACGAATGGGTTGTCACGCTGCAACGGCTGACCGGACTGCGCCGCGACATCACCAGCCGAATGATCATCGAAATCACCGAAACGGCGGCAATCCAAGATCTCGACCAATCGATCAATTTTGTAGATACGCTGAAGGAGATGGGCTGTGGCGTCGCGATCGACGACTTCGGTGCGGGCTACACGTCGTTCAAGAATTTGAAGTTGCTCAACGTTGATATGGTCAAAATCGACGGCGCGTTCGTCAAGAACATGGTCGACGATACGAGCGATCAGATTTTCATCAAAACTATGGTGGAGCTGGCAAACACTTTTGGGCTCGTCACGGTCGCCGAGTGGGTGGGCGATCAACAGTCAGCCGACATGCTGATCGCGGCTGGCATCACGTATTTGCAAGGTTTCCACTACGGCTTGCCGATCGACGCGCAAAGCTACGGCCAGATTTGACGGTCTACCAGGCCGCCTCAAGGGCGCTGCGATAGCTTTTCGATCTTCTGCTGCATGGCGGCCAATTGTGCCTTGAGTTCGCCCAGTTCGTCGCGAGGCGGCGGCGCTGTCGCCCTATTGGGATCGCTACTTGGCATTCCAGCGGCGGTTGGATTTGGCACTGATCCGGCAATTGGCTTTTTGCCCGCAGCGGCTCCGAACGACGCCCACATCGACATTGCCTGTTCGAACATCGCCATGTTCTGGCGGGCTTGGCCTTGATAAAACTCGAACGCTGCGGTCGGATTGGTGAACGCGGTGGCGAGCTGCTCGCGAAAGCGCGACTGTTCTTTGGTGAGATGCTCAAGACTAAATTGCAAATAGCTCGGCACCATCTTGGCGATGCTGTCGTCATAAAATCGAATAAGTTGGCGCAAGAACGGGATTGGCAGCAACGTCTGCCCGCCCTCGCGGCTTTCTTGCTCAACGATGATCTGGGTCAGCACCGCGTGTGTCAGGTCATCGCCGTTCTTGGCGTCGTAGACCACGAAATCACGGTCGCCACGGACCATCTTGGCAAGATCTTCAAGTGTAACGTAAGTGCTCGTTTCGGTATTGTAGAGCCGCCGGTTCGCGTACTTCTTAACGACGACAGCGTCTTTCTTAGGTACCGAAGCTTCTGCGTTATTCA
This sequence comes from Hyphomicrobium sp., assembly GCA_031367425.1. Classification (GTDB taxonomy): domain Bacteria; phylum Pseudomonadota; class Alphaproteobacteria; order Rhizobiales; family Hyphomicrobiaceae; genus Hyphomicrobium_B. The sequence goes on from JANLPU010000049.1 coordinate 28,529, forward strand.
ACATCTCTGAGACGTTCTCTTCATTGTGCCGTTGTTTGCTGCAACAGCGGTTGTGCACTGCGGCAGCTTACCACAGGCTGTTCATAGAGAGCTAGACGTTTCTGGCGAAACTTTAGACCCTTTAGTCAACACTTCGCAATTGCTGTAATTCCTCGCTGCCTGCTATGAATAACGAGCGAACGGGCAACGGCTTAGCGAACGGTTTTTGCCGCCCGCAACCAAAACTTAAACCCATGATAAAATAATACATCCCCAAGGAGGCCCTTGATGAGCCAGGATTCCACGACGATCGTTATTGCCAGTGCGGCCCGCACGCCGGTTGGTTCGTTCAACGGCGCGCTTGGCGGTTTGCCAGCTCATGAGTTGGGCCGGATCGCGATTAAAGCGGCACTCGAGCGCGCTAACGTTGCACCAGGCGATGTATCAGAAGTGATCTTAGGCCAAGTCTTGACCGCAGGTCAGGGTCAAGGGCCAGCTCGTCAAGCATCGGTTGCGGCCGGCATTCCAGTCGACGCGCCAGCTTGGAGCATCAACCAGATCTGCGGCTCGGGTCTGCGCGCCGTCGCCATCGGCATGCAGCAAATTCAAACGGGTGCTGCGACCATTGTCGTCGCCGGTGGCCAGGAAAGCATGAGCCAGTCCATGCACGCCGGCCATATGCGCGATGGCACCAAGATGGGCGACTTCAAGCTGACCGACACGATGGTGAAGGACGGCCTGTGGGACGCTTTCAATAATTATCATATGGGCTCGACGGCCGAGAACGTCGCGCGCCAATGGCAGATCACCCGCGAAGAGCAAGATAAGTTTGCCGCCGCTTCGCAGAACAAAGCGGAAGCGGCGCGCAAAGCCGGCAAGTTCAAAGACGAGATCGCCCCGGTTACGATCAAGGGCAAGAAGGGCGACACGATTGTCGACCAAGACGAGTACATCAAGGAAGGCGTAACGGCCGAAGGCATCTCGAAATTGCGCCCGGCGTTCGATCCCAAGGAAGGCACCGTTACCGCTGCTAATGCGTCCGGTCTCAACGACGGCGCAGCTGTCGTCGTGCTGATGACGTTGGCCGAAGCTAAGAAGCGCGGCATCAAGCCGTTGGCGCGCATCGTGTCTTGGGCAACGACGGGCGTTGATCCCTCGATCATGGGAACCGGTCCGATTTCAGCGTCCAAGAAGGCGCTTGAGAAGGCGGGTTGGACGATTGCCGATCTCGATTTGATCGAAGCCAACGAAGCGTTTGCTTCGCAGGCGCTCGCGGTCAACAAGGGCCTCGGGTGGGATACGTCCAAGGTTAACGTCAACGGCGGCGCTATTGCCATCGGCCACCCGATCGGCGCATCTGGCGCGCGCATCCTCAACACGCTCGTTTTCGAAATGCAGCGCCGCGACGCCAAAAAAGGTCTGGCGACGTTGTGCATCGGTGGCGGCATGGGTGTCGCCATGTGCGTAGCACGTGACTAAGAATGTGCGTAGCACGTGACGAATATCGCCTGACTGAGAAACGCTGCGGATCATCTTCGACGCGTTTTATCGCCCCACCAATCGAACAAATAATAAGAACCTCATGGAGAGAAACATTATGGCACGAGTTGCCCTCGTCACTGGCGGTACACGCGGTATCGGTCACGCCATTTCCATCGCCTTGAAAAGCGCCGGCTACCGCGTCGCGGCCAGTTACGCTGGCAACGATACGGCAGCTCTCGCCTTCCAAGTCGAAACCGGAATTCCCGTTTATAAGTTCGACGTTTCGAGCTTTGAAGCGTGCGAGAAGGCGATCAAACAAATCGAGAAAGACGTCGGGCCCATCGACGTGCTGGTGAACAACGCCGGCATCACCAAAGACACGATGTTTCACAAGATGACTAAGCAGCAGTGGGACGACGTGATCGGCACCAACCTCAACGGCCTATTCAACGTCACGCGCCAAGTTTGGGAAGGCATGCGCGCGCGCAAGTTCGGACGCGTCGTCAACATCTCGTCGATCAACGGCCAGAAGGGCCAGATGGGCCAAGTCAACTACTCGGCCTCCAAAGCCGGCGACATCGGCTTCAGCAAGGCCTTGGCGCAAGAAGGCGCGCGCGCTGGCATCACCGTCAACGTCATCTGCCCTGGCTACATCGCAACCGAAATGGTGAAAGCCGTGCCGCAAGATGTACTCGAAAAGAATATTCTACCGCAAATCCCGGTCGGCCGGTTGGGCGAGCCTGAAGAAATTGCGCGCTGCGTCGTGTTTCTGGCGTCCGACAACGCCGGCTTCATCACAGGCTCGACCATTTCGGCCAATGGCGGCCAGTACGTCGCCTAATAGTGCTTTCGGGCACATCACAGACGATCGTTGAGCCGCGTTGGAGCACCAGCGCGGTTCTTTTTTGACCCGGATGGCGCGTATACAGCCGCCATCCCTTGGGCAAAAGGTCCATCGCGGTTGCCGCCTTGTGAAAAATAGTCCAACAGTTTCGGCCAGGGGACGGGTGCCAAAGCGGGATTTTAATGGGGAACTCTATGAAAACTATTATTTGCGGCTTAGCTGCACTTGGCATGGCCGCGTTCGTTTCGGGCTGCGGCGCCAATCCAGCATGGGACAACACGCAGGCCACGATGGACCCGCACGACAAATACGCGGCCGAAATGAAAGCAAAGCAAGACGCCGCGCCGCCGATCCCAGACAGCCCCAAAGCACCTGTCGCCGCACCAGCGCCCAAAGCCCAGTAATTTTTTTTCTAGTCCGCGCCGTCTAACAGCCTATCGACGAACGCGGGCACAACTTCGGTTGCTGGTCCATAGATCGCTTCATCGAATAAGCTCGCGCCCTGCGAGGGTTCAAGATTGAGTTCAACTGTCCGGGCACCGTTGGCGCGCGCTTGGGCGACGAATGCGGCGGCTGGATAGACGTGCCCGCTGGTGCCGATCGAAATGAAAAGTTCGCACGCGGCCAGTAGCGGTAAAATTTTATCCATGTGATAGGGCGTCTCTCCGAACCAGACGACGTCTGGGCGCAGGTGGCCAGCTTGGTGGCAGACGAGGCAGGGCGTTTGCGTGCTCATATCGCGAGCCCACGCAAAGCGCGCGCCGCAAGCCGTGCACCATGCCGTGAACATCTCGCCGTGCATGTGAATGAGATTTTGCGATCCCGCCGCCTCATGCAGTGCATCGACGTTTTGCGTGACGACGGTGACGCGCGGCGCTGACGTTTCAAGCCGCGCCAGCGCGAGGTGAGCAGCATTCGGTTTGAGATCTGAATGGATGCGCCGCCGCATATTGTAGAATTCGTGCACGCGGTCTGGATCGTCGGCAAACCCTTGCGGGGTCGCGACATCGCGCCAATCGTACTTCGCCCAGATACCATTTGGGTCGCGGAAGGTCGATAATCCGCTTTCCGCCGATAACCCCGCGCCCGTCAGAATGAGAATATGTGCGTGTTGGGCCATTGCACGCCGTGTCAGCCGCACTGGCCGCGATGACGAAGAAAGTGGTCGGCAAGAACGATCGCCATCATGGCTTCGCCGACGGGAACGGCGCGGATACCAACGCAAGGGTCGTGACGGCCCTTGGTCGCGATCTCCGTGTCGTGGCCGTGCCGGTCGATGGTTTTGCGCGGCGCCAGTATCGACGAGGTGGGCTTGACGGCGAAGCGGCACACGATGGTCTGGCCGCTGGAGATACCCCCTAGTACGCCGCCTGAATGGTTCGACAAGAATTGTGGTTTGCCGTCTTGGCCGATGCGGATCTCATCGGCGTTTTGTTCGCCGCTTAACTCAGCAACTGCCATGCCGTCGCCGATCTCGACGCCTTTGACGGCGTTGATCGACATCATCGCGGACGCCAAATCCTGATCGAGCTTGCCGTAGAGCGGCGCGCCCCATCCGGCCGGCACGCCTTCGGCCACGACCTCGATGACGGCACCGATCGAGGAACCACTTTTGCGAATGTCATCGAGATACGTTGCCCACAGCTCAGCCATTTTGGCGTCCGGCGAGAAGAACGGATTATTATTGGTCTCGTCCCAATTCCAATTGTTGCGATCGACTTTATGCGGGCCCATTTGTACGAGCGCGCCGCGAATTTTTACGCCCGGGATGACCAAGCGGGCGACAGCGCCGGCGGCAACCCGCGATGCAGTCTCGCGCGCCGAGGACCGTCCCCCGCCGCGATAATCGCGCAAGCCATATTTGGCGTCGTAGGTGAGATCGGCATGGCCGGGGCGATACTTGTCTTTGATGTCGCCGTAGTCTTTCGAGCGCTGGTCGACGTTCTGAATTTCAAGTGCGATGGGCGCGCCGGTTGTTACCTGCTGGCCTCCGGGTTCGGTGAAGACGCCAGACAGGATGCGCACTTCGTCTGGTTCGCGTCGCTGCGTTGTGTATTTCGATTGGCCCGGTCTGCGCTTGTCGAGAAAGGCCTGAATGTCGGTTTCGCTTACAGCCAGACCCGGCGGGCAGCCGTCGACGATACAACCAATGGCGGGCCCGTGGCTTTCGCCCCAGGTTGTGACGCGGAAGAGGTGACCGAACGTGTTGTGAGACATGGATTATTGTCCGGGGTCCTAATGCAAGTTGCCGGCTTCACGCGTCGGCGAACGATGGTGCCTGGGCGCGCCGTTGATGTTGCTGGCGTGCGCCACCTTTTCTCTTAGGTGTGGCCCGATGAGCCTGCAAGCCTCCGTTTGCGGCAAAGAGCGTGACAAGCGGGCGCGACGCAGATTATCTGGCGTAATCAGGTTTGGCGCGGCGACAGTCCGGCGCGCCCGTATCGATCGATCATTTGCGTCCGTATCGCAGCAACAACTTGACCGAGCACGCTGAGGCTTGCCTGAACGCAACCTGCGTCGCTGATGAGCTCAAGCCATTGTTCGCCGCTATATGATTTGGCCCGGCTGTTTGCCCGAGTAGGCCGTGTTTCTGCACGAAGTTAAAGTGTCTAAAATCCCAACCGGCGTTCGGTTGGGAACATAATGTCATGAACCGATCCTGTTTGGTCTGAGCAACCGGCTCGATTGCGTTCAACACTGACCACTTTACGGTGGTAAGAAAGAGCCGGGGTGCCGCTCCCCCCGGCTCTTTTGCCGTTTTAACGGCACTGACATTTTAGAAAACTCAGCTCTCGCAAGTGGCCCAACCCTGATATAATCTGACCTCGTCGGATTTGTTATGCCCGGATTTGTTATGCGTTGAGGATATCCCGATGCGGCTGCGACATTTCATGCCCGTTTTTGTAAGTTTAAGCCTGATTTCTGTGACCTCGAATTATGCGATGTGCGCTGAGGTGGAGGCGGTCGAAGCCGCCCCGCGTGCGAGCCAAATCCAACCGATGGTCGCGCCGGTGAAGCGCACGGCGCCGCAAGTCGCGAGCCCGGCCGCCAAAGCGGCATCAACTAAGAAAGCAATCGCCAAGACGGCCGTCAGATCCGCGCATGTGCAGGCGGCGTCGGCAAATCCCAAGAAGCCGAATATTAAGACGGCGTCGAAAGGCCCGGCCAAGAAGGCGCACTAAAAACTAGATCATAACCAGGCCATCGTGGCGTCGCGCACGAGCAAGACTTTATCTTGCGGCACGTCGAGCATCGGCACCAATCGCGTCTCAAGCCCCAGCACCGCGCCGCGTGCCACACGGCTCACGCCGCCGTGGCTGATGGCAACGGTATCGCGCTCAACGGTGGCAAGCCACTTGGCGATCCTGTCGTTCAAATCTGCATAGCTTTCGCCGCCCCTAGGCCGCCAGCCGTATGGATCTTTCGCTTTGGCTGCAACGCCATCTGGATCGGTGGTGAGAAGGTCGGTTGCCAGATGGCCTTCCCAATGGCCGTAATGCAGCTCTTGAAGTTCAGGCTCGAGACGGTAGCCTTGTTCGCTCAGCCCAAGCGCTTTCATCAGTATTTCTGTGGTTTCCACCGCCCGCGATAACGGGCTCGAGACAAAGTCCGCATTGGCAATTTCCGGCAGAAGTTGGCGCATGGCGATACCATTGCGGTGCGCTTGGGCGCGGCCGGTATCGTTGAGCGCAATGTCGGTTTGACCTTGGTAGCGCGCGACTTTGTTCCAGTCAGTCTCGCCGTGGCGAATGAGGTAAAGCGAGACGCCAGGACGCAATATGGGTACGAGCACGCCAACCCTCGTCAAGCGCCATCGCTCTTAACGACAGAGATGTCGGGAGCGTCTTCGTTCTTCATGCCTTGAACGTGATAGCCGCTGTCGACGTGGTGGATCTCTCCCGTCACGCTGCGCGAAAGGTCTGACAGCAGATACATGCCCGAAGCGCCGACATCCTCGATGGTAACCGTGCGCCGGAGTGGAGAATTATATTCGTTCCAGCGCAGAATATAGCGGAAGTCTGAAATGCCCGATGCCGCCAGAGTTTTAATCGGGCCGGCCGAAATGGCATTGACGCGAATGCCGGTTTTACCGAGGTCTGCCGCCAGATAGCGAACGCTAGCCTCAAGCGCTGCCTTGGCGACGCCCATGACATTGTAGTGCGGCATGACCTTTTCGGCACCGTAGTACGTCAACGTTAGCATCGCGCCGCCGCTGGTCATGAGTTTTTCGGCGCGCTGGGCCAGCGCGGTCAGCGAATAGCAGGAGATTAGAAGTGACTGGGTGAAGTTCTTCTCAGATGTATCGACGTAGCGGCCGTCCAATTCGTTTTTGTCGGAGAAGGCGATGGCGTGAACGAGGAAGTCCATGCTGCCCCAGGTTTCCCGCAACGTTTCGAACACCGCGTCCATGGAGTTGGTATCTGTGACATCGCACGGCAACACGAGCTTGGAGCCAAGTTCAGCGGCCAGAGGTCCGACCCGTTTTTTCAACGCGTCACCCTGGAATGTCAGAGCGATCTCCGCGCCTTGCGCGGCGCACGCCTTGGCGATGCCCCACGCGATAGAACGATTGTTCGCGACGCCCATGATGAGCCCGCGCTTGCCGGCCATCAACGTGCCGGTAGCCACGCCCGCGTTCGACTCAGCTGCCGTCATCGGCCTTCGACCTCAGATGTAAGATTTGCGGGTTGGACCCGCGCGCATCCTACACAAACGCTGGCCCCGGTCCAGATCACCAACAAGGGTCAAAGCAGCGCAAGGCTTTAGCCTCGTTAAGTTTCTTCGCGGCTCAAAGTTCAGCCGTCGAGCTGCCAGACGCCGGTAGGCAAACGGCAGGCAACCGTTTCTGTCTTCCGGGTGGCTTCTGTGCCATTGAGAACAATGAGGATATGGCGGCATACTTGGCCCTGGGCATCCTTAAAAGAGGATGTCGGCTTGACGAGACCCGACAACCGGCCGTGACTGCGATGCCAAACATACGTCGAACCGTCGCCCACCTCGGTGAGAGCAAACTGCAGGCTTTCAAGCGCTGCGACCTGGTCGTTTTCATCAAGGGGGGCTTTGAGGTCGGCAAGCTTGGGCTTGATAGGCCGACTGTCGTTTGGGGGGCAGTTACAACCCGCATGAACGGCCGACTGGCTAGTTAAGTCGGCTTCGGCGGCCGCAGCGAAATCTGGGGTCACGAACAATAAAGCAACCAAGACGAACGCGGTGAGGCCGCCCGCGACGAGCGGGAAAAGACAGACATTGGAACGCATGACGCTGAACTCTTAACTGTAAGGAACATGAACGCTACGATCCGCGACTGGCGGAACGTTGATACTGTGCGCCCAACATAGTTAAAGAGCTTTGAACAACCGTTTCGCGCGCGTCGAAAGCAAACATCTCTTCAAAAAGACTTCACAACTAGCAATGAAACGGCCAAAAGCGGCATGAGCGATAAAAACGACAAGGTCCGAAACGCCGGTCTCGACGGCGCGCACGATCCATTCGATCTGTTTGAGATTTGGTTTGCAGAGGCGCGCGGCTCCGAGCTCAACGATCCCAATGCGATGGCGGTGGCGACGGTGGATGCGGCGGGGTTGCCAAATCTCCGCATCGTTTTGTTGAAGGACGTCGACGCCGTCAGTACCAAAAATCGCGGGTTCGTCTTCTACACGAATTTTGAAGGCGCTAAGGGCCGCGAACTGTTGGCCGCGCCGAAAGCCGCGTTATTGTTTCACTGGAAAAGTCTTGAACGACAAATTCGTATTCGCGGCGCGGTCAGCGTCGTCACGAGCGCCGAGGCTGACGCCTACTTCGCCTCGCGCCCGCGCTTGAGCCAGGTTGGTGCGTGGGCCTCGCAGCAGTCGAGACCGCTGGCGGCCCGTACCGTTTTGGAAGATGCAGTCGCGCGCTATTCAGCCAAGTTCGAAAACGCTGCCATTCCGCGCCCGCCCTATTGGTCCGGCTTCCGGGTGACCCCGGTGGAGATCGAATTTTGGCTGAGCCAGCCATTCCGGTTGCATGACCGGGCATTGTTTCGGCGGGCAAGTCCGGACGCTGCGTGGACGAAGACAAGGCTATTCCCATAATTTCGCAGCCTCAGTGGGACTTTGATCGGCAACGCCGAGGCTCAAATCGTGTTTTCGTCCGATTTGGGGTTATGTTAGTCGAGACCTTTGAAAAGCTCATGCAAAGACGGTGACATGGCTCGCATTGAATACTCGCCCGATCAGCCGCCGTCGTTTCTTGCTCGCTGGTCGAGCAGGATCGCGCTTTTTTCCGCAACTCTGCTGGTCGTCACGGTGTTTTTGCACCGTCTCTTCGCGCTGCCGACGCCCATCGCGCTGAACATCGCGATTGCAGTCTTTGCTGCCGCCGCTCTGGTCGTGCTGATGGCGCTGGTCGCGGGTCTCGATATCTGGATGACGGGTCGGCAGGGTGCCGCGCGCGTCATCTTCGGTGCGTCGCTCGCAGCCTGCCTGCTCGCTGTTCCAGTTGGTTTGTGGATGCTCAGCCGCGATTGGCCAATGATGAACGACGTCACGACCGACACCGATCATCCGCCGCAGTTCGCCGAGATTGCGAAATTGCGCGCAGCGGGAAGCAACGCCATTGGCTATCCCGGCGAGTCCTTCAAAACTATGCAGCTGGCAAGTTATCCCGATTTGAAAACGCTGACCATCCCGCGCTCGTCCGAAGATGCGTTCGACCTCGTCATCCAGGCGCTGGGAAAACTGAAACTCAAGATCTTGAACGAAACGCCGCCCGGCGATGGGACGCCCGATGCGCCGGGCGTGATCGAGATCGCCGATCACACGATGATCATGGGTTTCAAGGACGATATCGTCATTCGCGTCGCGGGTGACGACAAGATGTCCCGCATCGATGTGCGATCGGCGTCGCGCTATGGGCTCAGCGACTTTGGCCGCAATGCCGAACGCATCCGCCGCATTTTGAAGGAAGTCGTCGGGCGGCTCGAGGCATCCGTTCCCAACGGCCTGCGGACACCGCGACCGCCGCGCGCTAAGCCTGGCGAAAAAGTGGGCGATAAAAAGCTCGTCAAACGGCCATCAATGCACGGTCTTCCGTTAACGGCCGGTCGCTCGTCACAAGACCCTTCTCGATCAGATGCTCGACGTGAGCTTGGACAGAAAGGGTCGCCGCCGACAAAAGATGAGGCGAAATCCCCTGGTAAATCTCGGGCACGATCTGACGAATAGTGTTGGCGCCGTCTTTGAGAAATTTGAGGATCGCTTGTTCGCGCCAGCGCCGGTGGAGCAGATAGGCTTTGACCGTGCGCTGGGGATCTTCGAGACGTCCGCCATGCCCCGGCAAAAACGCGATGTCCTTGCGGTCGAGCAGAATTTCGAGCGAGCGGATGTAGTCGCCCATGTGCCCTTCGGGCGGGGCAACAACCGTGGTGTTCCAAGCCATGACGTGATCGCCGGAGAAAACGATGTCGCGGCCGTCCAGCGCAAAGCACAAATGATCGGGCGCGTGGCCGGGCGTGTGGATCGCGGTCACTTGCCAGTCGGCGCCCGAGATCGTGTCGCCGGCTGCAACGGCGATATCGGGCACGAAATCATAATCGATGTAATCGCTCCCCGAGGGACCGTCATTAGTCAGGATGCGCGGCGCAGGCTGGCGTTGGTAAGCTGCAACGACCGCGCCGGTCGCGGCTTTCAAGGCGGCGACGCCGTCGACGTGATCGCGATGGGCGTGGGTCACGAGAATGTGGCTGATCGGGCGCGCGTCGGCGGCCGCCAGAATGGCGCTGAGGTGCTCGTCGTTGCGGGGCCCGGGATCGATGACGGTCAATTGGGTCGAGCCAAGCAAATAGGTGTTGGTGCCCTTAAACGTGAACGGGCTGGGGTTGTGCGCGACGATGCGCACGATGCCTGGTCCCATCGGCATAGGCACGCCGTATGCAAACGACATTCCGGTTTTGAAAGAGAGTTCGTTCATCTGCCTGGTTCCGATCGTCTCAACCCGAAAAGCACCAGCGCGTGAAAGTTCACAACGGCCCAAAGCGACGCATCGATGTTGTGGATGTGCGTTCTGAGACATAGGTGACGTTTTGTTCTGGAGACATGGGTGACACTTTTCCCTGGATTTGACCAGGGGAGGGTGTCGATGCCGTGGAAGGAATGCTCCGTCATGGATGAACGCCTGCGCTTTGTTGCCCGTATTCTTGAGGGCGAGCCGATCACCGATGTCTGCAGCGCCTTCGGCATCTCGCGCAAGACCGGATACAAGCTGATGCCGTCGAAAGGGCGGCAGCTTTCGTCGCCGCCCTGCACGTCACGCCATCAGTCGTGTGACGATGATTGCCAGAGCCCAAAGGGCAGCGGCGATGGCCGTCGGGTCGTGGAGCACATGCCCCTCCATTGAAAAAGAGCGGCTCCGACAAACGAAAAATGGAGCCGCTCGGTTGAGCGCTCCATCAGGGTCGACCTGCGATAAGCTAGTGCCTTACACCGTGATTCGCTACTTCGCGTCAACACATCTTCCGGCGTGTGTCGGGATCGATGCAGTCAGACTTATAGCTGTCGTCAACGTAACGCAGCCAAGAGTCGCGTCCACCCATAAGCGTGTTCGTTCCGTCGTCGTCGTCCGGCGTGGCGACAATCGCAGCCCCGTCCACTTTGATACGGAAGCCGGTGTTGCAATACTCGTCGCCCTTGAGGCGCTTCTCGCCGATCCAATAACAGACGTTCATGCCGTGCGCGTTGCCGTCTTGGCCGTAACCAGGACTGATTTCTTTCACCTTGAATTCGGTCGGGCGCATCTTCGCTACGAACGCCAGCGTCTCGCCGAGCGTGCTGCCATCGCGCGTCTTAAGCGCCTTTACAGCGGCCACCCATTTCGCCTCGTCTGCTTTGGGCAAAATGTTTGCTTTGAACTCGGCGCGTACCGGCCAACAAAAAGCCAATGCGATCCCTATAACAGTGCCCGGCACTGTGGCTCTCAATCTGTGCAAGGCCGCAAAGTCCTTGTTTTGGTTTGGTCGGAGCGAGAGGATTTGAACCTCCGACCCCCTGCTCCCGAAGCAGGTGCGCTACCAGGCTGCGCTACGCTCCGCCCGACCGTCAGCCTTGTGAGGCCGCTACCACTTCGAAAGCTCCGCGTGACGGGCGCGTCCGCGTGAGGTGGCTTTATAGCGGCGCCCAGATCGGTCTGCAAGCACTGCGGTCGCGCTTAGAGCGTCCCTGCAACGGCCCCAAGTCCAGCGCCTGTGCGCCAGCTTTTTGCTCTTCAAATCGCGAGCAATTTCGGCCGCGCGGTTTGTCGCCGTTGCGCGGTAACCTTTCCATTGCCGCGGCGCAAACTACTCACTATGGTGCGGCCACTCGTGTGCCACCCGCGTTCGGGGTCGGGCCCTTGCTGGGGCGTAGCCAAGTGGTAAGGCAACGGATTTTGATTCCGTCATGCGGAGGTTCGAACCCTCCCGCCCCAGCCAACACATAAGTGATTGATATTGAAGCATAAAATACGTTTTGTTGAGGCCCAAATCTGTCCGTGGTTTCGGCCGGTTACCGTATTGTGGTCGTGACCGAGCCGCAACGAGAGACAGATGTGTGCGGGATATGCCGCTGGCAACGCGAGGTTATCTCTCAAGGCCCTTTTCGTGCTGCGGGATCACCGTGAGATCGCGCAAATATGTGGGCCCGTTTTTCAAATCTGAAAGCGCGTCCGTCGCTCGCACTGCGCGAGGCGAGAGATAATCCGCATCGATGACGCTATAGGAAGCCGAGGTGACGTCTGTGAAGGGACCACTCGCGCGGCAAGGTGTGCGTCTTTGTGATGAAGTTCCTCGCGGTCAGTGTAGGTGGATGGCGACCGTCGAGAACTGCCGCAACGATGTCCGGCGCGAACAGGCTGATCCGCAATAGTGCTGTGATGTAGTTTGCATTGATTTTGATCCGCCGCGCGGATGCTTCGATGCTTTCGCCTGTCCCGTTGAAAATCTTTTCGCGGACATCAAACGCTTTGACGAACAAATTGATCAGCGTGGCGTTCGGTGACTGCGCGGTCGCGTCGCGGATCACCAATCTCATGCCTTGCCCTGCGCGTTTGAGCACAGCATCTACTTTAAGGACGAAGCCGTCCTGGACTAGGGAATTCCGACACTTATTTTCTTGCGTCTAGCCGGTCGAGCTCGCCGTGCCAAGCAAGGATGCTCCCGTCTCCAGTGACGAGGGTGGCGCTGTGTTTTCGGGCGGTCGCGACGATCAGCCGATCGATGGGATCGCGCGAAATGCCATCAAGGTAGGCAGCGTCGAGCGCAATCGAGCCTTCTACGTCGAACTCTATGAGACCAGAGCCAACCAGCCTCAAGCGCATTGCGGCGGGCGATTCGTCCAGTCTCGCCTGCCCCCTTGCGTGTATCAACGACAGTTCGTACCAGCTTGCCGAACTGATAGACACGTTCAAGGGCCAGCTACTGTCAATGCGGCTGCCGGCACGACGGCCTAGCCGCTTATGATCGGTGAGCCACCAAACGAGCGCGTTCGTATCGAGAAGCAGCATGGCTCAACGGTGCCTCACTTTAGGCCTTGAGGGCAAAATGTCGTCTGCCAGTCGATTTAGGTTTCTCTCGACTTCCTCTTCGACTGACGCGTCCCACACCGATGGCAGGGTGCCGTCGGTTCCTATGAACTTAATCTTACCTTTGAAGCTGCCTCTAAGAGTTTTTGGCACCGTATGCTGCCGCTCGAGGCGCGCGACAGGCTTGCCGCGTTTGGTAATGATGATCGCCTCGCCGGTCTCGTTGACCTCGTCGAGCAGCTTCAGGCACTTGGCTTTGAACTCGCTGGCTTTGATCTCGCGCATCGTGGGAATCCTCGACTTGACCCTGGGGTGAAACCCCTACTTGACCATGGTCATGACCATAGTCATATTGCCGCGACTTTTCAAGCTACAGGGGGTCCGATGGAGCATTCGATACTGATCACCGGATGCTCCTCGGGCATCGGGCTGGACGCTGCTCGCACGCTCAAAAAACGAGGCTGGCGCGTGATTGCGACCGCCCGCCAAAGCGAAGATCTCGCCCGTCTAGTGAACGCGGAAGGCTTGGAAATCGCCCACCTCGAGTTGGCTGATCCGAGCTCGATCGCAGCCTGCGCGGCGCGCGCGCTCGAACTCACCGGTGGCAAGCTCGGCGCGGTTTTCAATAACGCGGCCTTCGGACAAGCTGGCGCGGTCGAAGATTTGACGCCGGGCGTTTTGCGCGAGCAAATGGAAGTCAATCTCATCGGCACGCACGACCTTACGCGCCGCCTGATCCCGGCGATGCGGGCCAACGGCGCGGGCCGTATCGTGCAATGCTCGTCGGTCCTAGGGTTTGTCTCAGCACCCTATCGCGGCGCTTATTGCGCTTCGAAGTTCGCCCTTGAAGCCTTGACGACGGCGATGCGACTTGAGCTTGAGCCGAGCGGCATCAAAGTATCGCTCATCGAGCCGGGCCCGATCCGTTCGCGGTTCGTCGAAAATACGATCGCGCGTCTCGAAGGCCGGATTGACCTTGAGAATTCGGTGCATCGTGAAGCTTATGCGGCGCGATTGGCCAGCATGAAAGCGGGTGGCAAAGCCGCGTTTAAACTCGAACCCTCAGCGGTCACGAAGCGACTGATCCACGCTTTGGAAAGTTCCAGGCCGCAGCGCCGATATTATGTGACGACGCCTGCGTATCTGGCGGCGGCTTTTCAGCGGCTGCTGCCGGTTGCTGCAGCTGAATATTTCACCCGCCGCTTTTGAGCTGGGTTGTCAGGATTTGGCGCAGCTCAAGCGAATTGTTTTTGTCAACTCAGAGCCGATGTTCATTGTCTGGCCGAGCTGCTTGGCGAAACTATCGTTCAACAGTTGCGCTTTGAGCGCGTCGGCGTCAGCGCCGGTTTTCGCGTCCAGAAACGCAGCTTTGCACGATTTCGGCGCGCCGGCCGCAAGCGTAATGGGGTTGGTCTTTTCAGGATCGAAGGCGATGAAGAACGACGGATCGAAAATCGATACGTCGAGCGGTCCAGCGCTCGCGGGCAAGGGTTGGGCGAGCGGCAAACGGAAACGGAGCTTGAGGATGCCGCCGGTATATTCGAGCCAATAATCCTGAGGCGGCCCGAATTTCAGCTCATCTTTGCCGACTTTGGCGAAGGTGAAATAGTCGAAGTCCTTGAGGCCGTCGATGTTTGTCTGGGCGAGCTCGGCCAATTCGTCGCGGTCATATTTGCCGTCGCTATTTTTGTCGAGGCCCTCGATCGCCATTGCAGTGTACATCTCGTCGAAGATCCAGATGTGATCGATTGCGGTGACCGCCTCCTTGTCGTAAGCGATCACTGCGGCGTAGGTAACCCATACGTGGGGATGGGCTGAAGCTGCGTTCGTCAACGCGGTCAGCGCGAGGCTCGTGCCAAAAATCGCCAATCTTAAGTGTCGCAGCATTTTCGAATTCTCACGGCATCTTGGGTTGCGACCTCAACGGCTGGGTCGTTCACTTTAACAAATCCAATATCATGGGTTAAATGCGGCGCCCAAGATCTTCTCATTCCCTAGCGAGTTTTCCCATTATGCGCGAGGTTCCGGCTCTGAAACGCAGCGTCATTTTGGGTCTCATCTCTCTCGTTTTCACTGTTGCGTGTGCGCAAGCGGCGGCCTGCGACCCTTTGAAGGTCGTGGTGACGATCAAGCCGGTCCACGCCCTTGTTGCGGCGTTAATGGAGGGCATCGCAGAGCCCGTGCTGATTGTAGAGGGGGCGGCCTCGCCACATACATTCACGCTGAAGCCATCGGCAGCGAGAGCGATCTCCGAGGCTGATGTGTTCATCCGCGTCTCGCCAGCGCTCGAGGCGTTCACGAACAAGATTGTCGAAGGGCTGCCAAAATCTGTTGCCGTCGTGACGCTGGCCGACGTGCCGGGTATGAGGCTGCTTGATCAACGCCAAGGGGGCACATTCGAGCCGCATGTGCACGAACACGAACATGCCGGGCCCGACGACGATCACGATGAACACAATGCTGGCGAACATGGGCCGGGGATTCGCGACGGGCACATTTGGCTCGATCCAGACAATGCCAAAGTCATCGTGCGGGCACTCGCGGCTAAGTTTTCGGCAGTGTCGCCCGCGAACGCCGTGAAGTTCAGCGCGAACGCTGCCGCACTGGAGGCGAAGATCGCGGCGATGGACGCCAGCATCGCGGCAGATCTAGCTGGCGTCAAAGATAAACCGTTCATTGTGTTCCACGACGCCTACCAATATTTCGAACGGCACTTCGGGCTCGCGGCCGCCGGATCTCTGACCGTCAGCCCAGATGTGCAGCCGAGCGCCAAGCGCTTGAGTGCGGTCAGAGCTAGAATCGCGCAGCTCAAAGCCGCTTGCGTCTTCGCCGAGCCCGGCTTCCAACCCAATCTCGTCGCAGCGGTGACCGAAGGCACGACGGCGCGGGCGGGAACGCTTGATCCCGAAGGCGTGACGCTGAATGCTGGCGCGCCGCTCTATTTTGATTTGATGACGGGTTTGGCGCGCAATCTCAAAAGCTGCCTCCAGGCCGGTGGCTAAAACATTCTCGGACACCTCAATGATCGATACGCCCGCCCCCGACGACCATCTCCGCCCCTTCGACGCGCGCATGCTCGACGTTGGCGACGGGCATTGGCTCTACGTCGAAGAGTTCGGTCAACGCGGCGGCGTACCCGTTGTGTTTCTCCACGGCGGTCCAGGCAGCGGCTCGCAGCACGTCCACCGTGGCTTGTTCGATCCATCGCGCCATCACGCGTTTTTATTCGATCAGCGCGGTGCGGGTCGCAGTCATCCTTATCTGTCGCTGCAGGCCAACACGACCGCGCACCTCGTCGCCGATATCGAGCGCATCCGCAAACATTTTTGCATCGAGCGCTGGCTGGTCGTTGGCGGCTCGTGGGGCTCGACGCTGGCTCTAGCTTACGCGGAAAAGTTTCCCGAGCGCGTCACGGGAATGGTGTTGCGCGCGATTTTTCTCGGCACGAGGCCCGAGGTCGCTTGGGCCTTTAACGCCGGGCCAAAACAATTCCGGCCGGAGCTTTATCGCGACTTTGCAAATTTCTTGAATGCAGACGAGCGTGCCGAGCCGCTGGGCGCATATCTGACGAGGCTGGCCGATCCAAATCCGGCGGTGCACGGGCCCGCCGCGCGGATGTGGTACGCTTATGAGCGCGCCCTGTCTGAGATCGCGCCGGGGCACACGCGGCTCGATCATGTGAAGACGGGCGAGGGCCGCGTGCCGCCGACGCCGCTGATCGAGGGCCATTATATTCGCAACAACTTTTTTCTAGAGCCGCACGAGCTGTTGCGGAATGCCGATCGATTAAAAGACATTCCGGGCGCGATCATTCACGGCCGCTATGATTTGTTGTGCCCGCCGAAAGCGGCTTATGCGCTGGCGTCAGTTTGGCCGCGCTGCCAGCTGACCTTGTTCGACGGTGCTGGCCACGCGATGAGCGATCCAGGCGTCATGGACGCGATGCGATCAGCAATTGCACACGGAACAATTTGATCGTCTTTGGCGTCTTTTGCTCACCATTCGATAACAAAATGGAGGAGGACGCTTCTTATGGAACGCCCAATACGCAACGAATCTAAAGGCATCGGCGGCTTGGTTCTCATTGTGCTGGCCGCATTCGCTCTGATCATCATCGCGGCTTCGGGCATCGGTCGCAGTGTCGTCGATCCCCGGCGCGAACAAACGGCGACGCCCGCCGCCGTTAAACCGCCGACCGCGCCGACGCAAAGCAATCAACCCGCAGTCCCGACTAATCCCGATACCCAGCCCAAGCCACTGCCGCAGTCGGCGCCGGTCAATCCGTCGCCAAACGTGCCGCCGAAGGCACCGGCCCCGTAACAGTCGTCGAGCATGCAGGGTAAAACGAAGAACGGGCTGCTTCTTGCGAAACAGCCCGTTTGAAATTTCGGGTCAGGAAAGTGCCGGTCAGTCAGACCGTATTATTGCACTTCTGACGTTCTCTGCACCGACGTCGCCGGGCGCGCGTAGTGGCGCATCTGCGTATTGTTGCTGCGATAGGCTTTGCGCGGGGCTTGAACCGGCGCATCGGCGTCGCTCGAGGCCACGGCATTGGCGCTGAAGTGCTGCCACGTCACGGTCACACGGGCGCCAACTGGCACGCGCGGATAAAGATCGAGCACGTCTTCGTTGAGCATCCGGATGCAGCCGTGCGACACGGCCTGTCCGATCGTCCAAGGCGCGTCCGTGCCGTGGATGCGGTAGGCGCTCGATCCCAGATACATCGCGCGCACGCCAAGCGGGTTGAGCGGATGCCCGCCCGGTACCCAACGCGGCAGGCGCGGATTTTTCGCGATCATTTCCGGCGTTGGCGTCCAGGCCGGATTGATGCGTTTGTCTGAAATAAAGGTCGTGCCCTGCCAGCGCGCTTCGCCGGTCGGAACGGCAACCGGATAAGTGATCGCTTGGCCTGGGCGCGTCACCAGATAAAGACGGCGGTCAGAGAACGAGACGATGACTTGTCCGGGCTTGTATTGATTGGAGAACGCAACCGTGGTGCGTCCGCCGCCGAAATCGCTCGAGCCGCCCCACAGGAAATCGACCAGCGTGCCTTCTGCTTGGGCAACCTGAGTTTGGAATGACAAACTCAGCACTGCTGCGGCAGCGAAAGCGAGTTTGGTCAGGGGGATGCGTATGCTCATCGATGGTTGCTCCGTATTCGATTAGCTCGTGGGAATCGCCAATAATTCAGCGAAGGATGAGAGCGTCATCCTTGGCTACGAATGGTGAAGACCCGGTATATACCAGTCCCATTTTCGCGGGCAGAGCAGGGAAGTCACAGTTGTGTGGCGTTTTAAGTTTGATGCTGGCGCAACTCAGACCCTGGCCGTGATTATTCTGTGAATTGCGCTAAGTGCATGACGCAATCAAGGTATCTGTGGTTCCCATTCTCTTTTTGTTCTTTTTGCTTGACCGTTAACGCAAGGAGAGTTAGAACAAAAAAAGAACATTTAGTCTGCTCAGGCATCAAAAGTCCCGAGGTTGGTCCAGTGAATCCAGAGGCGTACACTCTTGCTTCGGTAGCCGCACGAGGGTCTGACGGCACAACCGGGATTGCGGGCAGGTCTCAGAGCCATTGTGGAGAGCTAAAACAATCGCAGCTGAACCGTAAAGTCACCTTGGGAAGTCTGCGCCAAGCGATCCACAAAATCGAACGCCGACTTCCTACTCTGACAAGCTCGCCGGCTCAGTCGATACATTTTAAGTCTTCATGGCAGTTTGGGTCTCCAGAGGCCGACCGGCGTTTGGGTTCTTCTGGCCTTGAGACGTCGGCTTTGCATGAAGTGAAGCCCGTGCGGCTTGGGTCTGGCACGGCTGATGGCGATTGGAGTGCGGCGCTGGGCTTCAGCCTGCGTCTTGGCGTGCGCCGGTTACACGCTTTGGCGGCAGATAGGCGTTCGGCTAAACCCTGGGCTCTGTGGTGTTGGCCAAAGGTGCTGGCGGGGGAACTTGGCCGCCCAACCGCTGCGGGTCTTATCCGGCTCGGGTTTGATCCCAACCGTTTGATTATTGTCGAGACGGGCCGTGCGAGCGAAACGCTGCTGGCGCTAGAGGAGGCTTTAAAATCGAAAAGCTTAAGCCTCGTGCTGGGTGTTTTAGATGACGTGGCGCTAACGCCCGCCCGGCGCTTGAGCTTGGCGGCAGCGGCTGCAAAAACGCCGTGTCTCCTCGTTACGCACGCAGCCTCGCCGCCCGCTGGTGCGACCGCGACGCGCTGGCGGATCAAACGCGCGATCAGCGGTGCTCATGCCTTTGATCCGCGCGCTCCCGGCAATCCGCGCTTTGTCATCGATCTTGAACGTTGCCGGTCGCATCACGGCCGCGCGGGTCTGCCGCCTTTGACCCTGGAGTGGTCTGATGAAACGCATCGTTTCGCTGTGGCTGCCGGGCTGGCCGATCACGCGTTTGCAGCGCATGGAGCCGGGCGCCGTTCCGCTCCATGAGCCGTTCGCACTCGTGCACCCGGACCGGCATGGCATTACGATCAGCGCCGTCAATGCAGTGGCCGCCGCCCAAGGCATCGCGGCGGGCACGGTTCTGGCCGATGCGCGCGCCGGTGTTCCAAGCCTGCGCGCCCGGCCCGCCGAGCCACACAAAGATCGCGCGGCGCTGATCAAGCTGATCCGTTGGGCGGGGCGTTATGGCCCAGGCCGCAACGCTGATGCCGCCGATAGTTTGTGGATCGACGTCAGCGGCGTGCCCCATCTTTTTGGTGGCGAGGAGAAGCTGCTCGACGATCTGACTGGCAGACTTTCTGCCTTGGAGATAACAGCCTACGCAGGGCTCGCCGATACGCTGGGGAGTGCTCATGCTCTGGCGCGCTTTCTAGCGCCACGGGGCCCGCAGCGCTGGGCACTGGTGCCAACGGGCGCGTCAGCGCAAGCTTTAAGCGATCTCCCCGTCGAATCATTGCGGCTCGATAGCGATGCGGTGGTGTTGTTGAAGCGCTTAGGCCTCAGGCGCATCGCTCAGCTTTACGATATCCCTCGTGAGAGCCTGGCGCGCCGCTTCCGCTCGCGCGCGGCGGCAGGCGCCGTTTTGACGCGGCTCGATCAAGCTCTCGGGCGTGCCGTCGAACCCTTGCGCTCGATCGCGACGCCGCCTTCGTTTAACGTTCAACGCAATTTTGCCGAGCCGGTGATTTCCTCTGAAGGTCTTGAGTTCGTGAGCATAGAGCTATGCCGCGAGCTGAGTTTCATTCTAACAGAGCGCGAGCTTGGCGCGCGCCACATCAGGCTGTCGCTCTACCGCACCGATGGCAGCGTCGCCCAAATCAATGCCGGAATGCGCGCTGCCTGCCGCGACGCTGCCCACATGATGACCTTGATCGGCGAGCGCATCGCAACGGTCGACGCGGGCTTTGGCATCGATGCGGTGGCTTTGAGCGCTGTACGGGTCGAGACCCAAGGCGGGGTGCAGGCAGGATTTGCCGAGGGTGCTGGCAGCGGAGCTGCATATGGCAACCCAGGCGAAGCTGCTGCGTATAACAATCCAGGCGCTCTCATCGACCGGCTGTCGAACCGCTTGGAATGTGACGCCGTCACGGTTTTGATGCCCTACGCCTCGCACATTCCAGAGCGCTGCGAAGTTCGCGCACCGGCTCTGGCCAACGCTGTACTGAGAGTTGCGCCTCCCCTGCATTACGAGCCCCCTTGGCCTTACGGCAAAAGTCCGCGCCGCCCGCCGCTCATGCTGCAAAGACCCGAACCGATATTCGTTGTCGCCCAAGTGCCGGATGGCCCGCCAGCCCGGTTCATCTGGCGGCGCGTCGAGCGGCGCATCGCCAAAGCTCAAGGGCCTGAACGGATCGCGCCGGAGTGGTGGCGCACGATTGGCGCTGAGGCCGGCCAAAAAGCCCCCCGTCTGCGCGATTATTACGAGATCGAAGACGACGCCGGCGTTTGCTACTGGGTTTACCGGCATGGCGCTTACGGCGGCGATGGTGAGAGCGAAGAGGGGGATGCCGATCAGCCGTCGTGGTTTGTCCATGGGCTGTTTGCATGACCGCCCCCATAGATTACGCCGAGCTTCAGGTGACGACGAACTTCTCTTTTTTGCGTGGCGCATCGCACGCCGAGGAGCTTGTCGCGCAGGCCAAGGTTTTAGGTCTGTCGGCGATTGCGGTTGTCGACCGCAACACTCTTGCCGGCGTCGTGCGCGCGCACGTGGCGGCCAAGGAAGCGGGTCTTCGTCTCATCATCGGTGCCAGGCTCGATCTGGCAGATGCACCAAGCCTGTTGTGCCTGCCGACGGACCGGCAAGCTTATGGCCGACTTTGCCGGTTGCTATCGCTTGGCCAGGCGCGTGTTGAAAAGGGTAAGTGCCAGCTGTTCCTGGCCGACGTTGCAGCTCTCAGCGAAGGCCAGATTTTCATCGCTCTCCCGCCCGACGATTGGGACTGGCGCGAAGTCTCAGCCAGCAACGACGCCTCCGCCGCTCCAAGCGGCAAAGTTCTGAGCTTTGCCCGCGCTCATCTTCCTTCTCCCGTGGGGACTGCGGACAAACAAAAATCATTTGAGCAATCTCTTCGCCGCATCAAATCGGCGTTGGGGGCAGCGCCGGTTTATCTCGCCGCCAGCCACACCTATCGTGGTGAGGATGGGGCCCGCATCGGTGCGCTGGGCGCGCTCGCCAAACGCTGCGGCTTAGCCCTCGTCGCCACCAACGACGTGCTCTATCACAGCCCTTTTCGTCGACCCCTGCAGGATGTTCTGACGTGCATCCGCGAGCACACTACCATCACGCAAGCCGGGTTCAAACTTAACGCCAACGCCGAGCGGCACTTGAAACGCCCAAACGAAATGGCGCGCCTGTTCAAAGGTTATGAAGACGCCGTCGCGCGCACCCAAAAGATCGTCGCGGCGTGCCGCTTTTCGCTCGATGAACTCGTCTATGAATATCCAGACGAACCGGTGCCGCCGGGCAAAAGCCCGCAAGCTCATCTGGAAGAACTGACCTGGGAAGGCGCTGCAAACCGCTTCCCCGATAGCGTGCCGGAGAAAGTGCGCGCGACAATCGTGCGCGAGTTGAAACTCATCGCCGAACTCGATTACGCGCCCTACTTCCTCACCGTGCACGACATCGTCGCCTTCGCTCGCAGCGTTGGAATTTTGTGTCAGGGCCGCGGTTCCGCTGCCAACTCGGTCGTGTGCTATTGCCTCTACGTCACCGCCGTCAACCCAACGGAAGTCGATCTGCTGTTTGAGCGCTTCATCTCTGAAGCCCGCCGCGAACCCCCCGACATCGACGTCGACTTCGAGCATGAGCGGCGCGAAGAGGTCATTCAATATATCTACGCCCGCTATGGCCGTGACCGCGCGGGGCTCGCCGCCACAGTCATTTCTTATCGCGCACGCTCGGCGGTGCGCGATGTCGGCAAAGCCATGGGGTTATCGGAAGATACCGTTGCGGCGCTCGCTAGTATGGTGTGGGGCACGCGATCCGGCGGCACGTTGCCGGAAAAACACGTCCGCGAGGCAGGGCTTGATCCGCAAGATCCGTTGCTTTCGGCCGTGTTGGAATTGGCGCAAGAGCTGATGGGCTTTCCGCGTCATCTCTCGCAGCACGTCGGCGGCTTTGTGTTGACGCGCGGGCCGCTGATTGAAATCGTCCCCGTCGGCAACGGCGCCATGGCCGACCGCACCTTCATCGAATGGGACAAGGACGACATCGCGGCTCTCGGGCTGTTGAAGGTCGACGTGCTGGCGCTCGGCATGCTGACCTGCATCCGCAAGGCGTTCGAGTTCTTGGGGAAACATCACGACCGGCCGATGACGCTCGCCAAGGTGCCGCGCGAAGACGCAGAAGTTTACGACATGCTGTGCCGCGCCGATAGCGTCGGTGTGTTTCAGGTCGAAAGCCGAGCGCAAATGAACATGCTGCCGCGCCTGCGCCCGCGCTGCTTTTACGATCTCGTCATCGAAGTCGCGATCGTCAGGCCGGGGCCGATCCAGGGCGACATGGTGCATCCCTATCTGCGCCGCCGATCCGGGTTGGAAGAAGAAACCTATCCCGCACCTTCACCCGAACACGGGCCGGCTGATGAATTGAAACTGATCCTGGGCAAAACCAAAGGCGTGCCCTTATTTCAAGAGCAGGCCATGCGGATCGCCATGGATGCGGCAAAATTCTCAGACCGCGACGTCAACGAATTGCGCAAGGCGATGGCGACGTTTCGCAAGCGCGGCACCATCGGCCTCTTGGAAGAAAAGATGATCACCTCGATGGTGGCGCGCGGTTACAACGAGGAGTTCGCAACGCGCTGCTTTGCCCAGATCAAGGGTTTTGGCGAATACGGCTTTCCTGAAAGTCACGCGGCGAGCTTTGCGCATTTGGTCTACGTTTCGTCATGGCTCAAATGTCATTATCCCGCGGTCTTTGGCGCGGCGCTTTTGAACGCGCAGCCGATGGGATTTTACGCGCCAGCGCAAATCGTCCGCGATGCGTGCGAGCACGGCGTCAAAGCGCGCGAGGTCGATATCAATTTGTCGGACTGGGACGCAACGCTTGAGGATGATGCTCTTTGCGAAGGTGAAACGAGGATGGGACCAGCGCTCCGCCTCGGGCTGCGCCAGATCGACGGCATCAACGAAGAGGATGCAAAAAAGATCGTCGCCGTGCGCGCGCTGGAAACATTCCGCGATGTCCACGATCTTTGGGTGCGCGCGGGCGTCAAGCTTAGCACCCTCGAACGGCTCGCGGCCGCAGACGCGTTCCGCTCGCTCGGGCTTGATCGCCGGCAAGCGCTGTGGGAGGTGAAGGCGTTGACCGCGCGCGAGGCTCTGCCGCTCTTTACGTGGAGTGCGACGCGCGAGGCCGGCACAGAGACGGCTGTCGCGTTGCCGCAAATGGCGCTCAGCGAGCACGTCGTCAACGATTATCAGACGCTGCGGCTGTCTCTCAAGGCCCACCCGATGACGTTTTTGCGCGCGGATTTCAAGGCAGCACGCGTCGTCTCGGCTCAGGACGTGCGGGGCTTGAAAGATGGCGCGCGCGTCGCGGTCGCCGGCGTCGTGCTGGTGCGGCAGCGTCCGGGATCGGCCAAGGGCGTCGTGTTCATGACCATCGAGGATGAGACGGGCGTCGCCAACGCTGTGGTGTGGCCGAAGATGTTAGAGAAATATCGCAAGGTGGTGATGACGGCGCGGCTGATTTTGATTGAAGGGCGCATTCAGCGCCACGAGGGCATCATCCACATCGTCGCGCAACAGCTGATTGATCGCAGCGATTGGCTGATGCGGTTATCTGAGTGGGCGCAAGATATGAAAATGCCCATTGCCAATGCCGATGAAGTGCTGCGGCCAAATCCGGGTTCCGCGCGTGGGCAAGACGAAGATCAAAAGCGACCTCATCCGCGGTTCAATACGGTGAGCAATGTGCATCCCCCCCGCATCGATCATCCGCGCAACGTGCGCATCATCCCCAAATCCCGCGATTTCCATTGAGCGCGAAATCTACCCGCTCCCGTCATCCTGTATGCGGCGCGGCAATCTTCATTGCTGCGG
>JANLPU010000018.1:0-97074 GCA_031367425.1 Hyphomicrobium sp.
GTGGGGGGCCCCCGACTCCCTTGGGGTTGTGGGCTGGGGTGTGGGTATGTGCTGTCAGACTTAAAACGTCCCCCTCATCCGGTCCTTCGGACCACCTTCTCCCCGAGGGGAGAAGGGCTAGAAAACGTCCCCCTCATCCGCCACGTCAACGCGAAGCGATGCTTTGCATCGACGCGGCATCTTCTCGCCCTCGGGGAGAAGGGCTCACGGGCGGGCGGATTTGGCGAGCCGCACGAGGTTCAGAAATTCGGCGCGGTAGCCAAACGGGTCATCGCCGCGTGCTGGTTGGGCAAGTGCGATGACGTCGTCGTAGCTAAAGCTCTGTGTGAATGTCGAGCCTTTGAGAAGCTGGCCGAAGCCTGCAACCGCTACCGAGAAGCGCGCTTCGGCGGGAACTTCAGCCAGCGAGGCTTTGGTCGCGGGTTCTGAGATCGCAAGCGTCACAAGTTGCGAGGCATCCTCTGTCGGCCGCTTGTAGCGCAGCTTCAGAAAGCCAAGCTCGCCAGATTTTGCATCTGGCACCGCGCGCGGTGGCGTGGCCTCGACGGGCTGGGCCTGTTTGCCATAGCGCAAGGCATCGGCCTGCAGGAGCGCGCCCACCGGCGTCACTTCATAAATCGCTGTCACCGTATGGCCAGAGCCGATGTCGCCGGCGTCGACCTTGTCGTTGTTGAAGTCTTCGCGTTTCAGCGCGCGCGTCTCATAGCCGATCAAGCGGTATTCGGCGACGCGCTCGGGGTTCCATTCGATTTGCACTTTGACGTCCTTGGCAATTGTGAACAGCGTCGAGGATGCTTCGTCGACCAGAACCTTGCGCGCCTCGTTCAAAGTATCGACGTAAGCGGCGGTGCCGTTGCCGTTCTGGGCGAGCGTTTGCATCAGCGCGTCGTTGTGATTGCCCTGGCCGACGCCGAGGATCGACAGGAAGATGCCCGACTGGCGTTTTCGCTCGATCAAACCTTTGAGTTCGTCTTGGTTGGTGACGCCAACATTGAAGTCGCCGTCCGTCGCCAAGATGATGCGGTTGACAGCGGCCTTGTCAAAACCAGCTTCCGCCAGCCGATAAGCGTCTTGGATGCCTCGCGCGCCAGCGGTCGAGCCGCCCGATTGCAGATGATCGAGAGCGCTTAGAATCTTGTTTTTCTCGGATGCTTTCGTTGGCTCCAGCGCGATGCCAGACCCCGACGCGTAAGTCACGATCGCAATCGTATCGTCTGGCTTCAACTGATCGAGCAGCATTGCGAAGGCGTTTTTGACAAGCGGTAGGCGGTCGGCCGGGCTCATCGAGCCGGACACATCGACGAGCAGCACGAGGTTGGCGCGCGGCCGCTCGGCAGACTTCAATTCGTAGCCTTTGATCGCAACGTGCACGAGTTTATTGTTGGCATTCCACGGCGAGGGCATGACGGTGATTGTCGGCCTGAACGGCGTCTCGGAAGCTTCGGGCGCGGGATATGCGTAAGGAAAATAGTTGATCATTTCTTCGACGCGCACCGCGTCCTTTGGCGGCAGGTGGCCAGCATTCAGAGCCCGGCGCGCGAAGCTGTAGGACGCTGTGTCGACGTCGATCGAGAACGTCGAAACCGGCTCGGTCGCGACCTGCTTGACAGGGCTCTGCTCCACGGCCGAAAACTTGTCGCGGTGCTCTTGCTCCGCAATCGTTATTTGCTCGTCGACAATGCCTCTGTGCTCGTAGGCCGGACCATTGACATAACCCGACATGCGGTTCGCTTCAGACGCTACGACAGCTCTGTCGCGTTGCCGCGCAGGCTTTCGCAGTGACGCAATCGACGCGGCGGGCGCGGCGGCGGCGGGCAGCGGCGCTTCGACTATCTTAGCTTTGCCGGTGCTTGCCGCGTCCTGACTTATTGTTGGCGAAGTCTCGGCCAGTTTCCCATTAACGGCTGGCGCACGTTCCACTTGATCGACGCGGACATTGTCGGCTTTTGGCGCCGCGTCTTTGAATTCTTCTTTTTTATTGCGACCGTCCAAGTGCGCGGTCGTGTCGGTTGGTGCTGGTGCCAACTCGCCTCGTGCGGTAAGTGCAACATCGCGATTTTTGTACGCGGCGACTGGCGCCGTGACCGTCGGGGCAGACGGCGTAACCGTTTCAATACGAGCGTTGTGAAACGCGAGAGGTGCTGCGACCATCAAAGCAGCAAGAGACGCTGCAAGGGCGAGCGTGGGACGCGATGACATTTGCATTCTGAAACTCCTTCTGAGGCCTGACGTTTCCGTCTGACGAACAGAAGCGACGTTTCCTTTGGGCTCATCGGATTTCGAATTTTGTGCGCTATCGAATTCGGCGAGCGCGGCTTTAAGAGCCCGTTCGCGCGCGGCCGAAGTTGGCGCCGGAACAGCCGTATCTTTCAGGTTTTCGAGCTCTCGTCCGGTCATCGCTTAGCCCACTGCCTCGAGCAAAACTTTCAATCTCTTCTTCGCCGCGTGAATGTGCCACGACACGGTTTTCTCGCTGCACGCCATCACACGCGCCGCTTCGGCGTGGCTCATGTCTTCGCCGTAAACGAGCAGCACGGCGTCGCGCTGCTGGCCGGGCAAGGATCTGACCGCCGTCCACAGTTCGTCGCCCGACATGATCTCTGGTGCGGTTTGCGTATTGCCGCCATCCATCAGCGTTATGATCTCAGACGGTTCGACCGGGATCATCCTTTGGCTCGAACGGATGTGATCGAGCGCGGTCGTATACGTGATGCGATGCAGCCAGGTGGTGAAGCTTGCCTCGCCGCGATAGTTCGCGATGGCGCGCGCGAGTTTTACGCAGACATCCTGCGCGATATCCTCAGCGCCCGAACGCGAGCCGCACCAACGCCAGCCGAGGCGATAGATACGGTCGTAGTGGCGTTCGCACAAAACTGAGAACGACACGCGGCAACCTTGGCCAGCGCGCATCGATAACGTCTCGTCGCTCTCATCGCTCACGCGGGTTCACCCCTGACAACACGACTGTTGCCTCAGAACTAAGACGCGGCGATTTTGGGTTTCCTTGGGTCGTCTGATAAAAAATAATCAGCAACCGCTTCAGGTGCCGGACTTCAAGCCAACTTCGGGCCTATTTCAGGCAGGGTAGCCCGGTAAAAATGCACAAGCTTCCAGCCGGACCAGACAGGCACCGCTCTTCCGTGTTGTCGGCACGCGCCCAGTTGGCATAGGCCGCACCTAAGCCCGGCGTTAAGCGAACCTTGCGCCGCCAGTTGGCCCGCGCCTTGGTTTTGGCGAGCCATTCGAAGCGCGAAGCTTCGCCGCGTGCTTCGATGGGCGATCCTGCACACGTTGCCGACTGGGCGCTCGTCGCGTGAACGCAGAGCGCTGAAGTAAGAGCCGAAAGGGCGAGTGCCGTCACCGCCAAGGCGTTCAAAGCGCGCATCGTGTCTCCGTTCAGAAGTGTGTCGCCCAGTTCAACGTGCCGTAGAGCGAGTTTTCCGAGACGTTGCCGATGTCGCCGGTGGTAAATCCGGCCGACGCTGCGACCTCGCCTGTCGACCATTCGTAGCGCACGAATGCGCCGCCGCGATAGTCGGCGCTGTTTTGTCCAAGGAAATTGTTTCGGGCGTTGGAATTCACTGCCGCCTCTAAGCCGGCCGAGATGTTGGGTAAAACGCGATATCCGAGCCGCGTATGGCTCGAAAAAGTCTCGTGCGCCGTCGTGTAACTCGCATCGAACGAGGCAAAGGCGTCCGAGCCAATGTTGAGCCAGATTTCGAATGAGGCTTTCGGGCCCCAGTCGCTGCCGTGGACGAGTTCACTGCCTGCACCTCGGTCGAGACCGCAGTTCGCATTGGCGCACTTGATCGTTCCCAAGTGGTGCTCGATCAGGGCGACGCCGACAAATGCTTTGAAGGTCGCTGGACCCATTTGCTTGTAATAACCAACCAGCATGTCGGCGTAGTCTGTTGTCGCATAGCCTCTGAATCGATCGTTCGCGGGATCCCCCTTGGCAGGCGCAACTAGCTTGCCTTCCCAGCCATAACCGCCGTAGCCGGTGGTGGCCCTGAGCCGCAAGCCGTCGCTGTAAATATCGCTATAGGGCGAGACGGTCGCGCCCGCATACATTAGCCAGCCGTTGCTGTGGACGTCGGCACCGGTCCAGGCCTGCCGCCAACCAAAGTCTGGGCGTGGTGCATCATCGGCGCTCGCGGGAGAGATCATCAGCGCAAGACACGCGCAAAACATGCCTGCAGAATGGAAATTAATTCCCTTCCGACCAAGCCGGGTGCCCCGCTTTGCCCCGCCACGCAAACGCATAAAGTAAACTCTACGCTCACAGATAATCCATTCATAAGAGCATTATGCGCTGTATGAAGACAAGTATAATATAGTGAACAGGACCTGCTTACAGGCGAAGCCAATCCCGTGATTGAACACGGTTATAACGGCAACCTTAGAATGCGAGCCCAAGACACGCATCTGTGACTTGATATTAGGCAGCGACCGTTGGTATTCAGCCCGCTTCGAGAGCCTGTAACATGCTTAATTTTGTTTGGGCATTTCACGTCTCAAGATGAGTTTAGGGAGAATAATCAAATGACTAATGACCCCCACAGGGCGGCCCCGGCAACCTCGCCAACTCACGATGCTTTTCAAGTGATGTTCGATAGTTTCGATATGATGTCGTCAGTCTGGCAGCCGTCCTGCAAAGGTTTCGGCCGTTGGCAATTGGAGCTCGCGCAGCTCAATGCCAAACAGCAGCGCGCGGCTTTAGAATTCAGCCGCAACATGGTGCGTTGGACCTCGCCAATGGATGCAATGGCGAACACGATGTCTTACTGGCAAACCCTATGTGGGTTCTATGGCATCGCGAGTGAAAATTTGACGTCTGTCGTCGCCACGGCTGCTCAGCCGCAGGTGGCGTTCGAGATTGTGCCACGGCCTTTGAAAAAAGCCCACGACACCATCGTTCTTCCAGACCTGAACGAGCCCGAATTGCCATTAGATCGTAAGGTCGCTTAAGCGGCCGGGTGCCCCAACGGACGCAACGTTGCAACGCCAGCCGGATCATCCGTCGGCTGGTTTTTTATTGGCCGCGTTATTTCTGAAGTATAGCAACTATTGCAGTGCGGCCAACGCTTCGCCAAAACCATTGAGCGAAATGGGTATGCCGATGCCGGCTTCTTCGGTCTGAAAAATAATGAAAATCGCAGTCTTCCCGGTTTTAAGCTGCTCTATAAGCGCATCTTCGACCACCACTTGCGCGTAACATGCAAAATTGTGGCAGCGCAGGAACGGCGCGTGTCCGACATCCTTGTCGTCGATTTTCAGTCCCAAACCCGGTGGCAGCAGCACGCCGAGCGGCGCAAATACCCGCAACACGCGCGTTCCGTTTGAGAATTTTTGAAAATAGACGGTGAGCCCGATGTTGTTGCGATCTTCCGCAGTGACACTTTGCACGAGCGCGCAAACGCCAGATTTGGCGCCGGGGGGCGGGTCTTTGCACACGATTTGCCAATCGCCATGCTGAGCTTTGACGGTGCCTTCGGGTGCGTCAATCGCGACGGCGGGCCCCAGGCATGCCAAAAGCAACAAAGCCGTCAAGCCGCCGAGCGCGCTCTTCCAAAATTTGCAACTTGCCGTAAAATGACGTGCCGTTAAAGCGACAAAACCGGCAATGAGCGGACGGCTGGGCACGATCAAAAACTCCCTGGAGCCTTGCAAAATGTATGGCTTTGTCGGAATAGGCGACGCAAGCGAACGAAGCGCAGTGTTAGGTCGGAGAATATTGGGGCCGAATTCTGTTGCGGGTGCGAGATGACACTACAGCTACGCCAGCGCGCTGATTCGTGCACGCACATCGCGAACAAGTGACGCATATAGCTTGACTTGAAGCAAATAAGGCGATTGTGCTCTCTTGCGCGCTCGAATGGGGAAAGCTCGCAGGTCGAGCGTTTCGATCGCGGCTTAAAACTCGTTGGGTTCGGGGAAAATTTCGGCTAGGGCAGGCGCTGCCGGTTCCGGCAGTCATAAAAATAGCGATACTCGGTCCGCTCATGAAGGCCGGGAACTGGGAGCGAAGAATGTTTAGACGTACTTATGGCGCGGTCGTATTGGCGGCCATCGCGGGGCTCGTAATTTGCCTGACCGGTGTTTTGCCGGCAATGGCGGGATTAGGTCAGCCTTCAAGCGGCGAGCTGGGCCTGCAAGACCCAGCGACGCCTGGCATGCAAGGCATCATTGACCTTTATAACCTGGTCAACATCATCATCATCACCATCGCGGCGTTCGTTCTGATCCTCCTCCTTTACGTCGTCTACCGCTTCAACGAAAAGTCCAACCCGACGCCCTCGCGCACCTCGCACAACACGTTCCTTGAGGTCGCCTGGACGATCATTCCGATCCTGATCCTGGTGGCGATGGCCGTGCCGTCTTTCAAATTGCTCTATGAGCAGTATTCGTTCCCCAAGCCCGATCTGACGATCAAGGCGACGGGCAGCCAGTGGTTCTGGGAACACGAGTATCTCGATCAGAAGATCACGCTGGCCTCGACCATGTTGCGTGACGAAGACGTCTTGAAAGCCAAGCTCGGCGACAAAGACTTCAAAGCCAAATATCCAGACAGCCTTGAGGGTATCGCGCGCAACAAAGCGACCCACGCAGATGCTGCCGCCGTGTGGGAAGAGCGCAAAGAATTGCGCCAGCTCACCGTCGATCAAGAGATCGCCGTTCCGGTCAACAAAGTCGTCCATATGCTGGTCACAGCGACCGACGTCATCCACTCCTGGACGATCCCATCGTTCGGCGTGAAGATGCAGGCCGTTCCTGGCCGCACGGCCGCCGTCTGGTTCAAGCCGACGGTGACCGGCGTGTTTCGCGGCCAGTGCTCGGTGCTGTGCGGAAAGTTCCATTCCGGTATGCCGATCGTCATTCGCGTTCTGCCGCAGGAAAAGTATGACGCCTGGATGGCAGCGCTGAAGGCGAAAGATAAGAAAAAAGCCAACGAGATTCTGAAAGCCGAAACCTCTGGCGATGCCAGCAAGGCCGTGGCGCAAGCTCAGTAATCGCTCGGCAATGCCGGTGGTGCCGCACGCGGCACTGCAATCGAACAAACAAAATTTTTAGACATAAAGGCTAGAAAGACAATGGGAAGCACGGCTTACGGGACAGGCGAAGGTCACGACCACGCGCCGTCGTTCTTCACGCGCTGGTTCGCCTCGACCAACCACAAAGACATCGGTACGATGTATTTGCTGTTTGCGATCATCGCCGGCCTGATCGGCGGGTTTTTGTCGGTGGTAATGCGCCTTGAGCTGCAAGAGCCAGGTCTGCAGTATTTCGCCGACGAGGGAATGTACAACGTCTACGTCACCGGTCACGGCTTGATCATGGTGTTCTTCATGGTCATGCCGGCCATGATCGGCGGCTTTGGCAATTGGTTCGTACCGTTGATGATTGGCGCGCCGGACATGGCGTTCCCGCGCATGAACAACATTTCCTTCTGGCTTCTGCCGGCAGCGTTCGCTCTGCTGCTGTTGTCGATGTTCGTTCCGGGAACCGCCGATGCCAATGGCGTCGGCACGGGCTGGATCGTCGTTGCACCTTTGTCAGGCCGCGCCGCCCACCCTGGGCCCGCCGTCGATTTTGGTATTCTGGCGCTTCATCTCGCCGGCGCGTCGTCGATCCTTGGTGCGATCAACTTCATTACGACCATCTTCAACATGCGCGCGCCCGGCATGACGCTGCACAAGATGCCGCTGTTCGTCTGGTCGGTTCTGGTCACTGCATTCTTGCTGCTGTTGTCGCTGCCGGTTCTGGCTGGCGCCATCACCATGCTTCTGACCGACCGTAACTTCGGCACGACTTTCTATGATCCAGCCGGCGGCGGCGATCCGCTGCTGTATGGTCATCTGTTCTGGTTCTTCGGCCACCCGGAAGTGTACATTCTCATTCTTCCAGGCTTCGGCATGGTCAGTCACGTCATCTCGACCTTCTCGCGCAAGCCGGTGTTCGGTTACCTCGGCATGGCCTACGCCATGGTTGCCATCGGTCTCGTCGGCTTCGTCGTGTGGGCACACCACATGTACACAGCGGGCTTGAGCGTCGACACCCAGGCCTACTTCATGTTTGCGACGATGGTCATCGCCGTGCCGACAGGCGTGAAGATCTTCTCGTGGATTGCCACGATGTGGGGCGGGTCGATCCAGCTCAAGGTGCCCATGCTGTGGGCGCTCGGCTTCATCTTCCTGTTCACCGTTGGCGGCGTGACCGGCGTGATGTGCGCGAACGCGGGCGTCGATCGCTCGTTGCACAACACCTACTACGTCGTCGCCCATTTCCATTACGTTTTGTCGCTGGGCGCGGTATTCTCGATCTTTGCCGGCTGGTACTACTGGTTCCCGAAAATGTCGGGCTACATGTATAACGAAACGCTCGGCAAGATTCACTTCTGGATGACCTTCGTCGGCGCCAACATCTTGTTCTTCCCGCAGCACTTCCTCGGGCTGCAGGGCATGCCGCGCCACTATGCGGACTATCCTGACGCCTTCGCCTACTGGAACCGGATATCTTCGTTCGGTTCCTACATCACGGCGGCCGGTGCCATCCTGTTCGTGCTCAGCATGCTGTACGCCTATCTCATCCGCAAAGAAAAAGCGGCTGACAATCCTTGGGGCCCAGGTGCCACAACGCTTGAATGGACGCTGCCATCTCCACCGGCATTCCATTCCTACGAGAAGCTGCCGGTCATTGCCTCTGGCGACTATCACTGACCGCTTCACGATCCTGCAAGCGACGGGCGAAAAATATCCGCCCGTCGCTTCAAACTTCATCCAGCAATATGAGACGATAGCAATGGTTGGTTCCGTGATCAGCGCCGATGCTTCTTCCACCGATTTGCCGTCCGAAGGTTCGGTCGGCGATTATGTGGCATTGATGAAGCCGCGCTTGATGTCTCTCGTCGTGTTCACGGCCTTGACGGGCATGGCGGCAGCACCCGGCTCCATTCATCCCGTGCTCGCCGTTATCGCTCTCTTTGCCATCACCATTGGCGCTGGCGCGTCAGGCGCTCTCAACATGTGGTACGACGCCGACATCGATGCGCAAATGCAGCGCACAGCTGCCCGGCCCATCCCGCGCGGACGCATGACGCCTGAGGATGCACTGGCATTCGGTTCGGTCCTGTCGGTGTTCTCGGTGCTGACCCTTGGCGTTCTCGTCAATTGGGTCGCCGGCGGCCTTCTCGCTCTGACCATCGGGTACTATCTTTTCATCTACACGATGTGGCTGAAGCGCCTGACGCCGCATAACATCGTCATCGGCGGCGCGGCCGGCGCTTTTCCGCCGATGATCGGCTGGGCCGCCGTCACCGGCAGCATCGGTTGGGAAAGCGTTCTGCTTTTTCTCATCATCTTCATGTGGACGCCGCCGCACTTCTGGGCGCTCTCGCTCTACCGTTGCCGCGACTACGAACGCGTCGGCGTGCCGATGTTGCCGGTCGTCAAAGGTTTGGCCGAGACGCGCCGCCAAATCGTCATCTGGTCTTGGTTGTTCATTGCGACATCAATCGCGCCGGCGTTCGTTGGCATGGGCGGCATCGCTTATCTCATCGCGTCAGCGGGCTTAGGCGCGGTCTTCCTCTATCTCGCCGACAAAGTTCGCCGCACGACGCAAGGCCGCGAGGCAGACCATGCCGCCAAGCAACTGTTTCTATTTTCGATCCTGTATCTTTTTGCGCTGTTTGCGGTGCTGCTCGTCGAGCATGTCGTGGCGCGGGTTATGGCTTGAGGTTTAACCGTTATGCGTACACGAGCACCCGATAAAGAGAAGGCCGGTACGAGCAGCGCCAATCGCTCGCGCTCGGTGGCCATCGCCTTGGCGCTGGGCGCACTGGTGTTGATGTTTTATGCAGCGACCATCGTGCATATGGGCGGCAACGTTGCGGCCCATTTGGCGAAGTAATTCGGCGAAATAATCGGAAAGCAGTTCGACTTGAGCACGGCCCGCAAATTCCCGACCGAAAATTCCGCCAGCAATCGCCGGGTGGTGGTGGCGTGCGTGGCAGCGCTCGGTGTCATGACTGGTGTAACGGCCGCCTCGCCAACTCTCTACCGCATTTTCTGCCAAGTCACGGGCTATGGCGGCACCACACAGCGCGCCGCCAAAACGCCCGGCAAAATTCTCGACCGCACGGTCACGGTGCGCTTTGACGCCAACGTCTCGCCGCATCTGCCGTGGAAATTCGAACCCGTCCAATCGACCATGGACGTCAAGATCGGTGCCAGCACGCTGGCGTTTTTTCGCGCCACCAACACCTCGGATAAGCCGCTGACCGGCACGGCCGCGTTCAACGTCGCGCCAGATACCGCCGGCATCTACTTCAACAAGATCGCCTGCTTCTGCTTTACCGAGCAGACGTTGCAGCCCGGTCAAACCGTCGATATGCCGGTGACGTTTTTCATCGACCCCAAGATCGTCGATGACCGCGACACCGCGCAAATATCGCAAATTGCGCTGTCTTATGTTTTCTATCCCGTCGAGCGGACGGCGAAGTCGCCGGAAGCGGCGGCCACATCTGGCGCGGGCAAAGATAAAAAGACGGGCGGGTAAGAACTGCAGTTTTATGGCGCTTGAGCGGCTCGCCCGCATCAAGGGCTTAAGAGTAGAGAAAAGCCAAGTGATACCTCAAGCGCGTGCATTCGGCTCGAATGTCCCGGGCGGCCGGTTGAAACATTGGTCGGCAAGCGCTTTCGGGGATTACGGAGACTAAAATGGCAGACACGCACGCGAAGCATCACGACTATCACTTGGTCGATCCAAGCATCTGGCCGGTGATCGCCGCCAGTTGCGCCTTCGTTACCGCGATCGGCGCCATTGCCGGTATGCGCACGATGGGCGGCGGCGAAGGACTGTTTGGCATTAAGGGACCATACCTGTTCGCGGCCGGCATCTTGGGGCTGATCGTCAGCGCCTGGCTGTGGTGGCGCGACATCATCCGCGAAGCTCACAAGGGCGATCACACGCCCGTCGTTCAGCTGCATCTGCGCTACGGCATGATCTTGTTCATCGCTTCGGAAGTGATGTTCTTCGTCGCCTGGTTCTGGGGTTATTTCGACAGCGCTCTGTTCCCCGCCGGCGTCCATGATCTGCTGAACAATCCTGGCCGCCTCGTCGGCTTGACCTCGCGCAACGAACTTTACGGCGGCGTCTGGCCTCCGGTTCCCATCGATGCGACGGCTGCCAACACGCCAGGCTTTTTCAAGCACACGTTCGATCCTTGGGGCCTGCCGCTCGTCAACACGCTGATCCTGCTGACGTCGGGCTGCACGGTTACTTGGGCCCATCATGCGCTGCTCAAGAACGATCGCCGCGGTCTCATCATCGGCTTGCTGCTGACGGTGATCCTGGGCGCAACCTTCACCTATTGCCAAGCGCTTGAGTATGGCCATGCCGGCTTCAGCTATGCGGGTCACAGCTATGGCTCGACCTTCTTTATGGCGACGGGCTTCCATGGCGCGCACGTCATCATCGGCACGATCTTCTTAGCCGTGTGCCTGGTGCGCGCAATGAAGGGCCACTTCACGCCCAAACAGCACTTCGGGTTCGAAGCCGCCGCCTGGTACTGGCACTTCGTCGACGTCGTCTGGCTGTTCCTGTTCGCATGCATCTACGTTTGGGGTGCAGGCGCTGGCGGCGAACACGCGGCAGCGGCGGCGGGCCATGCGGCCGGTGCGGCCGCCGGTCACTGAACCGGCTATTTAGATATGCTATGAGAGTGGGGCGGCCTATTGGGCCGCCCTGCTTGTTTTGGGGAACCGCTGATGCGCCAGCCCCTAATGGAGAACAATTTTGAGCGAAGACCTGCCCAAGCCCCAGATATCGCCGTTGGCAGCGGGTCTTTATTGCAAATGCCCGTGCTGCGGGGAGGGACCGCTGTTCAAGCAGTTCTTGAATATGCGCGAGAGCTGCTCAGTTTGCGGCTTGAACTATAAATTTGTCGATACCGGCGACGGACCGGCGGTGTTCGCGATTTTCATCCTCGGCTTCTTATGTTTGGGCGGCGCGCTGATCGCGGAGTTCAAGTTCGGTGCATCGATGTGGACGCAGATCTTGCTGTGGGGAATTTTGACGCCGCTCGCCGCCGTTTTCCTGCTGCGCTTTCTCAAAGCCACGTTGATCGCTCTGCAATACCGCAACAAGGCCGAAGAAGGCCGCTTGGCGAAGGATTAGATATGCTCGCGCGCTGGCGTGCCGCGGGGCTTATCGCCCCCGCATTGATGACTTTGGCGCTGCTGCCGGTCCTGATCGGACTTGGCAGCTGGCAATGGCATCGCAAAGCCTGGAAAGAAGATCTTATTGCCAAGGTCGAGGCGCGCCGTTTGGCGTTGCCCGTCTCCTACGTCGAAGCTCTGGGGCGCTACGCGCAAACGGGCGATGTCGAATATCTGCGTGTGCGCCTCTCAGGCACTTTCGACCACGCCCAAGAGCGCCATGTCTACGCGCCATCGACCCAGAGCCAGGGCTGGAACGTCTATACGCTGTTGCGGCCTGACGGTGGGCTGCCACCGTTGTTCGTCAATCGCGGCTGGGTGCCAGACACGTTGAAAGACCTGTCAAAGCGCGCCGATAGCCAGGTTACGGGACCCGTCACGATCACGGGGCTGGCGCGGCTGTCAGAACAGCCGGGATTATTCACGATGGCGCGGGATGACAAAGGTAACCGCTGGTATTGGCGCGACCTGCCGGGCATGGAAAGTACCGTGCAACCGGCGACCGCTAACGATCAAGCTAACTTGCCCGCCGCATTCGCGCCGTTCTCGATCGATGCCGAGGCGGAACCCGCCAATCCTGGCGGTTTTCCCAAAGGTGGCACGACCGAAATTCATCTTTCCAACTCGCATCTTCAGTATGTCGTCACGTGGTACGGTCTGGCACTAACGCTGCTGGCCATTTTCGCCGTGTACGCGCGCCAGCGGCTGGGACAATTGGGGAAAAACGATACGGTGTCGCCACAACCTTAATGCTCTATCATGCACAGAGCACAAGGACGCTCGCCTTGCCGATGTACCAGGACGCCACTAAAGTTTCGGCTCTGATAGCGCCTCAAGCCCATCCGACAATCTGCGAGATGAAAAACGCCGTGAATTACATTTCGACCCGGGGCGAGGCGCCGAAACTCGATTTCCAAAATGTGCTTCTGGCGGGCCTGGCGCGCGACGGCGGACTGTACCTGCCCGAAAGTTGGCCAACTCTCAGCCACGACACGATCGCATCGTTTGCAGGTCAAACATTCGCCGACGTCGCCGTCGAGGTCATCGCGCCGTTTACCGGCGGTACAATACCGCGGGCCGAACTCAAGCGCATGGCGCACGAAGCCTACGCGAGCTTTGGCCACCCAGCCGTCACGCCGCTCGTCGAAATCGGACCCAACCGCTTCGTGCTGGAACTCTTTCACGGGCCAACGCTGGCCTTCAAAGATGTCGCCATGCAGCTACTCGCGCGCCTGATGGACTACGCTTTGGAGAGCCAAGGCCGCCGGGCAATGATTGTCGGCGCGACATCGGGCGATACCGGAGGTGCCGCGATCGAGGCCTTTCGCGGCTCGGCTCGCTGTGACGTCGTCATCTTATTTCCCGATGGCCGCGTCTCAGACGTCCAACGCCGCATGATGACGACGCCAACGGACAGCAATGTGCACGCGGTTGCCATCGACGGCACGTTCGACGATGCCCAAGCCCTCGTCAAAGCGATGTTCAACGACCACCCCTTTCGCGATCGCGTCGGCCTTTCTGGCGTCAACTCGATCAACTGGGCTCGTATCGTGGCGCAGGTGACGTATTATTTCGTGGCAGCGGTGGCGCTGGGCGCGCCGCACCGGCCGGTCTCGTTCGTCGTGCCGACCGGCAACTTCGGCGATATTTTTGCGGGCTTCGTTGCCAAGCGCATGGGATTGCCGATCGCTAATCTCGTCATCGCGTCGAACGCCAACGACATCCTGCCGCGCACATGGGGCTCGGGTGTCTACGAAATGCGCAAAGTCGTTGAAACATCATCGCCATCGATGGATATTCAGATTTCATCAAACTTCGAGCGCTATCTGTTTGAAGCGAGTGGGCGCGACGCTGCGTTCATTCGCGGCTTGATGGGGTCGCTGAAGCAGAACAACAGCTTTGATCTAGGCTCTGTGAAGGCGCCATTCGGCCAAGATTTCAAAGCAGCAGCGGCGAGCGAGTCGGAAGTCGCGGACGTTATCGGGCGCGTCAAACGACAATCCAATTATCTGCTTGACCCGCACACCGCGTGCGCCGTGGTCGCCGCCGATAAAGTTCTGAAAGCGAACGACGGCGTGCCGCAAATTATTCTGGCAACCGCGCATCCGGCGAAATTTCCAGATGCCTTGGCCAAGATTACGGGCAGCCGCCCGGCCTTGCCGACACGGCTCGGCAACCTGATGACAGATCGCGAGACATTCACCGTCGTGCCGGCCAACCTGCATGCCATTGAAGCATATGTGGAAGGCGTCGCGCGCGCCGAGCTTGCCGTCCCCGCGCAGAAAGCCGGCGTATGAAACCGCAAGTCACGACCTTGAAGAACGGCTTACGCGTCACCTCGCACGCGATGGAACAGCTCGAAACCGTGTCGCTGGGCGTGTGGGTGGCGGCAGGCGCCCGTCACGAGGCCGATCACGAGCACGGGCTGTCGCATCTGCTTGAGCACATGGCATTCAAAGGCACCAAGACGCGGTCAGCGCGCAAAATTGCCGAGGAGATCGAAGAAGTCGGCGGCGAACTCAATGCCGCGACCGGGCTCGATACGACCGCCTATTACGCCCGTGTGCTGAAAGGCGACGAGGGTGTCGCGCTCAATTTGCTGTCCGACATTCTGCTCAATTCTGAATTTAACGCCGATGACTTGGAAAAAGAACGCGAGGTGATCCTGCAGGAGATTGCCAGCGTGCAGGACGACCCGGAGGATTTCGCCGGCGATCTGCTGCAAGAGGTCGCATTTCCAAACCAGGCGCTGGGCCGGCCGATCCTAGGCACGCCAGAAAGTGTGGGGCGTCTACAATCGCGTGATTTGGCGTCGTTTTTTGCTAACCGCTATCACCCCGGCGCGATGGTTGTCTCGGCCGCCGGTGCCGTCGACCATGATAAACTCGTGCGCCACGTTGAAGCCCTATTCGGGGGGCTCACTCTGGGATCTGAAGGGACAGAATCGCTCGCGGTTTACCGCGGGGGAATTGTGGCGTCTCATAAACCTTACGAGCAGAGCCATTTGATCGTGGGGTTTCCGGCGCCGGGCTACATGGACGCTGATTTCTATGCCGCGCAAGTTTTCTCCGGGCTCTTTGGCGGGGGCATGTCGTCCCGGTTATTTCAAGAGATCAGAGAGCGTCGCGGGCTTTGTTATGCAATCTATTCGACGATGTGGGGATTGAAGGACGCCGGAATGCTTTCAGTGCACGCGGCGACGGGGCCAGAAATGGTGGAAGAATTGGCAAGCGTGGTCGCGGGCGAACTCGCCGACGTGGCGCGCCGTGGCCCAAGCCCGTCCGAATTGCAGCGCTCGAAGGCGCAACTGCGTGCAGGGCTCATGATGGCGCTGGAAAGCTCATCCGTGCGCGCCGAGCAGATGGCTCGCCATCTGCTCGCCCACGACCGGCTGATCAGTGCGTCGGAACTGTCCGATAACGTTGCCCGCGTGACGCCCGCTGAAATCCAAACGTTTGCTGCAAAATTGATGGCCTCCAAACCCAGCATTGCGCTGGTCGGATCTGGCAAGAAATCGAAAGCACAAGCCGAGCGTGTGGCGGAAGCGCTGGCTCTGATGGCGACGGAGAGTTGATGCGGCATGGCATTCTTGAGGTCACCGCAGCCTGAGGATTACCTCGAACCCGTTCGAGGGCGCACTCTTGTGCTTAGGGCGCCAACGCTTACCGATTATGCCGCCTGGGCCGAACTGCGCGCTCTGAGCCGCGCAAACTTGACGCCTTGGGAGCCTTCGTGGTCGCGCGATGAACTCGCCAAATCGAGTTTCCGGCGGCGCTTGCGGTGTTACGCGCGCGATGTGCGGGACGATATGGGCTATGCGTTTTTTATCACCGACGCCGCAGCGCAGACGTTGTTGGGCGGCATTACGCTGTCCAACGTGCGGCGAGGAGCTGCACAAACGGCAACGTTGGGTTATTGGTTGGGTGCACCTTATCAGGGACAAGGGCGGATGCAGGAGGCGGTCAACACCGCCGCGACGTTTGCATTCCAAACGCTGCGCCTGCATCGGATCGAAGCCGCTTGCATGCTGAGCAACGCTGCATCGTTGCGCGTGCTCGCCAAAACCGGGTTTCGCCAAGAGGGTTTGGCGCGGCAATTCCTTAAAATCAACGGCGTTTGGGAAGACCACTTCTTGCACGCCCGGATCGATGAATTCGAACTTGCTCGCGGTTCTCTGGGCGAGGACGCGTGATGATGTCGGGGGGCAAAATCAGATTTTTGATCCAAACGTTGGCGGGCTCGTTGGCATCGCGGATTGCGCACGTAGCAATCATCGTCGGCGGTGTGCTCGTGCTCGCGACCAGCGTCGTGCCAAACGCTGCCAACGCCCTGACACCGATCGTCGTGCAGCCAGAGCAAGAGCGCATCGAAATCACGACGTTGGGTGAAGCCTACGAAGGCCGCGGCGATAGTCTGCAAGTCGAAACGGCGGCCGGCACCGATGGCGTATCGGGCCGCATGACGGTGCGCGCGTCGGCGCCCGGCGCCAATCCCAACTGGATGGTTTTCGCGCTCTCTAACAAAACCGACAAATCGCTTGAGCGCTGGCTGACCGCCGACCGCTACACCGTCATCGGCTCGGGCACCATTTGGCCAGATCTCGACGCGCGCCGGATCGATGCGGTGACGCCCTCGATCGGTTTCGTGCCCGAACGCGTCAGAAGCGACAAGGCAGACGTGTTCCGCATCACGTTGGAACCGGGCCAGACCATTACTTACGTGGCCGAGCTGTCGTCTGAACGCTTCGCCCGCATTTATCTGTGGAAGCCGATCGACTACGAAGTCAAAACGCGCGACCGGCAATTGTTCAACGGTGCCATGCTGGGTCTCACCGGCTTGCTCGCGATTTTTTTGACGGCTGTCTTTGCCGCCAATCACAAGATCATCTTTCCAGCGGCAGCCCTGGTTTCGTGGTCGGTGTTGACATACCTGTGCGTCGATTTCGGCTTCTTCCACAAGCTGTTCAACTTGCGGCCGGAGGATAACGCTGTCTATCGCGCGGCCGGCGAAGCGGCGATGGCGGCGAGCTTCGTGATCTTCCTGTCGACGTTCCTGCGGCTCGGGTTGTGGCACGGCATCGTGCGGATGTTGATCGGCGTTTGGATGGTCGCGCAATTGTCGCTCGTGGCCGTGGCCGTGATCGATCCCCGGCTGGCGGCGACGTTCGCCCGCCTGTCGTTTCTGTTGATCGGCGGCGTTGGCGGGCTGTTCACGCTGTTTTTGGCCATGCGTGGCCGCGATCGCGCGTTGTCTCTCATTCCAACTTGGGTTCTGTTTCTCGTCTGGATCTTCGCAACCGGCATGACGCTGTCGGGCCGGCTCTCCGGCGACGTCGTGATGTCCGGCCTCGTTGCGGGCCTCGTCCTCGTCGTCATCCTGATGGGTTTTACGGTGACGCAATTCGCGTTCCGGTCGCTTGATCCGGTGTACGCTGGCGCCCCGATAGAACTGCAAGCGCGTTCGATGGCGATTGCGGGTTCGGGCGCCACGGTGTGGGAATGGAATATCCGCCGCGATGAAATCAAAGTCGGCCCCGAAATCGAGAATGCGCTGGCGCTGATGCCCGGCGAGCTGTCCGCCAAGGTCGACGATTTCGTCAAGCACGTTCACCCGATGGATCAAGAGCGGTTCCGCGTCATGCTGGTCTCAGCCCAAGAGCGCGCCGGCGTCCGCATCCGCACCGATTTCCGTATGCGCCATTCCGATAACAGTTGGCGCTGGTTTGAGCTCGAAGCCGCCAGCGTGCCCAACGCCGACGGCCGCACGCTGCGGTGCGTCGGCTTGGCGCGCGATATCTCCGACAGCAAACGTGCTCATGAGCGTCTGCTGCACGACGCGGTTCATTGCAGTCTCACAGGCCTGCCCAACCGCGAATTGTTCTTGGACCGTTTGCGCGTGGCCGTGGCGCGCGCCAAAACGGAGAATGGCATCAGGCCATCGATCATCTTCATCGATCTCGACAAGTTCAAAAGCGTCAACTCATCGTTCGGCCTCGTGCGCGGCGACAGCTTGCTGCTGACGGTGGCGCGCCGTCTGCAACGGCACTTAGGGCCGCACGATACTGTCGCGCGTGTTGGCGGCGATCAATTCGCCATGCTGTTCATCAGTGAGCAGGAAGCGCGTAATTTGGCGCCACTTGCCGAACGCGTGCGCCGCTCGCTGCGCGCCCCCATTCCGCTCGCCAATCAAGAGATTATTCTCACCGGCTCGATCGGCATTTCGATTTGGGACGGCGCGCAGGAAAACGACGACGATTTGCTGAAAGAGTCCGAGCTCGCCATGTATCGCGCCAAGCGCGGCGGCGCCGACCGGATCGAAGTGTTCGAGCCCGGCATGCGGCGCGACCGCGACGACCGGGTGCAAATCGAAAGCGATCTGCGTAAAGCGCTTGAACGCAATCAGCTTAAAGTTCTGTACCAGCCGATCGTTTATCTGCCGACGAAAGAACTCGCCGGGTTTGAAGCTCTGGTGCGGTGGGAGCATCCCAAACTCGGGCTGTTGAACCCGGTCTCGTTCGTGCCGGTGGCGGAAGAATCCGATCTCATCATTAAACTGGGCTCGCACGTTTTACTCAGGGCCGCGCACGATGCGGCGCGCTGGCAGGTTGAATTGCCGCGCTCCGAACGGCCATTGTTCGTCAGCGTCAATGTCTCCAGCCGACAGTTGTTCAAACCGGAATCGGTGCAGGAAATTCGCCATATCCTCGGTCGCAACATCGTGCCTAAAGGCTCGCTGCGGCTCGAAGTCACCGAAACGCTGGTGATGGAAAATCCAGAACAAGCGGTCGAAGTTTTAGAAACGCTACGGGCTTCGGGCGCCGATCTGGCGATGGATGATTTCGGCACGGGTTATTCATCGCTCGCTTATCTGAACCGCTTCCCCTTCGACACCATCAAGATAGATCGCGAACTCGTGCGCGGCAGCTCGACAGCCAATGGCGCGGCCATCATGCGCTCGATCGTGGCGCTTACCCATGAACTTGGCAAACGCGTCGTCGCCGAAGGCGTCGAACAAGCCGATGAAGCGGCGTTCTTGCGCAGCATCGGCTGTGAATACGCGCAAGGTTTCCATTTCGGCGAGCCGATCCCCGAGCGCGACGTCATTCAGCTTTTGAAAATGGTGCGCAAGTCCGAACGCAAACTGCAACCGCGCGGTTTCTTCCGGCCAAAACTAAAGCCCGCGCGCGAGATTGCAGCGCCGGTCGCCGCGATGCCATTGGCGATTGCCAGTGCGGATCGTGCTGAAGCTGCCATGGCGACGGCGGCGCGTGCCGCAGGCGCGCTTGAGACCGGTCAGGGTCAGCCGAAGTCTGGCGCTTTGGCGCAGCGCACGGTTCGCCACCGCCACCTGCGCGAGACCAATGCTGCGGAGCTGCCAAAAGGCAGCAACGGGGCGACGCTTTCAAAACCGATGCCAGTGTCCGTATCAGTGTCAGATAACGCTTCGGCGATGGCCACCGCTGTAGCTGCTGGCCCCAACAGCGCTGCTCCATTGCCGATGTCAAAAATGCCATCATCGATCCGCACCGTGCCGCCTCCCCCTTCAGCATCGCCTTCGGCGGCGCTGGCTGCGGCACAAATGCGAGAATTCCAACGCTCCCAGAGTACGACCCTGCCGTCTGCTCCCCCGCAAGTCCCGCCGCCGGTCAATGGACGGCGCAATTTGTCGGACGCCGTGAATGGCATTGCATCGCATCAACCACCGCCGCAGCCCTTGGTGCCGCAGCCCTTGGTGCCACAGCTCCTAACGCCACACCTGGCGCCACAGGCACCGATCTCTGCGCCGCCGCCTTATGTTCCGTTTACAGCCGAGCGCCCACCGATGCAGCCTGCTGCCAACAGCGTGCATTTCAACGGTGCCAATGGCCATGGCAGCCTCAATGCGGCAGGCCCGCCGCCGCCGCTGCCAATGCCGTTTGCAGAGAATGGCAATTCCGGCCCGCAGCGCATGCCGCCGCCAATGCCGATGCCAGATTTTTCGAGTTTACCGCCGGGCGTGGCGGCGAGTTTGGCGCGTCTGGCCGGCGTCCGGTCGCCGACCGAAGCGCGCCTTGACGCGGCGTCGAACGGCCCCGCCGTCGCCGCGACCGTCGATCCGCCGCCCCCCGTTAAAGTTTGAGGCTCGATCGCTAACATCAGACCGGCTTAGCAGGTTGGCTCAAGCGTGGCCCGCGTCGCTGACGAGGTGTGACAGGTCGATGCCGATCTTGGCCATCGCGCGGCTATACTTGTTTTCAAGATCGCCATCGAAAATCAAATCCAT
Organism: Hyphomicrobium sp.; assembly: GCA_031367425.1. GTDB lineage: Bacteria > Pseudomonadota > Alphaproteobacteria > Rhizobiales > Hyphomicrobiaceae > Hyphomicrobium_B. Next base: position 20,478 of record JANLPU010000018.1, read on the forward strand.
GTCGGCTGGACAATTGAGCCAGCCATTGGCGCGGATCTCGCTTTCCAATTGTCCCGGCGACCACCCGGAATATCCAAGTGCCAGCAGCGCGCGATTTGGTCCGCGACCGATGGCGATGGCTTTCAAGATGTCGATCGTGGCTGTCAGGCAAACGTTGTTCTCAATCGCGAGCGTTGAATCATCGGCGAAGTAATCGCCGCTGTGGAGCACGAAGCCGCGCCCTGTTTCCACCGGCCCACCGACGTGAATGGATAGATCCAATATTTCGTTCGAGATTTCATCGTCTTTCGTGCGCGTCGAAATTCCCAGCCGCTCGAGCAGGTCGGGCGCCGAGATATGATTGGCACGCTGATTAACAATGAGGCCCATCGCCCCCTCTTCCGAGTGCGCGCAAATATAAATGACCGACCGAGCAAAGCGCCGGTCGGACATGGAAGGCATGGCCACCAGAAGTTGTCCCTCAAGGCAACCGGCGGCACCTTTGCGCCCGCGTCTTTGCTTGGGTAGTTTCATGACTACCAGAGTAAACCCGGAAACGCTTGGCGTGAAGCCAGGAATGCGGCCTATCGATCGGGCAAGAGGGCGCACTATCAGAAAGTCGTGATTTGCTCCCCCACTGGCGATCGATAGAACTGCCGCTATGGATCACCAATTCCGCCTACAACTCATTTCATCAACGATGCTTGGCCTAGCCTTGACCTTAAGTTGCGGCTCTGCCGCAATGGCTGCGGGCGCTGCCTCGGCGTGGAGCGAAGGCTACAACAACAAATCCAGGCTGCTGGCAGGAGCGGGCGTCAGTCCGAGCGCGGCGCCGTTGCTGGCGGGCTTAGAAATAGCGATGCCGGTCGGCTGGAAAACTTATTGGCGCAGCCCAGGCGACGCTGGCGGCGTTCCCCCGTCATTCGACTGGTCGGGGTCGGAAAATTTAGGCGCGGCACGCGTGCTCTATCCCGCACCCCACCGCCTGATCGACAAGTCGGGCGCGGCGATCGGCTATAAAGACCATGTGCTCTTGCCGATCGAGATCACGCCGAAGGATGCGGCCAAGCCCGTCAAGCTGCGTCTCAAGGCGGAATACGGCGTGTGCAAGGATATCTGCATTCCAGCCGAAACAGCGCTGGAATTAGACCTCAGCCCGGCCGCAGACGTCTCGGACGAAATATCGCAAGCCTTTGCTCTAGTGCCGCGAACCACGCCCACAGCCAGCGATCCCGTCATCGCCAAATGGACTGTCGAAGGGGCCGCTGCCAACAAGTCCGTTCTCAAGATCGAAGTCGCCGATCCTGGGATCCAAGGCGGCGATGCCTTCGTCGAAGCGCCCGAGGGTCTCTACGTTCCCGTGCCCAAAAAAACGTCAGATGCAAACGGCCGCGCAACCTACGAAGTTGATTTGTCTGAAGGGGTGGATTTCAAAGCTTTGCGAGGGCAAAATCTCACCGTCACACTCGTTGGCGCGAAGGGGCAATCGCAAGCCGTCATCAAGATCGATTGAAAATCGGCCGCAGCGATGTAAACAGCTCAAACGTTTAAACAAAAACGTTAGGTGCCATGCAACCCTCCGGCAATGCCGACTTTCTGGCGATGCCAAGTGGGGGGCGCAACAATTGAGAGGAACTACGATGACGATCAAGGTTGGAGACCGGCTTCCCGAAGCGAAGTTCATGACGATGACCGAGGACGGCCCCAAGGCCATGACCACGAACGAAATATTTGCCGGCAAGAAGGTCGCGATGTTCGCCGTGCCGGGCGCATTTACGCCAACCTGCCACCAGCAGCACATGCCGGGGTTCGTCGCGCGCGTTGCAGAGTTGAAGGCCAAGGGCGTCGATCAGGTCGTTTGCACCGCGACCAACGACGTGTTCGTGATGGACCAGTGGTCCAAGGCGACTGGCGCGGCTGGCAAAGTCGTGATGCTCACAGACGACAGCGCGGCGTTCGCCAAAGCGATCGGCTTGGATATTGATTTGACAGGCGCCGGCATTGGTTTGGGCGTTCGCTCCAAGCGTTACGCCATGATGGTCGAAGACGGCGTGGTCAAAGTTTTGAACATCGACGAGAGCCCGCCGGTGCACGATAAGTCGAGTGCCGAAACGCTGTGCTCGATGATCGACGCGTCGCTTTGATCAATTGTACCGGATGCCTGATCTCAACAATCTGGCATCCGGTTTTTGCGTCTTTCCCAAATCAGCTCGGCTTGACGACGCGCGCGTGGCTGAGAAAAAACCGCAGCATTTCGCGCGAGGCGTCTGGCCCGCGCGGGTCGGCATAAGACCCTTGGCGGCTGCCGCCGGACCAGGCGTGGCCCGCGCCGTGCACCACCCACAGTTCTAAGACGGATTGATCGTTGTCATCGAAGTAGCACGTCCGGCTGAAGCTCTGGCCGCCGGTTTCGCCGCGATCGGCCACCGCACGCAGTCGCTTTTCATAGCCCTCGCCCAGCAACTGATTGACGACCTGATCGCCATTTTTTGGATGGACGGTCTGATCTTTGTCACCGTGAAATACAATCGTTGGAATATGGCTCTGGGTCGCCCTCAAATCGGAGCTGCGGCGGGGCGGCGGTGTGCCCGCTTTGCCGCTGCGCATGACGGACATTGCCGAGCCAAGGTCGCTCGCTGCCCCGCAGGCCAGACCCGAATGCACGCCGACCGCTGCGAAAATATCGGGATAGGTTTCGCCCAGAACGGCCGCTGCCGCCCCGCCAGCCGATAACCCCGCGGCGTAGACGCGCTGGGCGTCGATGGCGTAGTTCGACATGATGTCGCGCGCGATGCCAGCGATCAGAGCAGGCTCGCCTTTGCCGCGTTGCTGGTCGGCCGTCAAAAACCAGTTCCAGCACTTGCCAGCGTTGGCGGATTGGCTTTGTGCCGGATAGGCGACAAAGCACGGTTGCTCTTCGGCCAGAACATTTATGCCGGTGCCAGCCGCAAAATCATCCGGCGACTGCGTGCAGCCGTGCAGCATGACGACGAGCGGCAATTTTTGCCCGCTGTAGGCTCGCGGCACAAAAAGTTTGTAGTTGCGCGATCCGGCTTCCCCCGAGTGGACAGCACTTATGAACTTAGACCCCGATGGCGTCGCAACCGGTGGCTTGGACTTGAGTGCGGTGGTCTCAATGCCGGCAGCGGCAAGCGTCACGCCGTTGGGTTGGAACTTGGCAATGAAGGCGCGCAATTTTGAAGGCTCGTCTGATACCTCGGCATCCGTCGCTTGCAATTTGTCTATGGCTGACTTCCCGCGGGCTTTTTTGGCCGGCGAGGGTGATGTTGCTTGCGCCTCCGCCTGTCCTTTGCACATGCGCATCAGCAGGGCCGTCGCCTCGGAAAGTTTCCCTTCTCTGGTCAGCTTGGTGGCGGTGATCATGTCTGGTGGCAAAGTCAATTTCATTGAGAGATCCCTCGATCAAGCGAAGTTTGGCGAACTTCTACGTGACGTTTTCGAAACGCGTATTGAAGGCAAACGAACCGGTGCCGCAGAGCAATCTGGTCACCGCGTCCTATCGAGCAACGCCGCTTTGACGTCCGCGCTCGCATGTAAGGCGCCCAGCACCTCAATCGATGCAATCGTCGCGCGCGCTAGTTCCGGGCTGACGTCATCGGCGATCGTGGCGAGACCCAAAACGTGGATATCGAGCATTTCCCCCGAGGCTCTGACGGCCTCTAAATCCTTGCGAGCGAAATGGCGCAGGCCGAGATCGAGCGTCTTGCGCGCCACCGATTGCCGCGTTGCCTCGGCGTGGCGCTCAAGCTGATTGCGGATGGCCGTTCGGATAAAATCCGTACGGTTCGAATAGAATTTTTCCGCAACCAATAGATCGACGTGCCCAAGATCGACAAAGCCTAGGTTGATTGTGATTTTTTCAGAATCACAGAGTTTGGGGCGAAGTTCTTGAACTGTTCCGGCCATAACAATCGATTCTCCATCTACATGGATGGTAAGTGGATGGCTTCGGATCGAGTTTCAAGTGGCAGATTTAACCTTATACCTTGAAAGGCGCCATTCCCAGCCGCGCCAATTCGTCTGCCCGTTCGTTTTCGACGTGGCCAACGTGACCCTTGACCCAACGCCAGTCGACTTTGTGGCCGGCGACGAGGTCGTCGAGGCGTTTCCAAAGCTCGGCATTCTTGACCGGCTTTTTATCGGCGGTACGCCACCCATTGCGTTTCCAGCCGTGGATCCAGCTCGTAATGCCGTTCTTGACGTAGATGCTATCGGTATGAAGTTCGGCCGTGGCGTTGGGTTTTAACGCTTCGAGCGCTGAAATGGCCGCCATCAACTCCATGCGGTTGTTGGTGGTCAGCGCCTCGCCGCCGGAAATTTCCTTGCGGTGATCGCCCCAAATAAGGATCGCGCCCCAGCCGCCAGGGCCAGGGTTACCCGAGCAAGCACCATCGGTGTAAATGGTCACGAGCTTGGTGCCTTTAGCGTCGGTCATCAATGATCCTCGCGGCCGTAGTCTGCAATGGAGCGGGTCGATTGATGAAAGCGCAACCGGCGGACGTAATCGAACGGGTCTTTGCGGGCGACGAGGGCATTTTTCGGCGTGTTGAGCCAGTCGAAGCTGCGCGTCAGCAGAAAGCGCATGGCAGCGCCACGGGCGAGCAGCGGCATGGCTTGGCGTTCTGGCGGCGTAAGAGGCCTGACACTTTCGTAGCCCTTCAACATCGCGCGCGCCTTGGTGACGTTGAACGCAAAATCGGGCTCGAAGCACCAGGCATTGAGGCAGACGCCCAAGTCGTAGGCGAGGCTATCGTTGCAGGCGAAATAAAAGTCGATCAGGCCCGACAATTTTTCACCGACGAAGAATACGTTGTCTGGGAACAGATCGGCGTGGATGACGCCCTGGGGCAGACCGGCCGGCCAGTGCGCTTCGAGATAATCAAGTTCGCCGCCGATGAGCTTGGCAAGGCCGGGCAGAATGCTGTCGGCGCGATCTGCGAATTTGGTGTAGAGCGGGCGCCACCCAGCAGGCCCTAGCGCATTGCGGCGGGTGAGCGCGAATCCAGATCCTCCCTTGTGCATGCGCGCCAGCGCCTGGCCCGTCTCGAAGGCGTGGACGGGCTTTGGATGGCGTGGCCAGACGCCCTCGAGAAAGGTCACCATAGCTGCGTGCTTGCCGCCGAGCGTATTTAGAACATCGCCCTGTTTGTCGCGAACGGGCTGCGGACAGGTCACGCCGTTTGAGAACAAATGCTGCATCAATCCCAGAAAAAACGGCAAATCGGCTGGATCGACGCGCTTTTCGTACAGCGTTAGAATGAACGTTCCGCCTGACGTGTTCAGGAGGTAATTGGTATTCTCAACGCCTTCCGCGATGCCCTTATAAGATCGCAGCGTGCCGATGTCGTAGCGCGTGAGAAATTCGGTCAGGTCGTCGTCGCCGACCTCGGTATAAACCGCCATTGCCGCCCCCTGCTCAGGCTGAGCTGTTATGAGCTGATCAGCCAGCCGCCTGGACACGCAACTCGCGCGGCACATTGAATACGATACGTTCTTCCGCCGTGGTGACAACTTCGATCTTGACGTCGAAATGTTCGCGGAAAGCTTTGACGACGTCGGTGACGATCAATTCCGGTGCCGATGCGCCAGCGGTGAGACCGATCGTGCGCGCGCCTGACAGCCGCGACCAATCGATCTGGCTGGCGTTCTCGATTAGAAACGCGTCAGGGCAACCAGAGCGCAGTGCCACTTCGACGAGCCGCAATGAGTTTGAACTTTTCGGGCTGCCGACCACCACCAAGCAATCGATGCGCGCGGCGATGGCTTTGACGGCGTTCTGACGGTTGGTCGTGGCGTAGCAGATATCTTCCTTCACCGGCCCTGAGATCAGGGGGAAGCGCTCTTTCAGGACTTCCACGATCTGGGCGGTGTCGTCGATCGACAGCGTCGTCTGCGTCGCAAAGGCGAGGTTGGCAGCGTCGCGCGGTTCGAACGCCATCGCGTCTTCGCACGTCTCGACCAACGTCACCGCGCCGTCTGGCAGCTGACCGATGGTGCCCGTCACTTCCGGGTGGCCGCGATGGCCGATGAGCACGATCTCGCGGCCTTTATCGTGATGGCGAGCAATCTCCATATGAACCTTGGAGACGAGCGGGCAGGTGGCATCGAGCACGAACATGTTGCGCGCATCGGCTTCGGCGGGTACCGAGCGGGCAACGCCATGTGCTGAAAAGATCACGGGCTGCTTGGTTTCGGGGATCTCATCGAGATCCTTCACAAAAACGGCGCCTTTAGCCCTGAGAGAATCCACTACGAAACGATTGTGAACGATTTCGTGGCGCACGTAGACTGGCGCGCCGTACTTTTGAAGGGCCTGCTCGACGATTTGGATCGCCCGGTCGACACCGGCACAAAAGCCGCGCGGGGCCGCTAAAAGAATGGTTAGCAGCGGCTTCTCAGAGCCGGAACTGGCAGGGGACAATGTCGGCATGGAGGCTAAAAGTCCTTTATTTCCAGTCGATAGGTCTTGGAAAGCGCTTGGCCGGTGTGACGGGTGGATGCTACGGTTGTTTGCGAACAATACAAGGGTCCGTGATTCGGGCCGAGGGGTATCGCCTTGAACATAACGGATAGAGAGACGTGCCGGCAGCCGGTTTTTTCATGGCTCCAAGGGCTCTCTTTTGCGGTAATATCGCTGATAGGAGTGACCGGTCTTGGCGGTTGCGGAATGTCATCCCTGACTTCGGGTCTGGGCGGTGGCATGTTTGGCGGCTCCGCACAGAAATCAGATGTGGCGGCTGTCTCCGAAGAGCAATTGCTTTCTGCTGCCAAAAATGGTGATGCGACCACGGGAAGCACGTCCATTGGTGAAGTCGCCCACGGCTGCCCGCGCTTTGTCGTTGCCGCGCGCGATAACAACATCACGTTCTATGAGCCGGGTCGCGCGGGCGATGGCTTGGCCATCATGCATCGCGGCGAAATCACCAAGACAGCGCGCGAATGCCAGGTCGAAAACGGCAAGGTCACCGTCAAGTATGGCTTCTCCGGCCGCGTCCTGCTGGGCCCCAAGGGTAAGCCCGGCAATATCGTCTTGCCACTCAACGTCGCTGTGACGGACAGCAAGCGCGCCAAGATCGCCGGCGAAAGCATGAAGGTTGACGTGTCGGTCGGCGCCGACCGCCCGATTGGATATTTCTCAGCCGTGCGCACCGTGACATTCGCCATCCCCGAAGGCTCGCGCCCGGGAGAGTTCGAGCTGATCGTTGGCTTTGACGGCAAAGCCGCCGGCGCTGGCTGATCGCCCTTGTCCCCCTCTACCCGTTCTTACGGGGAGAGGGCTGGGGTGAGGGGCGGCCGCTTGCTATCCGTGTTGCCGCCCCTCACCCTAACCCTCTCCCCATCAAAGTGCAGGAATGGGGAGAGGGAAGCATTGGCATTAGCGGTTAAAAAAGCCGGGCAGTGAGCCCGGCTTTTTGTTGTTTGACGCATAATTGGGAGCGCAGCTTTAGTTCAGCTTGCCCTTGAGATCTTTGATCGACTGATCGATCAGGTTATCGCCGACTTGGCCGGGCACGCGGGCGGCCAGCATTTTCTCGGCCGCGGCCAAGGCCGTGTTCACGGCGGTGGCGCGCACTTCGCTGATCGCTTGCGCTTCGGCGCGTGCGATCTTCTCCTCGGCTTGCTTGGAACGCCGCTCGATGCTTTCAACCAAGTTCTTCTTGGTCTCCGATGCCATCGCTTCAGCTTCGCGCTTAGCCTGATCGATAATCGACTTGGCCTCGTTTTCGGCTTCGCGCGATTTGCGCTGATAATCAGCCAGCAACGCCTGCGCCTGCTCGCGAAGTTTGCGCGCCTCGTCGAGTTCGCGGCGGATACCATCGGCCCGCTCGTCGAGCATTTTGCCGACCATGGCGGGCACGCCGTAGTACAGCAGCGCGCCGACGAAAATCAGAAACGCAACAAGCACCCAAAACAGCGGATCGTGTGGATTGGTCAACATCTGTTCCTCACTCGCCCGCAACCGGCGCGAGCGCCTTTTTGACGTCCGCGATGCTGACGTCCTGGCCGATCAATTTGGCAATGACGGCGGCGGCCGTTTCAGCGGCGATGTCATTGACGGCGGTCAACGCTTTGGTCTTCGTCTGGGCGATACGCTGTTCGGCCGCTTGCAGCTTGGCGCCGATCTGAGCCTCGACGCGCGCTTTCTCGGCATCCGTTTCGCGGCTCAAGGTATCGCGCGTTTCCTTGGCAATGGCGGACGCCTTGCCGCGCGCGTCGCTCAGCGCTTTTTCGTAGTCGGCCAGCGCTTTATCGGTGTCGTTCTTCAAGCGCGACGCAGCCGCGATGTCGCGTGCGATGCGATCGCGACGTTCGGTGATGACTTCACCGATACGGGGCAACGCGACCCGCGCCATGATAAAATACAACGCGCCAAAGGTCACCGCCAGCCAGAACAGCTGGGGCGAGAAGTCATGCGCGTTGAGCTGCGGCAGCCCTGGTTTAACAGCCTGCGTGGCTGCTTCTGCCGCCGCCACTGCAAGCATACTCATGCTGGCAAGCATCGTGGTCTCCAGTTCGTTACGCTCTCAGAACCAAGAATCAACCGAAGAGGATGATCAGAGCGATGAGCAGGCCGAACAGGCCCGTAGCTTCTGCCAGTGCAAAGCCGATCAGCAAGTTGGTGAACTGGCCAGGGGCGGCCGACGGGTTGCGCATCGCGCCCGATAGGTAGCTGCCGAAGATGTTGCCGATGCCGACGCCGGCGCCGATCAGAGCCGAGCACGCGAGGCCGGCACCGATCATTTTAGCTGCTTGAAGATCCATTGTAGTCTCCCTGTTTTTTCGTTTGATGGAAAGAACTGCACGTCAGCGGGAACGCGTCCCGCTTAGTGATGCATGTTGACCGCGTCGTTGAGGTAGATGCAGGTCAAAACCGTGAAAATCAGCGCTTGCAGGAACGCCACCAGGAACTCAAGGCCCGTGAAGGCAACCATGAAACCGGTTGGCGCAATCTTCGCCCAGAACGGCAGCGACACCGCAAAGCCTGCAAAGACCTTGAGCATGGTGTGGCCCGCCATCATGTTGGCGAACAAACGCACCGAATGGCTGATGGGCCGGATGAAGTACGAAATGAGCTCGATGGGAATGATGACCGGCATCAGCCAGATAGGCACGCCATCGGGCACGAACAATTTCAGGTAGCCCGCACCGTGCTTATAAAAGCCGATGGCCGTCGCGGTCAGCCAAACCATGGCGGCGAGCGCGAACGTCACGATGATGTGGCTGGTGACCGTAAAGTTGCCGGGGATCATGCCGAGCAAATTGAGCGTCAGAATGAAAACAAATATCGTGAATACCCACGGGAAATACTTCATTCCGTCTTCGCCGAGGTTCTCGCGAACCATATTGGCGATATATTCGTAAACGATCTCGGCCGTCGACTGCAGGCGCGATGGCACCAGCGAGCGCGCCTTCATAGCGTAGACTAGGAAGCCGGAGATCAGCGCCAAAGCGACGATCATCATCAGGGAAGAATTGGTGAAAGAGACATCGTGGCCGAACAAGTCGAGCGGAATGATCCTCTCGATCTCGAACTGATGCATAGGGCTGACGCGTTCTGCCCCTTGTGCGCCTTCTACAGCCAAATTAACCCCCTACTTGTCGTCATCTTCATCGTCTGGCACCGAAGGCGCCGACCGTTGCAGATCCGCATTTTGCGCTTCTGCTTCCTGGGCCCTGCGGATCACGTTCATCAGACCTGCGGCGAAACCTAGGACAAGAAATAGAACCATCAACCAAGGCTTCGTCCCGAAATACCGGTCCAAACCCCAACCCACAAACGCTCCGAACGCCACGCCAACGATCAGCTCGGCTGCAAAACTGAAAGCTTTGCCAAATGCTGCGCCGCGCCGCTTATCGACTTCGGCAGCTGGAGTATTGCGGGCTTTTACCGCGTCCAATTCCCGGCCGATGTCTGAAGAGCGCCGACGGATAGCCTCGCGATCTTCCGGAGAGATTTGCCCACGTCCGGGGCCATCGCCCTTGTCTTCGGCAGACATGGCAAAATCCATCCAACTGATGCGGGAATCCTTAGCGCGTCGATGTTGGTCGACGGCGCGCACCATAGTGACGGCCTTGCAGCCTTGTCAAGGAAAGGCCAGGCATGATTTTCCCCGATCAGGTATGGCGAAACCGCGCAGGTCTGGCGATCCTCGTCAGCGGTAATTTTAGCCAACAATTCAACGCGCCTGCCAACCCCGCTGGCCCTAACGGCTGTGGTGTGTCAAAGGCTCACGCTGATGGGGAAGGGGTCTAGGGCATGCTCGCATTGGTTCGACTGGCGTCCACGGCCTGTTTGCTCTGGGCTGCCGCTACCGAAACTGCTCTGGCGCAGCAAGTCCCTGGCACCAAACGCGACCTCGCCTTCGATGCGATGATGACAACGCTCGATCTCGACGACCCCTCTCTCAGGCTCGACTACAAGAAGCCGACCTCGGACGGGTCTTCCATCGGTGTTTACATCGGCCGGGGCGACAAACCGGCCAACGCCAGTTTCGTGCCCACCAACACCTCGTCGGTGCCCGAAGCCGAAGTGGTGAGCTACCGCCTGGCGCGATTCCTCGGTGTCAGCCGCAATTACTTTCCCGTCGATTATTACAAGCTTGGCCCCAAGGCGTTCGCGAGGTTCCGCGACATGGTTTTGCGTACCGCCGAGTTCGACGACGACCGCATCACCAATCGCAATATGGTGATCAAGGAACTTAAAGCGGACACGACATCGATCCTTGGCATTTATCGGCCGAAGCCGAAGAGCCGGATGTATCCGGCGCGAACATTGGGCACGCAAGGGCAGTTTAACCGGTCGAGCGAACTTGGCCAGGCCATCCGCGCCACAGGTCCGATGCCGGGCGTTGCACTGATGCGGCTCGCCGGAATCAAAGGTGGCGGCGTAGGCTATCCGGCATCTCCCGCCGAACAGCAGGTTGAACTCGCGCGTCAGCTCTCGACGATTTTCGTCATCGACCAGCTGCTCGGCCGATGGGATCGCTTCTGGGAAAACCTTGAGGCCTCCGGCGACAAGAACGGCCGACTGAAGCTCATCGCTCGCGACAACGGCGGCGCGACGCTCGACGACTGGGAGGAATTTGAAAACTATAGCCGTTGGGTGTCGCGTTACGATCGCGACGTCATTGCCCGTCTCACCGCGCTCAACGCCTTTTTGACAGGCGAGGCGAAAGAATTTTCAGGTTTCACAAATGTAAAAAAGTGGCAGACCGCGGTGGGCTTTAGAGAGCCAGCGAGTTGCGAGATGTTCGCCCGGAAGTTGGCTTACCTTGTCGGCCGCCGCATTCCCGCGCTCGTCGAGCAGGAGGGCGAAGCTACGTCTTTTCCCCAAAATCGCCAGCGATCATCAAGCTCGACGAAGGCGACACTGGCGAGGACGATTGAGCCGATCGCCGGGTCACAGCGGGTGTTCAGCTGGCTTCCCTGAAACTTTGCGCCGTTTCCAAATCCACCGAGACGAGCTGAGAAATGCCTTTCTCGGCCATCGTCACACCGTACAGCCGGTTCATCCGTTCCATCGTCATGGGATGGTGGGTGATGACCAGGAACCGGGTCGCGGTTTCGCGCGCCATTTGCTCCATCAGGCGGCAGAAGCGGTCGACGTTGGCGTCGTCGAGCGGCGCGTCGACTTCATCCAACACGCAGATCGGCGACGGGTTGGTCAAGAAGACCGCGAATATCAACGACAGCGCTGTTAGCGTCTGCTCGCCGCCCGAAAGCAGCGACAATGTTGCGGGTTTCTTGCCCGGCGGTTTGGCGATGATTTCGAGCCCACCCTCGAGCGGATCTTCCGGGCTCTCGATCATCTCAAGGCGCGCCTCGCCGCCACCGAACAGATGCGTGAACAACCTTTCGAAGTGGGCGTTGACCGTCTTGAAAGCCTCGTCGAGGCGGACTTTGCCTTCCTTGTTCAGTTGTCCGATGGCGGATCTGAGCTTGGCGATCGCGCCCTCGACGTCAGCGCTTTCGGACGCCATGCTGTCGATCTGGGCTGAGAGCGTAACGAGATCTTCATCGGCCTGCAGGTTGACACCCCCTAAGCGCTCGCGGTCGCCTTTGAGGCGGGTGAGCTGACGGTCGAGATCGGCCAACAACGGCAGGGCGCTGCCGGGATCGACGGCGGCAAGCGTCAAGCATTCCTCGGGTGCCACCTCGAAGGTTTCGCGGATTTTGCGTGCTTCGTCCTGACGGCGTTGGCGGCCATGTTCGAGTTTGGCTTCAATCCGCGCTTTGAGTTCACGCGTGTTGGAAACTTCGCCCTGAGCTGTGCGTAGAGCTTGCGTCGCGGTCCTGACCGCTGTCTCGGCGGTGGCCAAAGCATCGGCGGCGGCATTGCGCTCGGTACCGGCGCGGTGCAGTTCCGACAGTAGCGTCTCGCGCTGCTTGGCGATTTTTTCCGGCAGCTCGGCATAGGCGGTGAGTTCGCCGCGCGTCTCATCGATGCGGCTATGCAGCGTTGCGACTTGGGCTTCGGCGCCACCTTTGCGCTGTTGCCAGCGCGTGGTGTCGGCGCTCATGTGGCGGATACGTTCGGTGCGCACTTGACGGTCGCGTTCGAGGCTGACCAGTTTGACGCGCCCATCGGCGACAGCGCGGCGCGCTGCCTCGGCTTCGATTTGCGCGGCTTTAAGCTGCGGTTCGAGATCTTCGCCCTCGCTCATGGTCACGATCTGCGCTTCGATTTCGACATGGCGCGACTGGGCGTGCGTCAGCTCTTCGTCGGCGCGCCCGCGCTGGGCGGTAACGGTCGCGAGCCTCGTTTCGCTTTCGCGCGCTTGCTTTTCGATGACCGTCAGATGCTCGCGGGTCTGCGCCAGTTCTGTTTGCTTTTGGCGCCATAGCTGGCGCAAGCGGCGCTCTTCGGTCTCAGCGCGTTGGGCTGACTCGGCGGCGTCGCGTTCGGCTTCGATCGTGTCTTTGGCTTGCGCCAAAACTTCTGCCGCGCGGCGGTCGAGTTCAAGCAGCCGGTTCTTGTGCGCCAAGCGCTGCGCGGCTGGCGTGACGCCATCGGCTGCGGCGACAAATCCATCCCAACGCCATAAGTCGCCCTCTTTTGAAACAAGCCGCTGGCCGGGTTTCAAATGCGGTTGCAGCTTGGCCCCGTCGGCGCGCGACACGACGCCGATCTGACGCAAGCGGCGGGCGAGCTCGGCTGGCGCCTCGACGTGCATGACGAGCGGTTCGGCGTCGGCTGGCAGCGCGTGGTCTTCGTGCGACACATCGAGCTGGCGCCAATGGATGCTGGCTTGCACGCTGATCGGCGCTTCAAGATCATCGCCGAGAGCTGCCCCCAATGCCGTTTCATATCCCGGCGAGACGCGCATGTGATCGACGACGGGGGGGAAATCGCCCTCGTTGCTTGGCGCCAACAACTTGGCAATCGTTTCACGCTCGGTCGAAAAAGCGTTGGCGGCGAGGCGCATGCGCGAGGCGTCGTCGCGCCGCTGCCGTGCGAGCCCTTGCGCACTGCGTGAGATTTCTTCAGCCTCAAGCGCCTTGCCTTCGATTTCGGTGATTTCTTGGAGAAGTTTTTGCCCTTTCTCGGCGATCGCGGCGTGCTGATCGGCATCTGGCGCGCGCGCCACGATCTCACTCACCTGGGCATCGAACTGCGTCAACCGGCGGGTGATCTGGGCGACGAGATCCTTGCGCTCGGTCAGGGCCGTCTCGAGGCTTCTCAACTTGGCGCGCGCTTCGGCAGCCTTGTGCGTGATGTCGGCAAAGCGGGCGTCTGTGTCGGCGCGCGCGGCATCGGCGGTTTCCAGTTCGTCGCGGGCGGTGTCTTCCAGAGATGCCGCATTGGATTCGGCCTCGGCCAGAAGTTCCAGTTCGTGCTCGACGCGTTGCAGCGTTTCCTTGGCTTCCAAGATCAAGCCGCTTTCGCGCGCGATGTCGGTTTCCAGCTGCTTGGCGCGGGCTTCGAGTTCGCGGGCCCGCACGCTCGCGCGCTCGGCTTCGCGTTCGAGGTTTTCCTGCTCTATCTTGAAGCGCGCCACGATGGCCGCTTTGGTCACTTCACTGTCGCGCAGCGGCGGCACGGTTTCCGCGAGCCTTAACTCCTCGTTGAAGGCTTTGGCTTCCTGTTCGGTGGCGGAAGCAAAACGCGCCATCGCATCGGTCAGGGCTGCTTCTTCCCGCACGACGGCGTCTTGCGCGTCGGTCCAGGCGAGGTGCAACGCGAGTGCTTCGCCCTTTTTTATTTCGGTCGAGATATCCTTGTAACGCCGGGCTTGGCGCGCTTGACGCTTCAGGCTTTCTGCCTGGCTGCTCAGCTGGCCTAGAACATCGGCTAGCCGTGCCATGTTGGTCTCGGCAGCCTTCAGGCGCAATTCGGCTTCGTGTCGGCGCGTGTGCAACCCCGCTATCCCGGCCGCATCTTCCAAAATGCGGCGGCGCTGCTCGGGCTTGGCGTTGACGATCTCGCCGATCTGGCCTTGGCGCACCAGCGCGGGCGAGCGCGCGCCGGTTGCTGCGTCTTCAAACAGAACTTTGACGTCGCGGGCGCGCACATCGCGACCGTTGATGCGGTAGGCCGATCCTGCTTCCCGCTCGATGCGGCGCGTAATTTCGATGACGTCGTCGCCGTTAAATTCGGCCGGTGCCAAGCGCTGGCTGTTGTCGAGAAACATCGTGACTTCGGCGGTATTGCGCTCGGGCCGCGTCGTGGTGCCCGAGAAGATGACGTCGTCCATGGCGGCGGCGCGCATTGACTTGTGCGAGGTTTCGCCCATCACCCAGCGGAGCGCTTCGAGCAGATTGGATTTGCCGCAACCGTTGGGGCCGACGACGCCGGTCAGACCCGGTTCGATGACAAGCTCGGTCGCTTCCACAAAGGACTTGAAGCCCATCAGCCTGAGGCGGGTAATTTTCATCTGGTGTCTGCCGGTTCTCGAAGCTTAATAAGTCGCGCTCGCAAGGGTCTTGGGAAAAAACCAGCAGCAACATCAGCCTTGTCGTCAGCGCGGTGCCGGGGTTGCCGACGCCGTTGCGGCTTGACCCGACAGCAGCGGCTCAACAGCCGCGCGAATGTCGTTCATGGTCAGCACGCTTTTGACGAGTTTGTCGCCGATAAAGAAGTTCGGCGTACCGATGATGCCGAGCTTGCGTCCCCGTTCCTTGACCCACTTGAGGCCTTCGATCATGCCTTGATTCTGTACGCACGCGTCAAACTCAGAGCGCTTCATCCCCACCTGTTGCACGATCGCGAAAACAGCGTCCGGGCGCACTTCTTGCGACACCCAGGCGCTCTGCTGAGACATGAATTTATCGTATAATATTAGATATTTATGTGCTGGCGCGCAGCGGATTGCGACGGTCGCTAGCCCTGACATCTTGCCGATCGGGAATTCGCGCAGGATGTAGCGCACTTTGCCGGTGTCGAGATAAGTGCGCTTGAATTCGGGATAGGTTTCCAAGTGAAACCGTCGGCAATGCGGGCAGGTGAGCGAGGCATACTGCACGATCGTCACGGGAGCGTCAGTGCGGCCCCAAGACATTTCCGGCAGCGGGCTTGGCGCCATGATGTCGGCGACCGTTGGATGCTCGATCACCTCGCGGCCGCCCGACGCACTCACCGGCTCACCGAACGGTGTCGGCAGCTCGTCTTTCTTGATCTCAACAGAGGGATAAGCGCCGCCGCCTGGCGCGCCGTCCTTGGATATTGCCGCAGTCGGGGGCAAAGTATCCGCGCCGCAGCCGGTAAGCCCGAGGGCTACAGCCAACACTGCCGCGCGGATTTTGGGCGAATACAAAATCAAACCGCCGTTATTTGGGAGCCAAACCCGGCTCGATCATTTTATCCAACGCGGCCAGCGTCGGCACTTCTTGCAAACGCTTGCCGTTGACGAAAAACGTCGGCGTGGCGCTAACGCCAAAGGCGTCGCTGGCGTGCGTGCGGCCGGTCGTGATCTGGTCGAGCAATTTCTGATCGGTCAGGCACTTGTCGAAGCTCTCTTGGGTAAAGCCTGCCTGCTTCACGATATCAAACAGCTTTGGCACCGGGTTGCCGTTGGTGAATGCCCAATCGGCTTGTTTGGCATAAAGCGTTTCGATCATGGGGAATGTTTTGTCGCCGCCAGAGCAGCGCGCCAGCATCGCTGCAGCGGCTGCCAGGTTATCGAGCGGGAACTCACGGAAGATGAAGCGCACCTTGCCGCTGTCAATGTATTTGGTTTTGAATTCCGGGAATACTTTGGTCGCAAAGTTCGCGCAGTGGCCGCACGTCATCGAGCCGTATTCGACCACGGTCACTTTAGCGTCCGCTGGCCCGAGCACGGCAACGTCTGCCAGATCCGTCGGCTTCATCAGTTCCTCAACCGAAACTTCGGCCGGACCGGTTTTGCGTTGAGCCAGACCGGCCGTCGGCGTGAGCGCCAGAAGGGCGGCGCCCGCGACGAGCGTTAAGCCGGCGGTCAGCGCCAGGCTGCGGTTTGAACGGCGAAGCACTTTTGGAAAGAAGTCCGGCACGAGCGTCTCCTGTTACGTGACCCATATTACGCGATACGCGCACTACCATGGAACCGATGCCTGAATATGGCAAATCGCGCTTGAATGGCAACTGAACGGATTGTTAGATTAAGCGCTTAACGCCTTGCCGCCGTGGCCGAAACGCTGGACCAGAGCGCTTTAAGGGCGGCTTTCAGGGGCTCGTCCGCGATCGGCGGCATCGGAGCCTCGACAAGGGGAGCCTCGGCAAGGTTGGGCTGTCGCGCCGCCGGATCGTTGGGCGGCGGTTGCTGCCGATGGCCGATTGGCGATTGGATGAGGCGCAAGGTTTCGACCGCGCGATACCCGAAATAGCCGTTGATCCGCTCGATGATTTCTTGTGCCTGGTATTCGGCATCGAGCGCGCGTGCCGGCTCGACGAGGAGGTGGAGCGTGGCACCCGGGCGCTGCTCGACACCGGCAGCGGTCGCTGAACTTGGCACGCGCGGCCAGCGCATCCGCTCCGGTTTTGTGAAGGTGGCAAACTCGGGGCCCGCAATGCGCGACCATTGCGTCATGATCTCTGCGGTGTGAAAACCGTACTTCTCAAACGCCTTGGTTGCGATCTTGGGTACGAAACTGCCGACGGCTTTGGCAAAACTGCCGCGGCCCTTGCGTGTGTCCGGTGGCAGCGGGCGATCGGTCGAGATTTTTTTTCCTGTCAGCCCGTTTTTTCCTGTCAGCATGTCGCAAACTCGCGCGGTTTTCGCATTGTGGTGTCAGCCCGTAAGCCTAGCATCATGAGGTCGATTCGATAGTGCGGCGTCGCAATATCTCGCAATACCTCGCAATAACTCTGGGGGCAAACGTCTTGGGCGCACTCG
Source organism: Hyphomicrobium sp. (assembly GCA_031367425.1). Taxonomy (GTDB): domain Bacteria; phylum Pseudomonadota; class Alphaproteobacteria; order Rhizobiales; family Hyphomicrobiaceae; genus Hyphomicrobium_B. The sequence continues at coordinate 37,790 of JANLPU010000018.1, forward strand.
CGCAACGCCAACTGCCGCTGCGGCCCGCAGGCCCCGATACCGTGCGGGCGTTGCTGGCGTGGTATGAAGCCGAGCGGCGCGATTTGCCGTGGCGCTATGGTCCGCGCAAAAAAGCCGATGCTTATCGCGTCTGGCTGTCTGAGATCATGCTGCAGCAGACGACTGTCAAAGCGGTCATTCCGTATTTTGGCCGGTTCGTTGCGCGCTGGCCGAACGTCACTCGGTTGTCGGCGGCGAGCCTAGAAGACGTTTTGCAGATGTGGGCGGGCCTTGGCTATTATTCGCGCGCGCGCAATCTGAAAAAGTGCGCCGATGCGGTGGCAACAGAGCACGGCGGCGTTTTCCCCGATTCCGAAGTTGGCTTGCGGGCACTGCCGGGCATCGGACCCTATACGGCGGCCGCGATCGCGGCGATTGCATTTGGCCGAAAGGCGACGCCTGTCGATGGCAATATCGAGCGCGTCGTGGCGCGCCTCTTCGCTGTTCGCCAGCCCTTGCCGGCAGCCAAGAGCGAGATCAAGCGGCTTGCCGCCACGCTGACGCCAACGCGACGAGCAGGCGATTTCGCTCAAGCGATGATGGATTTGGGCTCCGACATCTGCTCGCCCAAGCGGCCGTCGTGTTTGATGTGTCCGTTACAGCAAGACTGCGCAGCTCACGCTCATGGGCTTGAGGACCTGCTGCCGGTCAAGCGACAACGTGCGCAGCGACCCGTGCGCCGTGGCGTGGCCTTCGTCGTCTTGCGCGAGGATGGCAAAGTTCTGCTGCGCCAGCGTGCAGAGGCTGGCCTGCTTGGTGGCATGCTCGAAGTGCCATCGACGCCTTGGGGCGATGCCTTGCCAGCGTTCAAAGATGCGAAACGTTCAAGCCCTGTCTCTGGTGATTGGTGGCCCGTCCCTGGGCTGGTCGTGCATGTGTTCACGCACTTCCGGCTGGAGCTGACGGTTTATCGCGCTGTGGTGCCCATCGATACGAGCCTGACATTTTGGGCCGAACCCGAGCGCTGCCGCTGGGTCGCGCGCCGCGATCTGCCGGGCCAAGCGCTGCCTAGCGTCATGAAAAAAGTCATCGCTCACGGCTTGAGTGAAGGCTGAGCAAAGCTGACTTTCTCCTTTAAGCGATCTGTCACTCGAGTTCATTAGCTCGTCAGTAATTTATCGTGGCGATCACGGTGTCGGAATAATTGCCCGGCGGTGGAGTTATTTGTGAGGCCAAGATCCGGCCGTATACCGGCAGCGCGATTGTCTGGCCGGAGCCGGTTCCTCCGAGCACGTTAGATCCAACCGTATCGCCCCAGGGTGATGTCCTCTGACTGTTTTGAAAGAGCCCATAGGCTAACCGGTCGGCCCCATGCTGCATGGCGCGCAGCGTTGGATCGGGCGGGTTCGTCAGCCCTCCGTTGAGCCAGATCTCGTAAGGCGTGCCCGCGCTGCAGCGTGTCGACATCGATGTTTGCGCATCGATCGCCGATTGTAGGGAAGTTACGTTGCCGAAAGCGAGCGGGCTGGCAACGATCGTACACACGGGTAGATACGTGGCACTGATGACAGCGCTACCAGTACTCGCATTCAGCGCGCCAATCGTCGCGCACGTCGGACTTCCCGTGGCGTCGGCAGAACCGACGACGACAGCGGGCGATTGTGCATAGGCAGAATTTGCCACCGTCGTCGGCGCCGCCGTTTGAGATGCTGCGATCAAACCGTAAATCTGGATCGAGTTGGAGCCAGATCCGCCAGCATTCAAAGTGACATCGACGGGCGGGGGATAGACGTTGCCCGAAGTCTGTCCCCATACAGCGGTGCGAGCCACGTCTGAGTACAGATCGTAGGTAATTTGGCCGCCGGCCGATCGCGTCATTTGCCTGGGTGTCGCGATGCCAGGGCAGGCTCGCAATACCTGTCCGGAACCTCCACCACTGCAATTGACGGCGACGGTGCCCTGCCCCGCGATAGCTAAACCTTCTGTCAAGTCGACCGTGCCAAAATTCAGCGTCACCGTCGCCGTGCAGCTGAAAGCATTAGCGGGGCCGGCGAGCCCCAGCCAAGAGAGCAGGATCGCGAATGAAAGCGCTTTGATCAGCCTCATTGGCAAATCTCCGGTCCGATTACGGGTTGCACATCGCCAGAGGGTGCGAATGTGAATTGCGTCGAGCATTCCTGGCCAGGCGTCGAGATGTGGATCGTGTTGACCGCGGCGAGATCTCTGATGAAAGCTTGACCGTCGTAGCCCACGACAAATGGTTCTTCGCTACCCTCAAGTCGGCCTTCGGAGCCGGCGGCCACGAATTTGCCATCCGCTGTTTGCAAAATCACGATGGCGCTTGGCACGGCTTTCTTGACGTTGAATTCTACGTAGACGCCGCTTCTGAAGCTGGGGGCGACGTAGTCGACGGTCGACTCAATTTCAGCGTTGAGCGGCAGATCCATTGGGTCGATGGAAATTTTGTTCTTTTGAAAAGAACTGAGGTTGGGAACGAGAATTTTGCCGTCCTCGTTGGTCTCGCCCACGAGCGTATTTTCGCGCTGAACTTTGACGCCTGGGTTGTGCGCGTCGACAACGGCGAAAGAATCATAAACTCGGTTGGACAAATACGGAGCGCCGCCAAGCACAGCGATCGCACCCTCCACCTCCGCCGTGCCGCGGTATCCCGACCGGTCCTGATGAACGCCAGCTTCCAGACGAGCAATAGTAGTACGATGGTTCAGAACGGCTGCACGGTCCGTGTCGCCGCCTTCGTAGTCGCGGATGCGCCAACCCCAACTGCCAGGCTCTTGGCTCAGCGGTTTTGCCGCTTCGACAAAGCCCGATACGCCGACGGAGTTCGTGTTGACGCCGGCGCTGAGCGAGATGGCGTCGTCGAGCGGGACGTTGACACCGGCATACAACCCGGTTCCGTCCCCGCCGTTGAGATCGGTAAAGCCGGTCGCATACATCGTGGCGTTTGCAATCAACGGGCGCGAATAGGTGACAGACAGGAGATTGCTGACGTCGCCTCTGTCTTGTTCGTAGCGCACAAACGTAGCGCTCACGTTGGAACCGTCGAATTCGATGGGAAAGCTCAAGGTCGCTGCATCAACCGAACGAGGGGGCTCAAATCCGAACGTGCCTAGACCAGGCGAAAACCCGGCCAGACGGTTGCCCTTCGATGTAATCGAAGCCAAGTCCTCATAGTTTTCGAACGAATGCTGTGAGCGCAAGTTGAGATGTGCTGGGCCGATCTTGGTTTCAAAACTGCCGTAAAGCTGGATGCCCTCGCCTTTTTTTGACGTGCTCGCACTGGCGGCGAGCGACACGATGCCAAGATCGAGCGCGCGCGCAACAACGCCGCCGCCCGCGTTCCACAATTGATCGCCGCCCTCGGCGTGCGCTTCAAGTGTCAGCCAATCAGACATGCCAGCGCGCAACGTGGCCGATGCTACGAGCGTCTCATCGTAGCCAAACGATTTTATGCCGAAGTCGCTTCTGGGCGCGCCCGCTTCAACTGAAAAGTCGAAAAGCCCCGGCAGGAGCAATTGTGGGGACGTGTAAAACGATAGTGATTGAACGGTTTCCCGTCCGGCCGCATCGGTGGTCACGACCTGGGCGACCCCCGCGCCCGTGATCGAGGGGATGTTGTCGATATGGTAGGGACCGGCACCGACTTTTTGCGAATAAGATTTTACCCCGTTGACGAAAACGTCGACGGTCGATGGCACGGCAGCTGAGCCGCTCACCGCCGGTAGCGGTGTCGTTACTAACCCCGGCCTCATGTTGAATGAGCGGCGCGCTTGCAACCCACCGATGCGGATCGGCCTGGACCAGCCAACGCCACCAGAGATGAAATCGCCGCCCGTCCAAGTCACAAGGTTCTCAGGGTCGGAGAATGTGTATGAGCTGTCGAGGCTGAGAAAATCGGATTGATTGGCAAGCGTCGTGCCGACGATTGCCGTCTGATTGAATACGCCGTGTGGTGTCAGAATGCGGCCATCGAGTGACACGTTGACGCCAGAAAATCCAGACGAGGGAATTCCGAGGCCGATGTCGTCACCGGCCACCGCGCCGAACACGGAATAATTGAGCAGAGCGCCGTAGTCTGAAGGCTTTGTGCTGACAATTCCTTGTTCGCCACGCGCATTGAATGCGACCGGCTCGCGCAGATCATCGGAAATCTCGATCGCAATCGTTTGCTTGGCTTCGTCATAGACGTAGCTGACGCCGGCAAAGCCATCCAGAGGCACGAGCTCATCGTCCGGCACAGCGGCCGGCACTTTTAATCCCAATTCGCGCAGTTCGCTGGCGGGCGAAGCAAAGCGCCCGTCGCCGAGATCGGCGAAGCGTGCAATGCGCCCGGCAGGCTGGCCGTTGAAAGATACGTCAAGCTGATATTCGACAAGCTGGGGCAATGCCTCGTTGGCTGCCGCAGAGACCTGCAGAGCAAAGAGGATGACACACGCGAGCGCGAAAACGTCAGTGCGGAACTTCTGGTAATGCGCGCGCATCTATGGGCCCAAGATCTCCCATGGCGGTGACCTGCAGCGGAACGTCCGCGTTATGCACCAGCCCCGGGGCTACCCAACTCTTGCTCGAACGCGCGAGAACGTAACCCGCGAGACCTTTGGCAATAACAACCGGCTTGCCGCTGCCGTCGGTGATTTTGAGATCGGCTAGACGAACCCGGCGTGTGCCGGTGTTTGTAGCCGAGATATAGGTTTTGCCATTGCGGGCCTGGACGGACCACGCGACGCTTGGCGCGCCACCGCCCTTGGCGACGAAGAACACCGGCACCGAGTACCGGAATGCCATGGCCACGGAATTGGCGGGAAGATTTGTGCGGTCTGGAATTTCGTCGACGACCAAGCGATAGGTTTCTTCGACGGCAACAGGTGCTTTAGCAGTGCGCACAATTCGAACGACGTAGTCTGTTTTAGGTTGCAATGACGCAATTGGCGGACTTGCAACGACGTCCGTGGTGGGGTCAAGATGCTCTTCGCCGTCAACGAGCGACCAGCGAAACACGCGGACCTGAGCTTTAAGCGGCGCGTCGCCCGGATTGTTAAGGGTGAGCGTCGTCGCGGTGCCTGGTGCCGCGATATCGAGGGACGTCGGCGAGACTTGCAGTGAAGCAGCGGAGCCTGGTGGCGTCGTCGCGATCAGAATAAGAAAAGTCGCACTGATGGCGGCATACGTCATTCGCATTGTCAGGCTCCGCTAATTCGCGTTTTGGAATTTAGTATTGCAGCGTCACGATGAGCGTGTCGGTGTAAGATCCGGTTGCTGGCGTCGGTTGCACGAGAATCGACGGATAAATCGGCACGTTTATCGGTGCTGGCGTTCCGACAACGTTGCTGTTCGTACCGGTGCCTGCAATGTTACCAGCGCCGCCGCTGCCGATTCCCGTGAACGCATTTGCCCGACCTGCATCTACGAAGACGTTATACCTAAGCGTATTGGCGCCCGATTGCATGTCACGGAAACCCGTTACGGCCGTACCGTTGTTCATACCAATCGTATATGGAATGCCGGTGCTGCAATCGACCCGAATGTTGACGGCGGCAAGATCAATTTGCGTAGACGTAGATGAAACGTTGCCAAATGCGATAGCGTTGGGCGTGGTGAATGTGCACACGCCGATGACGGTCGCGCTGACGCTCAAGTTCGACGGGATCTGTGTGGCTTGAGCACTGCCGGCGATAAGCGCGAGGCAAGCGAAGCTACCTAATGCGACTTTCTTCAACATAAGAGAGAATCCTTTCACGACTCTACAAGGGACTAGAAACTTGAAGAGTGCGCTCTTGAAGCCCTACGCAGGACCAAAACAGCTCGCCGATCGCCCATCTTCGACACGCGGCCTTATCGGGCCACGACGTCACATTATGCGACGGTGCTAAACAGCCGGTTAATCAGCTAAAGAATGTCGGAAGTTTTTATAGCGCGTTCACACGTCATTAGGATTTGCAGTGCTGAGGCGTTACTCCGCCGCCTCAACGTGGCGCGGCGGGATCAGCCCGAGCTGGCGCTTTGCTTCGTCGCGCAGTAGGTCGATGGGTTTCAATTTTCCCTCGGCCTCGAAATGCCAATACGTCCAGCCGTTGCAAGCGGTCTTGCCTTGCAGGATCGCACCAAGACGGTGGATGGACGCTTGATTGTCGGCGTGTCGCAACGTGCCGTCGGCTCTGACTTCGGCGCGAAATTTACGTCGGTGATCAAACAGTTTCTGTCCTGGCTCCAGTATCCCCAACTCGATAATGGTTCCGAACGGAACGCGCGGCTCGGCGCGTTTGGAACGCAAGCCCTCAATAGCCGATAGCTCAAGCGGCGCGACTTTCCTGATCCGCTCTTCGGCGGCGCGCGCGTAATCGGTATCGCGTTCGATCCCGATGTAGCGGCGGCCCAGTTTCTTGGCGACAGCGCCCGTCGTTCCGGTGCCAAAAAACGGGTCGAGTACGATGTCGCCAGGATTGGTGGAGCCGATCAAAATGCGGTGCAGAAGCGCTTCGGGTTTCTGCGTCGGATGGGCCTTGCGTCCGCCATCGTCTTTGAGACGCTCGGGCCCCGAGCAGATCGGAAACAACCAATCAGAGCGCATTTGCAGGTCGTCGTTCGAAGCTTTGAGGCTTTCATAATTGAAGGTCACGCGCGATTTGCGATCGCGCCCTGCCCAGATCAGCGTCTCGTGAGCGTTCGTATAGCGCTTGCCGCGAAAGTTCGGCATCGGGTTCACTTTGCGCCAGATGACGTCGTTGTGAATCCAAAATCCGAGATCCTGCAGAATGACCCCGAGCCGGAAAATATTGTGGTACGAGCCGATCACCCAGATCGCGCCATCGGGCTTCAGGATGCGGCGGCAGTGCGTCAGCCAGGCACGGCAGAAATCGTCGTAGACGCGAAAGTCTTGGAACTTGTCCCAGTCCTGATCGACGCCGTCGACGCGCGTATTGTTCGGACGCATCAAGTCGCCGGACAGTTGCAAATTATAGGGCGGGTCTGCGAACACGAGATCGATGCTGGCGTCGGGCACTAAGCCTAGCTGTTCTAGGCAGTCGCCCAGCATGATGACATTGGCCGAGCTGTGGCCTGAACGTACGCGAGAACCCATAACGCAACCTCGAACAACTTATGCAACACCAACGCGGCTCCACGGACAGGTGGGCAACATGTTGGAGTCTACATGAAGACCAGCGGCGTTGAATAGCGGTTCGGCCCTGCGAAAATATTTATGTTTCGCGCCGTGGGGCGATGGCTTCGATCGGCAACTCGTCGGCACGCGCTAAAGCAAACCGAGCGCTAGTTGCACCGGCTTGAACGACCGCCGGTGCAATGGCGATACGCCGTGCCGGGTGATCGCTGCCTGATGTTCCGGCGTGCCATAACCTTTGTGCCGGTCAAAACCGTAGATCGGGTATTCGCGCGCGAGCGTCACCATCATCCGGTCGCGCGTGACTTTGGCGATGATCGATGCGGCCGCGATCGACAGGCACTTGGCGTCGCCCTTGATAATGGTGCGGGTTTCAAACGTCATGCGCGGCGCCCGGTTGCCGTCGATAAGCACGAGGCGCGGCGATGTCGAGAGCGCGGCCACGGCTTGGGTCATGGCCCACAAGGTTGCGGCTAGGATATTGTCGCGGTCGATGCGTTCGACGTCGGCGATGCCGACGCCGACAATCGCCGTCTTCATGATGCGGTTGAAGAGAAAGACGCGCGCGTCTTCGTCGAGGGCTTTGCTATCGTCGATATTGGCTGGAATGCGCAACGGATCTAGAATGACGGCGGCGGCCACAACGGGGCCGGCCCAGGGCCCGCGGCCTGCTTCGTCGACGCCCGCGACCGGGCCGCTGCCCAGCTGCAGCTCGGCCGATTCCAATTCGAAGGTCGGTTTGAAGCGCGAATCAGCAATTCTCATGCCCTAAGCATTGCTAACTCACCGTCAATGTCAAAAGAGGCCGAACTGTTGTCCCCTGAGAACCGGCGCTTTGAACAAATCGGTGCGCAGCGGTATGCGTTCAACGTCTAGCCCCAACCGGTTGCGGGCAAGACGGAACCGCATGGCGATTTGGTCAGCGTATGGGCCGCTGCCGCGCTGCCGGTGGCCGAACTCCGCGTTATAGTCGGCGCCGCCGTGCATTGATCTCAGCAGATTGATAACGCGGCCGGCGCGGTCGGGAAAATGCTCTGCAAGCCATTCGCGAAACAGCTCTTTGATTTCCAGCGGCAGCCGCAGCAGAACGTAGCCCGCGCTGGTGGCGCCAGCGTCGCGCGCCGCAGTCAAGATGCCTTCGATTTCATGATCGGTCAGCGATGGAATGACGGGCGCGACCATCACGGTCACCGGAATTCCAGCGGCTGCGAGTTGGCGCACCGCTTCCAACCGGCGGGAGGGCGTGGCGGCTCTGGGTTCCATGACGCGCGCGACGTGCCGGTCGAGCGACGTGATCGACATGGCAACCCGCGCCAGACCTTTCTCAGCCATCGGCGCCAGGATATCGATGTCGCGCATCACGAGCGCCGACTTTGTCACGATGCCGACCGGGTGGTTGGCGCGCGCCAAAACTTCCAGCACGCCGTGGGTGATGCGCCGCTCGCGCTCGATCGGCTGATAGGGGTCGGTGTTGGCGCCGAGCGCGATCGTGTCTGGCTTGTAGCGCGGGTGGGCCAATTCTTGTTCGAGCAGCTTGGCCGCGTCCGATTTGGCGTAGAGCTTGGTTTCGAAATCGAGCCCGGCCGAGTGGCCGAGATAGCAGTGGGTCGGGCGCGCGTAGCAGTAAATGCAGCCGTGTTCGCATCCCCGGTAGGGATTGATCGAGCGGTCGAAGGAGATGTCCGGGCTGTCGTTGCGGGCGATAATCGACTTGGCGCTATCCTCGAAGACTTGCGTTTTGAACGCGCTCAGCTCGGCAAGGCTTTCCCAGCCATCGTCGAAAGCTTCGGCCTTGGCCGCCTCGAACCGGCCGGTGTGATTGGTGACGGCGCCCCGCCCGCGCCGCCTTTCGGCGTCCACGACCTTGTCTGCAAATGGCATTTCCGGTCTCACGCGCTCGCCCATCGTTTCCGTCCGAAGTGTCGCCGAAGCTGTACAACATTTTTAAGAACAAATAAAGAACAAAAAGTTTTCACGTTGCCGCTCTGCGAATCTGTTCGCTGATGCTCGGTAAGCAATTGGGGGCACGAAGATGGAAGAGGCAACACCACACACGGACCAGCGCTTGTCGGCGAACGCCGGTCAGAGGATTCCGGCTGCGGCCCGACGAATGGAAATCCGGCGATCATCTGTGGATCCTCATCGGCGCTGACGGACCGGACGCGCTCACCGGCGGCAAGGGCGACGATCTCCTCATCGGCGGCGATGGCAAAGATACGTTCACGTCGAGCAAAGGCCACGACATCGCCTTTGGCGGCAAGGGCGACGACACGTTCAAGGCGCTCGCGGCAGACATCGACGCGGCCGGCAATCTCACCTTCTTTGTCGGCGATGGCACCGATACCGCCGACTACAGCGCGTTGACGTCCGGCCTCGTATTCTCGAGCGACGCCGTCGTCGGGGGCATCAAGCTGACGAGCAAGGCGGACCACACCGCCTACACGGCCGCATCCACCTCCGGCCGCCAGGATCTGCTGATCGATGTTGAAAAAATCCTCGGTACCGCCGCCGCCGACAGACTCCAGATCAAAAATCTCGACGACGCCGGCAAACTGAAAATCGATCTCGGCGCTTTCATCCGTCATTCCCCGTTTCGTCGACCGGCGCCGCCTCATAGTTTGCCGTTTGAGCTACCTTTGGAGCGGAAGTCGGGGCTATTAGCGGCATATGACACCGACAAACACAACAGTTGGGCATGAGCATGCGAAAAAGAACTCGTCCGACAGAACGTAACACGGTGCGCTCATGGTTCAATCGTTTTGCTTTTAAGGGAATGGTGTTGGCGGGGGTTTGCGGCATCACTTGGCTAAATCTAACTGGCTTCTGCTATAGTCAATTGCGGTACGTATCGGATGAGGAGCTTATTGAAAAAGCGTTGATTTCCGATTGGCGGGGGATGATGGAAATCGCCGCTGAAAAGAACCCTGATAAAAAATCGATCTCCATGTCTCAGTTTGTGCGAAATACGCGGATATGGGGAGTGGTCGGCGGCCGCGGTTTATCGCATGCATTTGACCTCAGTACAGGATACATCCTGCCGCGACATCCGCCAGGAATCTACCGTTTTATCAGCTTTTATTATTTCATGATTTCTCTTGTTTTCGATGTGGGCGATGGAAAAGAGCCTTATAGGGTGTGGGGGCGAAATTTGGATAAGTGCGGTGCTCCCTATAACAAGGGTTATTCCGATTCTGTGAACAATCAAGATCGTGTGGAGGATGGCTGGGGCTTGCGTCGCATCGTCGAGCGCGATGACAAAATCCTAATCTCTAAAGACGCACAAATGCCCCGGGAGTTAAAAAAATGACATTGTCTTCAGCAGCCCTGACTTCAGAACATATGACTAGTTGGTTTTTGTACGGGGCACAGGACGTTCCCGCGAACTATGATGATCGGATCAGAGAAAGCTCGGCACCAGGCGCAATCCTGACTTTTGATGCTGTCAAGAGCGCGTAGCCCGGAATAAGCAAAGCGAAGAAGCGTAGGGCGGAATAGATTAGGCCCCTGCGCTTGGCCGAAGCGTATTCCGCCGGGGTCACGAAAAGTGTTGGCAGTCATCTTACTCCGGGCCGGCGGATTACGACGCGGTTCGGCCGCTCAGGACTAAGCATCTCTATTACAGGCCCGCGTCTAATCCGCCCTACGACCGCTCACGCGCGGCGGCATCCAACCCCTCCGACAAACTCTCCGCCCCCACGCCCAGACGCTCGAATACCGTTAAACACGGCTTACACGGCGATGCTGGCGAGCAAAATTCGGAACACGCGCACCAACACACGTTGCGCGGTGAGGCTCAGCATGCGGTTCGTTCGTGAGTCAAAACTTACAGCACGATCGGCCACCACCGCGCCCACCGCCACCCCGCAACAAATCGGCTTGTGAGCCGCCCCGCGTCTGTGGCAAACAGACGGCCATGATTTCGATCATTATTCCGACCCTCAATGCCGAGCATCACTTGCCAGCGGCCCTCTCGGCTCTGGTGCCGGGTGCCGTCGAAGGATTGGTGCGCGAAGTCATCATCGTTGATGGCGGGTCAACCGATCGCACACGCCAGATCGTCGATCACGCCGGCGCGGAATTTGTCGCCAGCGTTCAGGGGCGGGGGCGTCAGTTGCATGATGGCGCCAAGCGCGCGCGCTCGCCCTGGCTGCTATTCCTGCACGCCGATACGGTGCTCGCAGATGGATGGGTGCGCGAGGCTGGCCGCTTCATGCACGCCGTCGATACGGGCGAGCGGCCACCGGCAGCTGCAGCCTTTCGCTTCCGTCTCGATGATCGCGGCATCTGCCCGCGCGGGCTCGAACGGCTCGTCAGTCTCAGATGCCGGGTTATGCGGCTACCTTACGGCGACCAGGGTTTGTTGATCCCGCGCCGACTTTACAACGACATCGGCGGGTTTCGCGATATGCCGATCATGGAGGACGTCGACTTCGTGCGCCGGCTCGGGCGCGCCCGCATCGAACTCCTGCAATCGTGGGCCACGACCTCGGCCGCACGTTACAAGAGCGACGGTTATGTCGTGCGCTCGCTGCGCAATCAAATGTGCCTTGCCCTCTATGGCGCAGGATTACCGCCGGCCAAAATCGTCAAGCTCTACGGCCGCGCGCCGCTACCGGCCATCGAACATTGAGATCAAAGCGCGTCATCTGCGTCGCAAAAAAGTTTGGGCTTAAGCGCTATGCGTTCAGGCCCCGCCTGGTCATCATGGTCAAGGAACCGCGCGCGGGAAAGACCAAGACGCGGCTGGCAAAAATTATAGGTGCCGCGCGGGCGACTGGCGTCTATCGCGCGATGATGGCGAGCCTCGTTGCAAGACTTGGCCGGGATACGAGATGGCAGACCGTGCTCGCCGTCAGCCCGGACGAAGCGCTGGGGCAAGCTGTTTTCGGGCGCGGCACAGGTCGCATCGGGCATAGTCGCATCGGTCAGGGCCAAATCGGGCAAGCCCAAATCGGTCAAGGGAGAGGCGACCTCGGACAACGGCTGCAGCGCCTAGCCGATCGGATTCCAGCTGGCCCCATCGTGATCGTCGGCACCGACATTCCAGCGATCACGCCGTCCGCCATCGCATCGGCATTTCGCGCGCTCGGGCGGCACGATGCGGTTTTCGGGCCATCATCGGACGGTGGTTATTGGCTTGTCGGGCTGAAACGGCGGCCGCGCGTAGCAATAGCTTTTGCGAACGTGCGTTGGTCGTCGCCGCACGCTTTAAAGGATACGCAAGCAAACTTTCGCGGCTTAAGCGTCGCCAAAATCGCTGTTCTCGACGACGTCGATGACGGCGCTGATTTCGCGGCCATGAAACACCTCATTGGCCGACGCGTGTTGCCGCCGCACGGCGACCCGACTTAAGATTTGTCGCGCCGGTGTTCTTCCAGCCGCGGCATGATCTCGACCAGATTGCAGGGCCGGTGGCGGATATCGAGCTGATACTTCAAGATGCCGTCCCAAGCGTCGTGGCATGCGCCCGGCGATCCCGGCAAGCAAAAAATATACGTGCCGTGCGCAACGCCGCCGCAAGCGCGCGATTGCATCGTCGATGTCGCCACCTTTTGAAACGACAACATGTGAAAGAGCATTGCGAAACCTTCGATGTCTTTTTCAAAGAGCGGCTTCACGGCCTCTGGCGTCACGTCGCGGCCGGTGAAGCCGGTGCCGCCGGTGGTGATGACGCAATCGACGTTCGGGTTTGAAATCCAGCCCTGCACTTTGGCACGGATCGCCGCGACGTCGTCGCGCAGCAGGTCGCGGTCGGCCACGTTGTGACCGGCGGCCGTCACGAATTCGCTGAGCAGGTTGCCGGACTTGTCGTCTGCTAAGGTTCGCGTGTCCGACACTGTCAGCAACGCGATATTGATCGGCACGAAAACGAGTTTCTCATCGACGCCGGCCATGACAACTCCTGGATTTGTAACGCGGCTAAGAGTGTTGCGCGTCCAAGCTCCAGCGTCCAGTGGGGTTAAGCGGCTTTGCGTCCGTCGTTGCGGCGGATGGCGAAACTAGCCGCTACCGGTGCGCAGATATCGGCGCGCAGTTCGGCCGGTGGCAAACGCCTCGGATCATCAAGGAAGATGGTGACGAGCGGGCGCTTGCCGTCGAGTTGCAAGTCTTGCGGGGGCACAAATTGACTGTGGAAGTTGGCCATTACGTCATTGAGCTGGTTGTAGTTGCCGCTTTGGCGCTGACGAAGATAAGAGCCGCCTGGCAAAGTTTGGACAGCCAGATCCCGCAACGCGCGCGTTTCCAGGAACGGGTCGAGTTCAATGCAAGCGTCGTAGCGGCAATGTTCAACGCCCATGATCGCGGGGTTGTCGCGGGCCAATCCGTAGCCGCGGCCGATCGGCGAGTTCAAACCGTTGTTGTCGAGCCAGTTAAACAACCGTTCCCAGGCTTGTAGGATGGACGAAGCATAATCGCCGGTCGCTCGAACGTAGACGACGCTGAAAGGGCGCAGATAAACCAAACTGTGTTTCATAGAAATTGCCCGGCTTGCCAGCCCCACTGGCTGGCTGAACATTGCTACTGTCGGACAAGGTAACCGTTCGGTGCTGAAGCAGCGTAAAGCGGTCAGATACAATTGTATCTAACTCGTAATTTTACGAACTAGCGGTAGCTGCAAGTTTCAATTTCAGGGCCAGCAGGTCGCTCCAGGCCAGCTGTTTGGCGGCTGGCGTTCGGAGCAGGTAGGCCGGATGGAGCGTGGCCAGTGCCGCGACCTTTTTGTCGGCGCTGGAAATTTCGCGCCAGCGGCCGCGCAACCGCATGATGCTTTCCGTGGCACCCAATATTTCTTTGGCGGCCATGCCGCCCAGCAGCAAAATGATATCTGGTCCGACGAGTTCGATTTGCCGGTCAAGAAAAGGTCGGCAGGCGAGCGCCTCTTGCGGCGTGGGGGTGCGGTTGCCGGGCGGGCGCCAATAGACAAGGTTGGTGATGTGGACGTCTGCCTCGCTCATCCCAATCGCACTCAACATTTTATCAAGCAATTGACCGTCGCGGCCGACGAAGGGTTTGCCTTCCAAATCTTCCTCGCGGCCTGGAGCTTCGCCGATGACCATCAGACGGGCGGCGGGTGCCCCACGGTAGAAACACAGATTTTTGGCGGTCGACTTCAAAGCGCAACCGCTAAAAGCGCGCAGGGCAGCCTCGAGCGCGTCGAGTGTCGAAGCGGCGTTGGCGATGCGTCGGCTATCCAACTCTGCGGCGCTTGCAGCCAACGGCGTTTGCGCCCTTGAGCCGGCTTCGATCTTGGTCGAGACCGGCGATGGGGCAGAATACGGCGTGTTAGTCGTAGGGGCTGGCGTTGCCGCTGGCCTTGCAACTGACCTTGCGGCTGGCTGGGGCTTTTGAAAGCTTGCTGGTTCGGCGTTCAGCTCTAAGGCCGGATTGGCCGAATTTTCCGTGTCGTGGCGTGCGGGCCAAACAAACGTTTTGCCAGGTGGCGCCGCTCCGTGCTCCAGCCAATCGATTTTGTCCTCTCCAACGGCCGTATCGACGCCCATGGCGCGGTACCAGTCGAGCAGAGCCAGCAACTCTTGGCTATCGGTGAACGTCCCCATCGCCACACCATAGTGTAAGGCGTGCGGCCCGCCAACTCGCGCGCGGCACTTAGTGGACAAGCCATCTGGTCGCAATTCCATTGCGCCAACGAATTTGCATATTGGGGGGAACGTGCCGCGCCAGTTATCGACTTGACGACGATACCCTTGGCTCCTAAGCGAGCTTTTTAGCGTTTCCCCACGAGGCTTAGAGACGAATGACCACGAAAAATGCCGTCGAGTCGGGCCAGGATGAGCTACTGACAGCGCCGCGCGAAGCCATGGAGTTTGACGTCGTCATTGTCGGCGCGGGGCCGGCTGGCCTGTCGGCGGCGATCAGGTTGAAACAGCGCGCCGCCAAGGCCGGCAAAGAGGTGTCTGTCGTCGTGCTCGAAAAGGGCTCTGAGGTCGGCGCCCACATTCTGTCTGGCGCGGTTATCGACCCCATCGGTCTCAACCGGCTGTTCCCGGATTGGAAGTCTAAGGGCGCACCGGTTCATACCGCGGTCACTGAAGATAAGTTTTTGGTGCTGGGGCCATCGGGCGATATGCGGCTGCCGAATTGGCCGATGCCGGGTCTGATGAAAAATCACGGCAACTACATCGTCAGCTTGGGAGAGTTGACCAAATGGCTTGGCGAACAAGCTGCCGAATTTGGCGTCGAAATTTATCCGGGCTTTGCCGCGTCTGAAGTTCTCTACGACGAAAAAAACCGCGTCGTCGGTGTCGCGACCGGAGACATGGGCGTCGGTCGCGACGGCCGCCCCAAAGACAGTTTTGTGCGGGGCATGGAACTGCGCGGCAAATATACGCTGATCGCGGAAGGCGCGCGCGGGTCGCTCACCAAACAGCTCGTCAAAAAATTCGCTCTCGACAGAAATCACGAGCCGCAGAAATACGGCATCGGCTTGAAAGAACTTTGGCAGGTGGCACCGGCCAAGCACAAACCGGGCTTGGTCCAGCACTCGTTCGGCTGGCCGCTCGATAACCGCACCGGCGGGGGATCGTTTCTCTATCACTACGGCGACAACCTCGTGTCGGTGGGGTTAGTGGTGCATCTGAATTATGAAAACCCATACCTGTCGCCGTTCGATGAGTTTCAGCGTTTCAAAACGCATCCCGCGATCCGCGATGTCTTCGAAGGCGGCAAGCGCATCGGCTATGGCGCGCGCGCGATTACCGAAGGCGGCTGGCAGTCGATGCCAGATCTTGTGTTCGCCGGTGGCGCGCTGTTGGGATGTGCGGCTGGAATGGTCAACGTTCCGCGCATCAAAGGCAGTCACAACGCGATGCTGTCAGGCATCGCGTGCGCGGATGCGGCGTTCGAGGCGCTGGGGCAAAACCGCGCGCACGACAAACTCGATGCATACGAGAGTGAAGTGCGGACCGGCGATATCGCGCGCGATCTGAAGCAGGTGCGTAATGTGAAACCTTACTGGTCGAAGTTCGGCACCGCGTTCGGCATCGCACTGGGCGCAATCGATATGTGGGCCAATGTGCTGACGCGCGGATTTGGTTTTGGCTACACGCTGAAGCACTCTAAGCCAGATTACGCGACGCTTGCTAAAGCTGGCCGCTATTCGCCGATTGCTTATCCAAAGCCAGACGGCCGCTTGACGTTCGACAAGCTGACAGATCTGTCGTTCTCGGCGACAAACCACGAAGAAGATCAACCCGTGCACTTGAAACTGGCCGACCCGCAGGTGCCTATCGCGGTCAATCTGCCAGAATATGCCGAGCCCGCGCAGCGCTATTGCCCGGCCGGCGTTTACGAGATTGTGCGCAACGACAAGAACGAGCCGCGCTTCCAGATCAACGCGCAGAACTGCGTCCACTGCAAAACGTGCGATATCAAAGACCCGAGCCAGAACATCACGTGGGTTTGCCCCGAGGGCGGCGGCGGCCCCAACTATTCGGGGATGTGATTGAAGTAGGTCCGACCAGCGATGCGCGCCGCCCTCAAGGTATCAGAGCGGGCGGCGGCGGCCTGAGGCCCAAAAGTATCAACTACCTTTGGATAGTTTTTGACGCGGGCTGACGAAGCGAAACGCGCAAATCGTGCAAATGCTACCGTTATACTCTGTTGAGAGAGGATTTTTTCCTGCCCATACGGCCTTTGCGGCCCTCGACACGGGCGCTGAAACCGTCATAGCTTAGATACAAGTCTTACGGCTCGATCGCCAAGCCGATGACGAGTAACTGCGCGGCAGTGAACGGCCAGATTGACGCGAAATGGCGTTTGTTGCGGGTATTTAATGATAAGCGGGTCGCCAAACCTTTGATGGGTTTGCTAAGCTCCATTATCCCCGTCACGACAATATTGAATTCGGCGCGGACCGAACAAAAGGATTATGCTCAATGGTAGCACGACGCAGACGCCTAGTGTGCATGGGCTTTGGCGTAGTGGGGATTTTCGCTGCCGGCTTCATTACGCAAAGCTCGGCGCGCTCGCCCGACGAAACTGAAGGGGCGCAATCTCTCGTCGGCAATTATCTGGCAGGCCGCTTTGCTCGCACGCAGCAAGATACCGGCAACGCCGCTGACTTTTATGGCCACGCTTTAAAGAGCGATCCCGGCAACGAAGTGTTGCTCGATCAGGCTTTCCAGATGCAAGTGATGTCGGGCAATTGGCCCAAGGCCATCGGGCTTGCCGAACAGCTGGCGCAAGTTCAGCCGTCGCACCGTATGTCGCGCTTTTTGCTGGGCATCTCAGCCTTCAAAGCTGGCAACTTCGCCAAGGCCGATGAGCACTTCAAAGCGGCATCTGAAAACCCGATCGGCGAATTGACCAGCGCCATCGGGCGTGGTTGGAGCAAGCTCGCAGCAGGCGATAGCAACGGCGCGTTGGAAGCCGTCGATCTGCCAAAGCAGCCGGATTGGGCGCAGTTCTATCTGCGCTATCACAAGGCACTGATCGCCGACATCGCTGGCCGCAAAGCGGACGCTCGCACGGCCTTCGAACGCATGTTCCGCCAGGACAGTCGCACACTCAGAACCGCGTTGGCCTATGCGCAGCACGCAGCTCATTATGGCGATGACAAGCTTGCACGGACTATTCTGAAAGAGCAGCTCGACAAGTCGCAGGGCGATGCCCATCCGCTTGCCAAAGATTTGCGCGATCGCATTGAAAAGAACCAGAAGATCCCTCTGCTGGTGGCCAATGCCACGGAAGGTTTGGCGGAAGTTTTCTATGGTCTGGGTGAAGCCCTGACCGGCGAGGGCGGCGTCAGCCTCGGAACGATTTATCTCCAGCTGGCTCTCTTCACGAAGCCCGATCACGCATTTGCATTGGCAGCGCTTGCCAACGCCGAAGAAACCGGCCGGCGCTTTGACGATGCCATCGCCACATACGAGAAAATTCCAAAAGGGTCGGCGCTGCAAAACGCCATCGAAATCCGCAAGGCGTTCAATCTCAATTCGCTCGACCGGATTGATGAAGCAAAGACTTTGCTGGAAAGCTTGGCCAAGAAAGACCCCAAAGACGTTCGTCCGCTGGAAGCGCTCGGCAATATCATGCGGGCCCGCAAGCGTTATGGCGAAGCCGTCGGGTATTTCTCGCGCGCTATCGATGTTCTGGGTAAGCCAGAACAGCGCCATTGGGGTTATTACTACGCCCGCGGCACGGCTTATGAGCGTTTAAAAAATTGGCCAGCGGCCGAAATCGATCTGAAGAAAGCACTGCAGCTGGCGCCGGAGCAGCCCTTGATCCTCAACTATCTGGGCTATTCGTGGGTCGATCAAAACAAGAATATGAAAGACGGCACCAAGCTCATCGAAAAAGCCGTGCAGCTGAAGCCTGACGATGGCTACATCGTCGATAGCCTCGGTTGGGCGCATTATAAGCAGGGCAACTTCAAAGATGCAGTTCGGTATCTTGAGCGCGCCGTCGAGATCAAGCCGGAAGACCCGACCCTCAACGACCATCTGGGCGATGCGTTCTGGCAGGTCGGGCGCGAGCGCGAAGCCAAGTTCCAGTGGGCGCAGGCTCTATCGCTGAGCCCCGAGCCGGATGATGCTGAAAAGATCAAAGCTAAGTTTGATCGCGGTCTGCCGCCAAAGGCTGAAGTGAAAGCTTCGCCGAAAAACAAGCAGGTGCTGCGGTACGAGCCGTCGCGCCGTCGCAGTGAAAACCGAATTGGTCCGCAGCACCGAGCTGTTGAATAACGCTGTTGGCTAGTCATCGGATAGATCAGCGGGCGCCCTGGTGGCGCCCGTTTCGTTATAAAGACCTTTCATGCCGCTGCTGACCGAACAAGCCCCCGCCAAAATCAACCTGACGCTCAATATTCTCGGGCGGCGGGCTGACGGTTATCACGAACTCTCAAGCCTCGTGGTGTTTGCCCGCGATGTCGCCGACCGGGTCATCCTCGATACCTCGCGGGCCCACGGCTTATCGGTATCGGGACCTTTTGCCTCCTCGATCGAGGGTCAAAATCTCGTCTCCAAGACGATAGCGGCCATCAAAGCCGTCCACCCCGGCGCGATGTTGGGCGCATTCGAACTCGTCAAGAATTTGCCCGTTGCATCAGGGGTGGGCGGCGGTTCGGCGGACGCGGCGGCGGCCTTGCGACTGATCCAGCGGGCCAACCCCGAACTCGCCGCCGTCATCGACTGGTCGTCTGTCGCAGCGCGCGTGGGCGCCGACGTTCCCGTCTGCTTGGCTTGCCACCCGGCGATGATGTCGGGCATCGGGGAAACGTTGCGCCCAGTCGCTGTGCTACCCAGGCTAACGGCTGTGCTCGTTAACCCGATGGCGGACGTGCCCGCAAACAAAACCGCGCAAGTCTTCGCGGCTCTTGGCGCTGCCCCGCTCGCGGCGATCGCGAAAACAGTGCCCGTACCCGTCCTCGCGGGGCGCGAAGCGGTGCTCGATTACATGCTGGGCGAACCCAATTCGTTGACTGCTGCGGCGTGTCAGGTCGTGCCGGTCATCGCGACCGTTCTGGGCGCTCTCGAAGCACTGCCGGGATGCCGGATCGCGCGGTTATCAGGCGCTGGGCCAACATGCTTTGGTCTATTTGACCATGCCGATGGCGCGGACGAGGCAGCACATGAACTGCGCAACCGATACCCTGAGTGGTGGGTCGCGCGTTCGCACTTAGGCTGACGCTGCTTTGCCCCGCGAGCCGTTCTAGTGGCTGCGCGAAACGCAGAACGAAATCACCTGCTCGAGCGCGTCTTTCTCATGGCTCGATGGGAAAATTGCCAGCGCATCGCGAGCAACAGCGCCGTATGACCTAGCGCGCTCCATCGTCGCCTCTAGCGCTTTATGGCGCCGCATGAATGAGATCGCGGTTTCCAGATCAGCGTCTTCGATCTGGCCCTCGACAATTGTCCGGTTCCAGAACTGGCGTTCCTCGCCGGTGCCGCGGCGAAACGATAATATCAGTGGCAGGGTAATTTTGCCTTCGCGGAAATCATCGCCGATGGCTTTGCCAAGCCGCTGGCTGTCGCCGGCGTAATCGAGCGCGTCGTCGACGAGCTGGAATGCCAATCCGAGATTTTTGCCGTACGATTTGAGCGCCGCCTGCTCTTCCGTCGGGCGCAAAGCGAGTGCCGCGCCAGCTTCCGCGGCGGCCGAAAACAGAGCGGCTGTCTTGGCGTTGATGATCGCCAAATACTCGTCTTCGGTGGTGGCTGTATTTTTCGTGGCGGCAAGCTGCATAACTTCGCCTTCGGCAATCGTCGCAGCAGCGTTCGCCATGATCTTGAGCACTGGCAGCGAGCCGACGTCGACGAACATCTTGAAAGCTTGGCCGAGCAGGAAATCGCCCACCAACACGCTCGCTTGATTGCCCCAGATCATGCGCGCCGTTTTCTTACCGCGCCGCGTGCCGCTTTCATCGACAACGTCATCGTGCAGCAGCGTCGCGGTGTGCATGAATTCAACGGCCGCCGCCGTTCTGATGTGGCCATTGCCGCTATACCGGCACATCTTAGCTGATGCGATGGCGAGCATCGGGCGCAAGCGTTTGCCGCCAGAATCGATCAGGTGGTGAGCGAGCTGAGGGATCATTTCGACGTCGGAGACGGCCTTGTCGAGAATGATCCGGTTGATCGCCTGCATGTCGTTTTCGACAAGACTTAGCAAAGGCTTGAGATCACTGGACGGTTCGCGCGCGTCATCTAATGGAATAACCTGGCCCACAATCAGCTCCCAACACCCAATGTCTTGTCTTAGTATGTATAGCCATGGACCCGGCCAGCTGGCTCAAAGGCAGTTTGCCGCACCGGTTTGACTTTAATCACGGACTTAACTCCAAGAGTGCGCAATGCGCGAGCTCCTCGTTACCAACGATCTGGTTCTATTGAGCTTTGTCGAAACGCTTCTGGCTGAAGCCGGTATCGAGCGGGTGATTTTTGACCGTCACATGAGTCTGATGGAGGGGTCGATCGGTATTTTGCCGCGCAGGCTGCTGGTCGCCCAAGTGAATTGGGGCCGGGCGGCGCGCATCATGGATGACGCCGGTCTTAGGCAATGGGTGGTTGACGATGATCCAGAGTGACGCCAGCGTGACCCTCATGCCGGGCGATATCACGCATGATTATTTCTTAGGGCAAAAGCTCCACTTGGCGCAGCCGGCCTCGGGCTATCGCGCGGGCATCGATGCTGTGTTGTTGGCGGCCAGCGTTGTCCCACCCGCTGACGGCAGCGATCTGCGCGTGCTGGACGTTGGCGCGGGCGTTGGCGCTGCGGGGCTGTGCCTCGCGGCACGACTACCATCGGCAACTGTTGTGCTCTACGAGCGCGCGCCCGAGCTTGTCGCTTTGGCGCAATCCAACATTGCCAGCAACGCCTTCGCGGAACGCGTAGTAGCCGTTGAAGGCGACGTCGCCATTACCGGCGATCGGCTGGCAGCGCTGGGCCTTGAGCCTCAGTCGTTCGACTGGGTCATCGCCAATCCGCCCTTTCACGACAGTTCGGCGGGCACCCAGGCGCCTGATCCTCTGAAAGCTGGCTCGCACGCGATGGAGCTTGAACAGCTCGATACGTGGCTGCGGTTCATGGCGCGGATGGTGCGTGCCGGGGGGCGCGCAAGCATCATATACAAAGCGAACGGCCTGACCCGTCTGTTGCAGGGCTTTGACGGGCGGTTCGGCGGCGTGAGCGTGCTGCCGATCGTACCGCGTCGGGGGGTGCCAGCGATCCGCGTTCTGATCGAGGGCGTCAAGGGCAGCCGGGCGCCGCTGACCCTAAAGTCTAATCTCGTTCTGCATGGCCACGGCCAGGGTTTTTTGCCCCAGATCGAGACAATCTTGCGCGATGGCGGCGGGTTAGATCAGGCAATAGTAAAAGCGTGAGTTCGCGCAACGATCTACGGGGCTTGAATGGCCGGTTTTGGCCCCCCAATTTAGACCCCTGCGGCCGGACGTTTGCTTGGCCTTCGCCAGTGGCCTATAAGCGGGACAATGTCGGCTGAAAATCCATCTCATGCAATCGAATTGCCCTGGCGCGCCCGTATAAACAAGCGCAGCAGGTTGACACCTTTGGGGCAAACGAACTTTCAACGATACTGAGCTTTCAACGAACGTGAGGCGAAAATCTTATGCCCTGGAGCAATCAAGGTGGCGGCCGCAAAGGCGGTGGCAACGGCGGCGGACCGTGGGGTCAAGGCGGTGGCAACGGCCCAAGTGGCGGCGGCCAGCCACCCGATCTCGACGAGATTTTGCGCCGGGGTCAAGACCGCGTGAAGCAGGTGATCGGCGGCCGGGGCGGCGGTGGCGTACCAGCGCCATTTCTGTTCTTGCTCGGCATGCTGGCATTGGCTGCGATTGGATTTTACGGCTTTTTCTTCCGCGTCAATCCCGATGAGCTAGGCATTGTTCTGCGCTTTGGAAAGTTCGATCGGCAAGAGCCGCCCGGACTGCATTTCCGAATGCCGTATCCGATCGAAGAGGTCGCCACGCCAAAAGTGACCCGGCAGCGCAAAGAAGATATCGGCACGGCGCGTTCCAGCGACCGGGCGGGTCCGGGGTCGGATGCCTACTTGATGCTGACCGCAGACGGCAGCGTGGCCGACGTTCGCTTCGACGTGTTCTGGCGCATCAAGACGGAGCGGGTTGCGAATTCCGAGCAATCTGGCGTCGAACAATATCTCTTCAATATTCAGCAGCCCGAGACGACTGTGCGCGAAGTCGCCGAAAGCGTGATGCGCGAAGTCGTGGGCAAATCCAATCTGCAGCCACTGCTCACCGGTGGCCGGCAGAAAGCGCAAGATGAAGTGCAGGTTCTTATGCAGTCCATTCTCGACAGTTATGGTGCGGGCATAAAAGTCGATCAGGTCGTTTTGAAGGAAGCCGACCCGCCCGCACAGGTCATCGCGTCGTTCCGCGATGTCGCCGCTGCCGGTCAGGACAAGGAGCGCTTCATCAAGGAGGCGCAAACCTACGCTGACCAAAAGGTTCCCGTTGCCAAAGGCGACGCGGACCGGATTATCGCCGCAGCAGAGGGCTTCCGCGATCAACAAGTGGCGGAAGCCACCGGTCAAGCTGCCCGGTTCTTGAAGGTCTATGAAGAATACAAGAAGGCACCTCAGGTGACGCGCCAGCGCTTGTTCCTCGAAATGCAAGAACGCGTTCTGTCGGGGGCCGACAAAATCATACTCGATAACAGAGGCGGCAATGGCATCGTGCCATACTTGCCGCTCGATCAGCTGCAGAAAAAGAAGACCGACGGAGGGCAGCCATAATGCGCGCGTTTTTTGCTTTTCTCGCGACGCTAGTGGTCCTGGCCGCCCTCGCGCTTTACGGCTCTGCATTCATCGTGCATCAAAACGAGCAGGCGCTCGTTCTGCGCTTTGGCAATCCTAAGCAAGTGATCCAGACACCGGGCTTGCACTGGAAGGTTCCGCTCGTCGACACGGTCGATTTTTTCGATAAGCGCATCTTGGATCTCGATACCAGCGAACAGGAAGTCTCAGCCTCCGACCAGCAGCGGCTGAAGGTCGACGCGTATGCCCGTTACAAAATCACCGATCCTCTCAAGTTTTACCAGAACGTCCGCTACGAGGAGCGCGTGAAGGACGTCGTCGGGCCGCTGATCGAGTCTGAAATCCGCCGCGTCTTGGGTTCGGCAACGTTGCAGGACGTGGTCAAAGACAAGCGTGAGATGCTGATGAAGCAAATCAAGGATCAAGTTAACAAGGACGGTAAGGATTACGGGCTCGAAGTTGTCGACGTGCGCATCAAGCGGGCCAATCTCCCGCAAGAAAATCTCGTCAAAGTCTTCGACCGCATGAAAGCCGACCGGGTGCGCGAAGCAACCGAGCTGCGCGCGCAAGGCGATGCCGAAAAGAACCGCATCCAAGCTGACGCTGATCGTCAGGTGACGGTTATCAAAGCGCAAGCGACGCAGAAATCAGATCAATTGCGCGGCGATGGCGAGGCGAACCGCAACCGTATTTTTGCCGACGCGTTTGGCCGCGATCCCGAGTTCTTCAACTTCTACCGTTCGATGCAGGCCTACACTGAGGCGATCAAGCCTGGCGATACGCGGATGTTGTTGTCGCCAGACAGCGAGTTCTTCCGATACTTCCAAGATCCATCTGGCAAAGGTTCAGCATCGCCGCGATGAACGATCTGATCGTGGGTTTTGGCCTGGTTCTCGTGTTTGAGGGTCTGCTCTGGGGGCTGGCTCCAGACACGGCGCGCAAAATGCTGGCGGACTTGGCAAATCTGCCGGACAAATCTTTGAAGGTCGCCTCCTGGAGTTTTGTTGCAGTCGGTGTGTTCCTGGTTTGGCTTATTCGCGGTTAGTAGCGCTGGTGGCAGCGGCGGCAGTGGCGTTGACAGCTGCCGTGTTCTGGCCCGACAGTCAGTGAAGTTGCCTGCCGGTGAAACAGCCCACGCTTGGCCCCCTCGGGGTTCGAATAGGAGTTCGTTCATGCTCTCTGCTTTTTGGCGATCCGCTTGTGTTCGGATTGCGATGCTGGCTTCGCTCGCGACCGCCGCCGGTGCGCTCGTCTATCCGGCTGCCGCAGAGAATGGGCCAAAATCTCTTGCACCGATGGCTGCAAAGTTGACCGACGCAGTCGTCAACATATCGACGAGCCAAACCGTCAAAGGCCCGCAAGGCGTGCCGCTTCCCAAAGTGCCCAAAGGTTCGCCGTTCGAAGAATTTTTCGACGACTTCTTCAACAAGCGCGGCGGCGGCCCGCGCATGGACCGTAAGATATCATCGCTCGGCTCGGGCTTCGTGATCGATGGGCGCGAAGGATTGATCGTCACCAACAATCATGTGGTCGAGGGTGCCGAAGAAATCATTATAAATTTCCACGACGGCTCCAAGCTTAAGGTTGAAAAAGTTATTGGACGCGACACTAAGGCAGACTTGGCGCTGCTCAAAGTGACGCCCAAGAAGCCCCTGGTCGATGTCAAGTTTGGCTCCTCCGCCAACATTTTAGTCGGCGACTGGGTGATGGCTATCGGCAATCCCTTTGGGCTTGGCGGCTCGGTCAGCGCCGGCATCATTTCCGCTAAGAGCCGCGACATCAATTCCGGCCCCTACGACGACTATCTCCAGACCGATGCTGCCATTAACAAAGGCAACTCTGGCGGCCCGCTATTTAACATGGATGGCGAAGTGATCGGCGTGAATACTGCAATCATCTCGCCAACCGGCGGCTCCATCGGCATTGGTTTTGCCGTGCCATCGGACACGGTCGCAAACGTCGTTGAGCAGTTGAAAGAATTCGGCGAGACGCGGCGCGGCTGGCTCGGCGTCAAGATTCAAACCGTCACCGAAGATATCGCCGAAACTTTAGGCGTGCCGGAAAATACCGGAGCGCTTGTCTCGGCCGTGACAGCTAACAGTCCGGCGGAAAAGGGCGGCTTGCAATCGGGCGACGTGATCTTGAAGTTCGACGGCAAGGACGTGACGACGATGCGCGGCTTGCCCAAGATCGTCGCGCAAACGCCGATCGGTCGAAGCGTTGACGTCGACGTCTTGCGCAAGGGTGAAAAGAAGACCGTGCAAGTCGCGATCGGTCGCCTGGAAGAAGACGACAACGGCGACGATGACAAGAAGAAGTCCGAGCAGCCGTCCAAAGAGCCGCCCGTCGCCGGCACGTCGATCATCGGCTTGAAATTGTCCGCCCTCACCGACGAGGCGCGCACCAAATACAACATTGACCGCAAGCTCAACGGCGTGATCGTCGAAGAGGTCGATCCGCAAAGCCCGGCGGCGCAAAAGGGCGTCAAAGTCGGCGATGTCATCGTCGAAGCCGGCCAAGACCCGATCACAAAGCCGGAAGATGTGTCTAGAAGCGTTGATAAGATCAAAAAAGCTGGCCGTAAGGCCGTGCTCTTGCGCGTCGAGGACGGTAAGGGTGACTTGCGATTTATAGCCGTCCCACTGCTTTAAATCCGACGCGAGGTTGCGCGCATCGGGCGCCGAACCCAAAACCGACTTGGAGAATATTGTGTCCGAACGCCACGGCATCCTAGAGACGATTGTTGATCAGCTGGCGCCGGTTCATTCCGACGGTCACAAGTTCATCGCCATTGGCGCGGCGGTGACCTTGCTGTTCTTCCTGTTATGGCCCCCGATGGGTTGGCTGTTGGCGCTCGTCACGGCCTGGGTCATCTATTTCTTCCGCGATCCCGCGCGCGTGACGCCGCTGCGCGAAGGGCTGATCGTATCGCCCGCAGACGGCCGCATCTCATCGATCGAGAAAGTTCGCCCGCCCGCCGAGCTTGGGCTGGGGACAGACGAGCGGGTGCGGATCTCGACCTTCCTGTCGGTGTTTGACGTTCACATCAACCGCGCGCCGGTGGCGGGCAAAATCATCCGCTCGGTCTATATCCCAGGCACGTTTCTCAACGCCGCTCTCGATAAGGCCAGCGAAGACAACGAACGGCGCGCCCTCGTCATCGAAACGCCGGCGGGCGAGCAGGTCGGCGTCGTCCAGATCGCGGGCCTTGTGGCACGCCGCATCGTGACGTTCTCGCGCGAGGGAGATAGTGTCGGAGCGGGGCAACGTTTTGGCCTCATCCGGTTTGGATCGCGCGTCGATGTCTATTTGCCACCAAACAAAATCCCGCTTGTTGGCATCGGCCAGCGCGCCATTGGCGGCGAGACGGTTTTTGCCGATTTCAAGTCCGCCGAGCCCGAGCGCGAAGCTCGCCGGGCGTGAGCTACAAACGTTAGAATTCAAGCCATAAACCAGGGAGGCTGACATGGATCCCGTCGTGCCATCGCTTGAGGAAGAGACGAGCCGCCGCCGCCGCCGTCCGCTGTTTCGGCACGCGCGCGTTCCCGTGCGCATGCTAGTGCCAAACTTTTTCACGCTGCTTGGGTTGTGCGCGGGTCTCACCTCCATCCGTATGGGCATCGAAGGCCGCTACGACTTGGCGGTGGCAGCCATTGTGTTTGCCGGTTTCCTCGACGGATTGGATGGCCGCATCGCACGTCTGTTGAAGGCGTCGTCGCGATTTGGCGCGGAGCTCGACAGCTTGGCCGACTTCGTCAACTTCGGCGTCGCGCCAGCTTTCCTGATTTTCAACTGGGGCCTTGGAACGCTTAAAAGCGCCGGCTGGATTTGCGTGATGATCTTCGCGCTCAGTTCGGCCTTGAGACTTGCCCGCTTCAACGCAGCCATCGACGATGAAAAGCCCAAGTGGCAGTCGAACTTTTTTGTCGGCATGCCAACGCCAGCCGCGGCCATCGTCGTGTTGTTGCCGGTCTATCTGCATCGCGCGGGCGTCGAGGAGATGACGTCGCCGTGGATGCTCAAGCTCGTGTTGCTCTACACGTTATTCATCGGGTTCATGATGGTGTCGGTCATCCCGACCTATTCGGGTAAGCTGTTGGGCGAGCGCGTCCAGCGCGAATGGGTGCTGCCGATGTTCATCCTGGCGATCGGGTTCGTCGCCATGCTGTTGACCTATCCGTACGAGACGCTTGTCGTTTCATCGCTGGCGTACCTCGCGGTCATTCCGATCAGTTGGCGCCGGTTCCAAGCCAAGGAGCAGGCGACCACGGACGACCATGATGCAGGCCGGGCGTCGGCCGCGCCGCCAATTGTTCAACCCTCGCCAGGACAAGCAGCCTCTGCGCCCCGGTCGGCGAGCGAGCCGGTGGCGGTCGCACCACCTGCACCCACGGGCCGCGTACTTCCCCTGCGACCCGGCGAGCCGCAGCGATAGGCGGGCAAACAACATGAAAGTCGAGAGCCTCGCGATTGCCTGCGTCAAGCTGATTACGCCGCAAATTTTTCGCGACGATCGCGGTTTTTTTTCCGAGACGTGGAACGCGCGTTCGTTCGGGCAGTCGGGGATCTCGGGCACGTTTGTGCAGGATAATCACGCTTTATCGCGCCAAAAAGGCACGGTGCGTGGATTGCATTTCCAGCTCGAACCGATGGCGCAAGATAAGCTCATCCGTTGCATCCGCGGCGCGATCCTGGATATCGCCGTCGATATCCGCCGCTCGTCGCCGACATTTGGCCGACACGTCAACGCAATTTTATCCGACAAGAACTGGGCGCAGCTTTGGGTGCCTAAAGGTTTCGCGCACGGTTACGTAACGCTCGAGCCCGATACCGAGGTCGCCTACAAGGTGACCGAATATTATTCGCCAACGCACGATCGCGGTATTTTATGGAACGATCCAGCGCTTGCCATCGACTGGCCTATAGATGCTGCCAGCGCGCAACTGTCGGCTAAGGATACGATGCAGCCGAAGCTGCAAGATGTCGCCGCGCTGTTTGCATAGCGCTGTTGGCGTAGAGACGAGGATCGATGTTTGAAAATTTCGCGCATCACGTCATCAAGACGCCTAGCGCCGAAATCAGCTGCGTCTCGGCCGGGTCTGGTCCACCCGTTTTGCTGCTGCACGGATATCCGCAATCGAAAGCCATGTGGGCGCGGGTCGCACCGCTGTTAGCGCAACATTATACCGTCGTGTGCGCCGACTTGCGTGGCTACGGCGACAGCTCGAAGCCCGTCTGTGAACCCGATCATGCGAACTATTCGTTCCGGGCGCTGGCTGCCGATCAAATCGAAGTCATGAAGCAATTGGGCCACAAGCGGTTTCACGTCGTCGGCCACGATCGCGGCGGGCGCACCGGCCATCGCTTGGCGCTCGATGCCCCAGATCGCGTTCTGAGCCTTGCGGTTCTCGATATCGTGCCGACCTACCCGATGTTCATGGACACCAACCGGCACGTCGCGGGGGCCTATTGGCATTGGTATTTTCTGAGCCAACCGGCACCCTTGCCCGAACACATGATCGGCCTCGATCCAGATTTTTTTTATGAGACCTGTCTGGTCGGATGGGGCAAAGCAAAATTGTCGGATTTTGATGCGGCACAGCTTGGCGAGTATCGCCGTTGCTGGCGCGATAAGGCGGCCATTCATGCCTCCTGTTCGGATTACCGGGCCGCCGCTACGATCGATCTTGCCCACGATCAAGACGATCTTGGTGTGAAAGTTCAGTGCCCAACTTTATCGCTGTGGGGCTCGTTAGGGGTCATGCACCGGCTGTTCGACATGGAAGCGGAATGGCGCAAACGCTGCGCCAATCTCACTGCGGCGTCACTTCCGGGCGGCCACTTTTTTCCAGATCTCATGCCGGGCGAAACAGCCGCCCGCCTACTGGCGTTTCTAGCGGCCGCTGCTTGAAAGTGTAACCCGTTGCGCTACTTCGTTTCCTCGGGCGAGCGGTGATAAATATCGTCGGTGCGCATGATGTCGTCTTCGCCGAGATACGAGCCGATTTGCACTTCGATGATTTCGACGGGAACCTTGCCGGGGTTTTCAAGGCGGTGCCACTGGGTTGCGAAAATGTAGACGCTCTCGTTCTCGCGCACCAGTTTCTCGATGTCGCCGATCACCACTTTCGCCGTACCTTGGACGACGATCCAATGTTCCGAGCGATGATGATGCATTTGCATTGACAGCTTGCCGCCTGGCTTGACGTGCAGCAGCTTGACCTGGAATCGCGGACCGATGTTGAGAGTTTCGAAATAGCCCCACGGACGATAATTTCGTAAGTGCTGTTCTTGCTCTTTGCGGTTGGATAGCTTCAGCCGCGCGACGATTTTGGCGACTTCCTGCGTCCGGCTCTTGTCGGCAACGAGTAACGCATCGGGCGTGTCGACGATGACCAAGTCTCTCACACCAATCGTCGAAATGATCGATTTCTCGCTGTGAACGTAGCAGCCGTTGGTATCTTCGAGCACGGCCTCGCCGTGGATGTAGTTGCCTTTGTCGTCGCGCGGCGCGATATCCCAAAGCGACGACCACGATCCAACGTCGCTCCAGCCAACATCGAGCGGCAACATTGCAGCGGTCGTGGTTTTCTCCATCACCGCATAGTCGATGGAGATATTGGGTGAGTTGGCAAAGCTCGTCTTGTCGAGCCTGATAAAGCCCAGATCGTCGGTCGCTTTCGCGAGTGCCACGCGGGCGGCTTCGAGAATTTGCGGCGCCAGGCGTGCAACTTCTTCCAGATACGTGCGGGCATTCAAAACGAAGATGCCGCTGTTCCAGTAGTAACCACCTGCCGCCAGATAGCGCTCGGCTGTTGCCATGTCCGGCTTTTCGTAAAACGCTTCGACGCCGTAAGCCCCGCCGTTGAAGCCTTCCAGAGCTGCGCCCTGGTGAATATAGCCGTAGCCGGTGTGCGCTTCGGTTGGCTTGATGCCAAACAGAACCAGCTTGCCGGTCGATGCAACTTTGGCGGCGCGCTTGATACCCTCGACAAACTTGGCTTCGTCTTTGACGACGTGATCGGACGGCATGACCGCCAAAATAGCGCTGGGGTTCTCGCGGACGGCGGCGAGCGCTGCCACGGTAATCGCTGGCGCGGTGTTGCGCGCGATGGGCTCTAAGATGATGGCGCGCGGCTTGACCCCGGCGCGGTCGATTTCTTCCGCGACCAGAAACCGATGATCGTTATTGCATAACAGGATCGGCTGGCCGATGCCCTCGCCGACTTTCAGCCGCGAGAGGGCGGCGCCGAGAAAACTCGTGTTCTGACCGCTAAAAAAACGGATGAACTGCTTAGGGTACATGGCGCGCGAAAGCGGCCACAAACGCGTACCCGAACCGCCAGACAAAATAACAGGAATGATAACGCTCATGTTCGCGAGTGCCTCCGGGAAGAGCGATTTTGGTCAGACGTTATGCCCGCGCTGATTCGCGGGCAAGTTCGAATAACGTTTGGAACGTTTTGATCGGGGGGTACGCGGCGTTTGCAAGGCAATAAGCCGCGAAAGAGTGATCGCGCGGCTCGAAAGCCGCACTATCACCGCTGCCTTATCGACCGAGCGGCCGCGTCAGCCGTTCGCGCAAAGATCGCAGCGAATTGCTGCCGTTGTCCGCATCAGCCTCGACCGGCGTGATTGCGCTTGGACGGCGCTCTTGCTGGGCGCTCGGGCGCGCGCCATTGGGATTGCCGGCCGCCTGGCTCGCCATATCCTTGCGCAGTGCCGGCGCCGACGGCCGTGACGAGCCTGAAGAGTTGTAGTTCTGGCTCGGCGGCAACGGCGCAGCGCGCACGGCTTGGACCTGATCGGGGGACGTCGAAGTCTCGACCATCTCCAAGTCGTCATGCCCGGGAATGCTCATCGCGTCGGCCATCATCGACAGTTGCTGGCTCATATCGCCGCCGGTGCCGATGCCGGACGCACGCCATTTGTCGACGACTTGTTCGAGGAAGCCTTCGTCACCCATCGACTTCTGCCACTTTTCCGAGAACCGCGCGGTTGAAGAGCGCGGCAGGCAGTTCTTGGGCAGTTCATCGAATTTAATGCGCACCGGTAGCGACATGCCGTCGCCGAATGCGATTGCTTCGCGCTGGCCAAGAGACGGCAGAAATTCGAGCAAGCCCGAGCCCGTATCGGCGACGGCCGATTGCACGATGGCCTGATCTTTATCGTTGGCCATGCGAAGCGCAAAAACGGTATTGCACTGGGATAAGATCGTTGGATCGATTTCGGCCGGGCGCTGCGTGACGATGCACAAGCTGGCACCGTATTTGCGGCCTTCCTTGGCGATCTTGGCGATGGCGCGCTTGCACGGCTCAAAGCCCAATGTCGCGTTGGCTGGAACGTAGCGGTGGGCTTCTTCGCACACGAGCGTGACCGGCACTTGGCCTTCGCTCCACAGTGCGAAGTCGAACGTCATCCGGCATAATACCGAGACCACGACGTTGACGATTTCCGTTGGCAGGCCGGTCAATTCCAAAATGGTGATCGGCTTGTCGTTGACGGGAACGCGGAAGATGCGCCCGAGCACTTGCACCATGCCGTCATAAACAGTGAGCGACCCGAACATGAAGGCATAACGGCCATCTTGCGAGATCGTCTCGATGTAATTCTTGAGCTGGCGATAAGGTGCGAGGTCGCGCTTGTTCTCAAGCTTGCCCATGCGCTCGTCGATCAAACCGGTGAGATCGGAGATGCGGTAGGGAACGGGCGTGTCGACGGTATAGCGGCCGGTATCGATGACGCCACGACGCAGCTTGTTGCTGTCGCCCGTCCGTCCGCTGCTGTAGCGGCTTTTGGCAATCGGGATCAATTCCTGCAGAATTTCAATTTCGGCTTTGCGGTTGAGATCGCCGATCAAAACCTCAACGACTTCCTCAAAGTTCAACAACCAGAATGGCAACTGCATGTTG
The DNA here is from genome assembly GCA_031367425.1 of Hyphomicrobium sp. Taxonomy (GTDB): domain Bacteria; phylum Pseudomonadota; class Alphaproteobacteria; order Rhizobiales; family Hyphomicrobiaceae; genus Hyphomicrobium_B. The sequence goes on from JANLPU010000018.1 coordinate 70,065, forward strand.
CGCGGTGAAATGACTTCCGCCCAGTCGCCAAATGCTGTTGCATATTCGTTGTGCGGATCAAGAAGCACGATGTGGGCGGCTGGATGTTTTTCAAGAATGGCACGCAGAATGAGCGCCGTGGTGCACGATTTGCCGGTGCCCGTGGTGCCCAGGATTGCAAAGTGCTTGCCGAGCAAATCATCGACCCGCACCATGGCTGGAATGGAGCTGTCCTGGCGGATGCAACCAACGCGGACGGACGATGCCGTATCACCGCAGAATGCGATTTCGAGTTCGGCTTTGAGCGAGACGCGGACGCGGTCGCCGAGCGCTGGGTAAACTGTAACGCCGCGATTGAAACTTGCTTTCTTGCCCTCGGAACTGCGCCACAGTTCACCGACGAGGCCAAGTTCCGCAATCCATATTTCAGCGTCTCCGTCGCGCTGGGCGGGCACGGGCACGCTCAAGGCGGAGACGATCGCCAAAACGATGGTGTTGGGCGTGTCGATCGCGAGCAGCGTTCCCATTTCGGGTCTGTCGTTGATCGATCGAACCTTGCCGCCCTGCTGGCCGTCCAGCAGAACGATGGCTTTGGAGCCGGTCACAGAAACGATTCGGCCAATCGAGACGTCGAATTCGCCTCTCGTGCGTTCGCCCGGCAGTGCCATTTGCATGGCGGTATTCCTTTATGACAATCAGGTCGGATAAGAGTTGTCGAGAGCGGTCGGGCGTTCTCGCACTGGCGTTACGTCGTGACGTGACGGGAGCAGGACCGCGACCGTGGTGCCGCTTCCCTTGATTGAGTGAATTTCGATCGTGCCGCCGTGCAGCTCGACCAGTGCCTTGGCGATTGGGAGACCAAGACCTGTGCCTTCGCGCCACCGCGTTCTGCTGCCGTCGACTTGCCCAAACGGCGTCATTGCCACCATGATTTCATCAGGAGTCATACCAACGCCCGTATCGCGGACGCGGATCGTGACGCCCCCCGATGGCGCGCGCACGGCTTCGATCGTCACCGAGCCTGCAGCGGGCGTAAATTTGATCGCGTTGGAAATGAGGTTGGTGAAGATTTGGCGCAGCTTGACCGCATCGCCGCGCACCGCGGGCAAATCAAACGCCAATGCCGGCACAAGGCTGACGTTGCCTTCGCTCGCCATGAGGCGGAACGAACTCATGATTGCTTGCAGGATCTCATCAAGTGAGATTTCGCGGCTGTCGAGCGTATATTTTCCACTTTGGATCTTGGAGATGTCGAGAATGTCGTTGATCACCGACAGCAAATGCCCGGCGGCGTCGTGGATAAGCGAGGCATATTCCACGATCTCGGCATCGGCAAGCGGGCGGCGCTGGTGTTCCGATAACAATTTGGAAAATCCGATCACTGTATTGAGCGGCGTTCTGAGTTCGTGGCTCATATTGGCGATGAATTCGGATTTAATTTTACTAGCGAGTTCCGCCTCGATGCGCGCCGAATGCTCGGCAATTCGTGCACGATGGCGCAGAACAGCGTCGCCGAGGAGCGACGCGTATTCCGTCATCAACGAGTTGGATTTGGTCGTCCCGAAGGCTCCGTTGAGCATCTTAGCGCCAGGTTAACGAGCGAATTATCTAACTCTGGAGCCTAGATGCGAGGAACTAACCGCAGGTTAACGGGCGCACTAAACTTGAACGCTCAATAATTCTGGTCCGCATCGGCGGCGAAATTGTTACGGGAAGTGGCGTAGCGATCGTTAGCGGGTGAGGAATTTGAACGGCACCGAGACCACCAGCGGTTCGTTCGACGCTTCGCGGGGCATCTTGGGGAAAGGTGCCGCGCGATCGAGCGCTGCCATTGCGGCTTTATCCAAAATATCCGAGCCTGAACTGGTTGCAATTTCGCGCGAGATCAATTCGCCATCAAACCCAATTTTAAATTTAACGACGACGGTACCGGCAACCTTGGAGCGCGGATTGATTTTTGCTTTCTCAATGACGCCGCGCAGAGCGCCCAGATATTCAGAACGCGCCGTGCTCGATCCGCCGGTGCGGGCGGCGCCCGAACTCTGCTCGGTGAGCATGGCAATTTGCGCGGGCTGCTCTTTAACTTCGACTTCCCTGGGCTTAGGCTGCTCGACGACGGGTGGCGGGGGTTCTTCAGCCTTGACGATGTTGTCCTCGACCTTGGCCTCGCGCGCCGTTACGACATCGCGCAATTCGTCCGGCTTTACCTCTTGAATGGGTGGCGGCGTATTCTGCTCGACGGGATTTACCTCCGCCGTCTCCAGCGTCTGGAGGGCGTCGCCGAGCTTAGCTGTGCCTTCAAGCGCGATCCCTTGTTCGACCGTCATAAGATCGTTGCCGGTGCCGTTGTCGAGCGCCTCAAGTCGGGCGGCGTTGCTGTGGTAGCTCAGCCCATAGGCGAGCGAGCCATGGAAGAGCACCGACAGGGCAACGGCGATTGTTCTGACACGCGACATGAAACGATCCGACCTAATAGTTGGCGCGAGGCGGCAGCGACGATGGCGCGGGCTGGGACAATAGCGAGACGCGGGCGTAGCCGCTATCACCCACGCGTCCAAGTATTTCCATCACGTCGCCGTATGGGATTTTGCGGTCGGCGCGGACGTAGACGACGCCGTCGCCTTCAGCAGATTTAATCGCCATTAAGCGGCTGACGAGGTCGGGCTTGGTCACGGCTTCGTCGCGCACGAACAAGTTGCCGTCGGGTGCCAGCGTCACGACCATCGGTTTGCGAACTTGACCGAGTTTCGACGCAGACGTTTTGGGCAGTTCGACCGGCACACCCTGCACCATCAAAGGTGCTGCAACCATGAAGATGATCAACAAAACGAGCATCACGTCGACCATCGGCGTCACGTTGATTTCGGCCATCGGGCGGTAATCGCCGTCGTCGCTGGCATAAGAATTGGTGGACATCGCCATCAGACGGCCCCCTTCAAACCATTGCGCGCCACGGAGCGGGCAAGCGCGCTCAAGGACTGGCCGGTTTTTTCAGAGGCCCGGCCCAAAGCGACGGCGAACTGGTTGTACGCGATGACGGCCGGGATCGCGGCGGCTAGACCAACAGCGGTTGCAAAGAGTGCCTCGGCAATACCGGGCGCAACGACCGCGAGGCTCGTGTCCTTAGACTGCGCGATGGCCGTGAACGAGTGCATGATGCCCCACACCGTGCCGAATAGGCCGATGAAAGGTGCAGCCGATCCCAGCGTCGCCAGGAACGGCAGACCCCACTCGATGCTCTTCAATTCTTTTTTCATGGCGCCGCGCATCGACTGCTCGAGCCGGTCGCGCAATTCGCCACCGCCGGTTTTGTTACCGCCGTCCGCCCATTCGGCTTCCGCTGCAGCATTGACTTCGCTGACCAAGCCGTTGCGGCGGGGCAAAGCCAGCGCGCCATCTTTAGCCGCCATAGCCAAATCCTTGACTTCGCGATTGAGCCGCCAGATGCGAAACATTTTCTCAAAGATCAGTGTCCAGCACAGGATAGATGCCAGCAACAGCCCGACCATGATCGACTTCACCACCGGATCGGCGGTTTGAAATAACCCCAGGATCGAAAGGTCGCGTCCGGCTTCGGCAATTGAATCAACCAATGGGTTCACCACTTACTTTGAAAGTTGCACGTTTGTGAGGGTCGACGTTTTGAGATGCTGCAGGCAGTCTGACGCGGTGCCAGCCTCGCTCTTGCATTCCAAAACGTCGTTGATGAGGAAGCTGCCGATCTTATCGCAGGCGATGCCTTCGAGATCGAACAGCTTGACGGTTTTTTTCTGCGGCTTCAGCGGTGCCAAATCGAGCGCAAAGCGGCGGCCTATAACGCCGTCGGATTGAAACAGAACGAGATCGAGTTTGAATGACTGGTAGGTCGCCTCTGTGCCGTTGTTGACAACCATGTAAGCCCGGCAACCCTTGTCGTAGGTCTCGAGCTTGTTGAGTTCGAGCGTCGTTGATCCGGATGGCGGTGCCGGTGCCGCGCCACTGGTCGCTGCGGGAGCCGACTCTGCGGCTATCGACGGCGCTACCGGCGCGCTTGCACACCAAACAGCCAGTGCAGCGGTGATCAGCAACGCGGTTCGTGTTTTGGTCACGCTCTCAACTCACTTCAATGGGCGCTTGCGCGCGGACTTCAAAAAGCGCTGTTCGCGCCGCTTGCATCTAGCCGTTCGATGATCACGAAACTAGAGTACCAAGCGCAAATTTACGTGACCTGTCTATCGCACTGCGACGGCGGCAAGATGCCTTGTAATTGCGGTTCTTTTTACAGCTAAAGGCCGGGACAAATCGACTACTTTTTTTGCGGTGCAACGCAACGAGAAAACTTCCCGGCGCAGACACGAAATCTTCCCGGCGCGAGGCCGTTCTGATGCCGCCCCGCCACAGATCGGCGCGATAGCGTTTGCAACGGCCGCTAAGGCGCGTTCGAAGCTTGACCCAAATGCGCACTCGGCTTTGCAATGATTAACACTTTCATAATGATTTGCTCGGCTCAGGGGACTGTTGTTGGCCGCGCCGATCAATGCAGGGATTAGCCAGACGTGGGGAAATCGAAGCGGGTACGTTCGGAGCGATTGAGGCTGGCGATTGCGCTCGCGGCATTCGTCGTCTTGGCACCTATGGCTGGCGCTCAACAAACGGAGCCCGCCCCGGTCGCCCCTGCAACTCCGCCGGTTGCAACTCCGCCAGCGGCAGCGCCGCCTACAATCACACCGCCGACGCCAGCTGCAACTCCTGCACCCGCTACGCCGCCGCAGACACCAACGGTGCCGGCGCCTGATGGGCCGCCTCCGCCAGTAGATGGCGCGCAGACAGCCCCAGCGATGCCGGCCAGCCCCCAAGACAACGGCGAGGCGAAGCTGCCCGAAGTTGAAATCATCCAGACCCAGCCGACACCAGAACAGACGCCGCCTGCCGCCGCGCCGCCAAAGGTCGTGAAAAAAACGCCCGTCGCGCCAGAGCCGCCGCCGACGACTGTCGCTGCCAAACCTAAGCCTGCAGCGAAACCAACGCCCGCGCCGCAGGCACAAGCGCCTGTTCAGCCCACTGCCCCGATCGCGCTGCAGCCAGCGCCACTATCGACGGAAATCAGAATCTCTCCGGTGGGCGGCAGCGAAATTCCGCTCTCGAAAGTTTCAGGCTCGGTCAGCCGCGTCTCGGTGCAAGATATCCAACGCACGGGCGCCGTCGAGGTGCAGAACCTGTTGCAGACCAGCGTGCCGGGTATCATCGTCACCGATCTGCAAGGCAACGGCTTCCAGACCGACGTGCAATATCGCGGGTTTTCATCGTCGCCTGTCAACGGCGTGCCGCAAGGCTTGGCGGTTTATCAAAACGGCGTGCGCATCAACGAAGCTTTCGGCGACATCGTCAATTGGGATTTCATCCCTTCGAACGCTATCAACGATATTACGGTCGTGGCGGGTAATCCGGTGTTCGGTCTCAACGCCATCGGCGGCGCGATTTCGATCGGCATGAAAGACGGTTTCAATTATCAAGGCACCGAGATCGATGGCCGCGCGGGATCGTTCGGCCGCATTCAAGGCAGCTTTCAGACCGGCCAACGCAGCGGCTCGGTTGCAGCCTTCGTCGCGCTCGAAGGTGCCCACGACGATGGCTGGCGCGATAACTCCCCAGCCGATATCAAGCGCATGTATGCCGACCTCGGGTACAAGACCGAAGATGCCGAGTTCCATGTCAACTTCACAGGCGCGCAGAACTTCGTCGGCGCGGTGACGGCAGCGCCCGTCGAGCTACTAGCGCTCGACTATGCGCGCACGTACACGTCGCCGCAGACGACCGAAAACGACATGAAGATGGTGTCGCTCAACGGCACTGTTTCGGTCACCGATACATTGAAGCTGTCGGGCGTCGCCTACCGCCGCAAATTTACGCAGAAGCATCTAGACGCCAACATTCTGCAAGCTGAGAACTGTGCTGGAAATATTTGCGTCGATGGCGAAAACATTTTGGGTAGCGGGGCTGGCGTCAATGCCAATGGGACGATCCCGTTCAGCGTCGGCGGCCCGTTCGGCACGATTGATCGCACGTCGCAAGATGCAGGCAGCATGGGGGCATCCCTTCAGGCGGTCGAGAAGTCGAAGCTGTTTGGCCTTGGCAACCAGTTCCTTGTCGGCGCCAGTTATGACCACGGCCACGTTCTCTACAATGCGGGCAGCAGTTTGGGGCGAATTGGCCCACTGTTCGTCGTGTCAGAACTTGGCATTGCCATCACCGGCCCGAACGACATCTCGCCGCGCAGACTGACCACGACCAACGATTATTATGGTCTCTATTTTTCCGACACGCTCGATCTAACCGATAAGCTTGCCGTAACCGCTGGCGGGCGCTTTAACGTTGCAGACCTGTCGATTCGCGATCTGACCGGGCGCGATCCGTTCCTCAACGCCGATAGCTCATACGAACGCTTCAACCCGCAAGTCGGCGCGACGTATACGTTCGTGCCAGGCTTGACGCTTTATGGCAGCTACTCTGAGGCCAATCGCGCGCCAACACCGGCGGAACTTGCCTGCGCCGATCCCCTCAACCCATGTCTGATCGAAAGTTTCCTGACCGCTGACCCGCCACTCAATCAGGTGGTGTCGCATACTGCTGAACTGGGACTGCGCGGCGAGCAGACTTCATGGAGCGGCCGGGAAAAATTCGAATGGGGCGTCGTGCTTTTCCGCACGCTCAACACCGACGACATCATAGCTGTCGCCGCGCAGACATCGGGCCGGGGCTACTTCATAAACGGCGGCGATACGCTGCGCGAAGGCGTCGAAGCCAATGTGAGCTACCGCACGGAGAAATATTTCCTCTACGCCAACTACAACTTCACCGACGCTACGTTTCAAACGCCATTGACCTTGGCGTCGCCCAACAATCCTGTGGCAACGCCGTGCCCGGGCGCCAATCCGGCCGATCCCAATGCGCCGACCTGCGTCAACGTCGAGCCGGGCGATAATTTGCCGGGCATTCCAAAGCACAAGTTCAAGGCTGGATTTGATTATTGGATCACGCCGGAGTGGAAGTTTGGCGCTGATCTCATCGCGTCAAGTAGCCAAGTGTTCTTTGGCGATGACGGCAACCAGAACAAACCTCTGGCCGGCTACGCCAAGGTCAACCTGCACACCTCTTACGACATCACCGACCATGTTCAGGTTTATGGTTTGATCGACAACGTGTTCGACAAGAAGTTCGGCACCTTCGGCAACTACTTCGATACCGCGTCGGCAACGACGGCATCTCTTGGCACGATCAATTTCACCGATCCACGCACAATCGTGCCCGCCGCGCCGATCGCTTTTTACGGCGGCATGAAAATAAAGTTTTGAAGTTAGAAACGCGCCGGCAGGAATTGCGCGGCAATCAACGCCGGTGCTCGGTCAACGCCGTGATCGATCTCGACGCGAGCTATCTCGTCCAAGACGGCGCTTATGCCGGCTGCCACCGTTTCCAAGCCAGGCGCGTGCCGCAAATCGCTTTCGATGTACAGCAGCGTCTCGCGCACGCTGTCGAGGTCGATACGCACTTTTTTAGTCTTCGCTGGCTGTTCGAACACTGAACTAGGTCCTCGGTCGGCGAACGCTGACGTTAACGCTTTATCAACGTTTGAGTTATCTCAGGAAGCCCAGCTTCCAGCAAGTCACGTTGCAAAATATATGCGCATCTCCGACGTGCCATTTTGGGACATATTAGGGGAAAATCAGAGCCTTACCCGGCATCCTTCTTTTACCTGTCGCTGCCATAACTTGGGGCGGGGCCGTGCACGGGTGGAGCGTTTGTCTTGGTCAAGTCACCGGGAATTTTGATCATCGTCGAGAACCTCACGGTTCCGCTCGATCGCCGCGTCTGGCAAGAAGCGCGCGCGCTGAAAGATGCCGGCTATACGGTCTCGGTCGTTTGCCCCAAGGGCGGCAAATATACCGAGCGCTATGAGATCCTCGAAGGCATTCACATTTTCCGTCATCCGCTGCCTTACGAGGCTGACGGCGCGCTGGGCTATGCGGTGGAATATTTGTGGGCGCTGGCGTGGGAATTCGCGCTCTCGGTCAAAGCGCAGTTCAAGGTCGGCTTCGACGTTGTGCAAGCCTGCAACCCGCCAGATCTGCTGTTTCTCATCGGCGGCTTTTGGAAATACCTGTTCGGCAAGCGTTTCGTGTTCGACCATCACGACATCAACCCCGAACTATATGAAGCCAAGTTCAACAAGCGCGGCGGCTTTCACCGGTTGCTACTCTGGCTCGAGCGCTTGACGTTCAAAACTGCAGACGTATCGATTGCCACCAACGAAACGTTCAAGGATATCGCCGTGCGGCGCGGGGGCATGTCGGCCGATCGCGTGTTCGTCGTGCGCTCGGTGCCAGATCTCACCCGCTTCAAACGTGTGGCGCCTAATGAGGCGCTGAAGAACGGCCGCCGTCACCTCATCGGCTATGTCGGCATCATGGGCGCGCAGGACGGCGTCGACCTGTTGATCGATGCAATGGACCAGCTCGTCAATTGCGATGGCCGCCGGGACGTGCAATGCGCCATTGTCGGCTCTGGCACCGAACTGCCGATGCTCCAGCGCACGGCGCAAGAAAAAGGCCTGGCCGACTACGTGACTTTCACCGGCTTCCTGTCCGGCGAGCCGCTGCTGAAGGCGTATTCCGCATTCGACATTGGCGCGATCCCTGATCCCAAGAACACCTACAACGACAAGATCTCGATGAATAAGGTGTTCGAGTACATGTGCCTTGGCATCCCCTTCGTTGGTTTTGACCTCATCGAGGGCCGGAAGGCATCCGGCGAGGCAGCGCTTTATGCGTCAGACAACGACCCCAAAGCGTTGGCCGCTCAAATGACGCGATTGCTCGATGATCCCGATTTGCGCGGCGCGCTCGGCGAAGAAGGTTTGACGCGCTCGAAAGCTCTGCTGCGTTGGGATGTCGAGCGCTCGCGCTTGCTTGCAGCCTATCAGCTCGCTCTGCGCCCGGCGCGGGCAAGCCATGCCGGTGCGCGTGCTCCCGTGGCGTCCAAATAAATCACTATGCAGCGCATGGAACTGCCGCAGCTTTAAAGCTGTGGCGAAGCTGGGCCCTTAACGCTGGCATCAGCGTCAAGCCGATGGCTGAGACCGCAAGCAGCACGACAGTGCACGTAACCGCCGTCACCGCAACGCCACCGCTCACGACGCCTCGCACCAGGACGGCTGCCAGTGCGACGGGCAAAACGAACAGCGCGCGCGACGCAAAGATTGCACCCAAGCCGGTTTCGAGCCATTCGAGCCGCAGGGCCACGTAAGCCAGAGAGCAAACTTCGGCCGCAGCGCCGATGGCGGCGATCGTGGCGATGTTAGCGCCATGCGTGGCGTACCAAGCAGCGACAGGCAGGGCGAGCGCTCTGATCACGCCGGCCACAATGAAAGGCCGCGTCGAGCCCGATGCCATCAGTGCCATACCCGCGACCGCTTGCATCATGCGCGCCGCCCACATCGCCGCGAGCCATGCGCTGACGTTTCCAAGACCAATGTAATTTGCGCCAAAACACAGCGGCAGCAGCGTAGCCCCGGCGATCAGGAACAGCGCCAGGTATAAAGCGGCGGCAAGAGTTGTTGCCTCCATCATAAAGGTGAAGCGGCTGCGCAAGCGCCGTCCCTGGCGGATCAGATCTGCAAACATCGGCAGCATCAGCGCATGGCCCACTTTGGCCGCGATCAGGCCGGGCACCATCGTCACCATGAAAGCGGCGGTATAAGCGGCCAACGGCTCCATGCCGGCCGTGCGCCCGATGATCATGCGGTCGCCTTGATAGACGGCGATCAAAGGTAGAGCGCTGACGAGAATGGGCCAGCCAAACGAAATCTGGCGTTCGAGTATGGCTCTGTCGAAACCGAGGCGGTATGGCGTCTTGGCCAAAAGATGCGAGATCGCGACGCTTGCTGCCGCCTGTGCCAGAGATAGCCAGACGACAACTGCATAATCGTGCGCCAGCGCAAGTGCAGGAAGGGTCAATGCCAGCGCGACCGCTTGCGGTAAGACTTCGACGATGAGTTGCGGGCGATTGTCGAGCAGGCGCTGGGCGCGCCGACAATCCAGATGCATGAAGCCTTTTATCAAAGGCGTCAGAGCGGCGAGTTGAAAGCCCCAGACAGCGTTCTCGATCGCAAAAAATCTGGCGATGACGGGCGCGACTGCTAGTAGTAGGACGGTGAGTAAAACGCCGCGCGCTAGCAAAACGCTATGCGACGCTGCCATGAAGCGCGGTGTGTCGCCGTCGCGATCCTGCACGATCAAGCGGTCCGAGCCCAGGTCCGAAAGCGTTTCCACCACTTGCAACAGGAGCGTGATCGTCGCCGCGATGCCGAAGTCGCCCTTCGCCAGGCCGTGCCCGATCAAGGCGTTGCGCGCGAACGACATGGCTTGCGCGAGAGCATAGCCCGCGAACAGCATGGCGCCTTGGCGGGCGACGTTTTGGCGGTACGTCTTGTCGATGCCTGGCGCGGTCATGGTCATCTAGGCCGGGTTACCGCTAGAGCGCGTCCAGCCGCGTGCTTTCGGCATGCGGCGCGCTATCTTCGAGAACGGCTCGTCAACGACGCGGCCGAGAAATCCGCTTACCGGGCCGCCAGACAAATGGACGAGCGCGCACGTTGTCTGCACCCAGCGAGGCGTGAAGGCCTTTGACCACTTAGCGCGAAATGCGTTTTCCGACGCTGTGAAATCGGTGCCCTTTTTGCCGCCTGATAAATGTTCGAGGTGGAAGTCGATGACGTAGGCGGTGCGGCCCATCTGCGCGCCATGCAGGCAAATGTCGGCGCCATAGAAGTGAAAGCCGGTGAGGTCGTGCGAGAAGCCGAGCCTGGCATCGCGCTTCACGACGATAAAATTTTCATCCAAACTTGTAACGCGCGCCGGGAATGTGCCAACACGCTGATCGCGCCCGTGCGGATCGGTAATGCACAGCGCCAACCGGCCGGCTGCAACGCCGCCAGCGTTGCCAGCCAGTGCCCAATCCTCGTCGGTGTTCCCCAATGCAATCAGCCGTTCGTCGAGAACTTGGCGGTTATCTTTGATCAGCCGCACATCCTGATGGCACAAGATTACGATCGAGGCACGAGCCGCGTTGAGCAAAGCATTGAGGCCGCGATAAGCATCTGTCTGAAGGGGGCCCGTGTTGTCGAGGAACAGATATTCACAATCGGCATCGGTGAAACCGCCGGCGCGAAGCGAAGCCAGCATCGCTTCATAGTGGGCGCGATTGGATACGAGTGTCGCGATCGTGTAGCGCGGCTGCGTCGTCATCGGCGCTTGCGTTTCGGGGCGCAGAACGCGCGGCGAACAACGGCTCGGACGATCGGGCGATGCGGTGGTCATCCGAAAACCTCAAGCTGAAAGAGACGGCATCATGGCGCGGCCGGTCGGCGGCGTTAGTGCTGGATAGCCCGACTGCCACTCTGAGCGGCGCGCCCAGATCTGAGCCCAGGTTTGAGCGCTCTGGCGTCGTTCTGGGGAAGGGCGCACGGCGTTGGATGCTGACAAGGCGATCGCGCGCGTCAGAGGCCAGGCCGACATCAGCCAGCGGCCGAACGGTGCCAATGCCGGTTGCCAGTGGCGGTCGATCAAAGAGGCTTTGGCTGAGAGCAGGCGAACCATTTTGTCGGCGCGGGCTTTTTCGGATGCGCCGCCGTGATGGACGATCGTGGCATCGGGCGTGATCATCGGACGGGCGGAGAAGGCGTGTGCTCTGAGGCAAAGGTCGGCTTCTTCGCCGTACATGAAGAACAGCGGATCAAAGCCTTTAAGGCCGTCCCACAGCTCCTTTTCAATCAGGAAAAAGCAGCCAGATACGATATCGACGTGTCGGACCGTATCGCGCGTCCAACCGCCGATCGCCTCGCCGTTGAAAAACTGCGTGTGGGGCAAGATGGCGCTGAGGCCGGTCGCACGGCAGATCAAATTCCAAGGCGTCATGCGCCCCCAGCACGATGACGGGTTGAGCGTGCCATCGGCGAATAAAGTTCGTCCGCCCCAGATGCGCGCTTGTGGAGCGGTGCGGGCAAACGCGACCAGCTTGTCGATGGCGCCGTGCAAGACTTCGGTGTCGGGGTTGAGCAGAAGAATGTAGCGCCCGCGCGCCAGCCCCGCCGCCAGATTGTTGGCGCGCGCAAAGCCGATGTTATCGCGCAGAGCGATCAACTGTGGAACGAGGGGATGGCTGGCGATCATCTCAGCCGAACCGTCACTCGAAGCATTGTCGATCGCGATGACTTCGTAATTGACGAGTTTGGTCTCAGCCGCGATCGTATCGAGCGCGATCCGCGTCAACTCGCGCGTATTGTAGCTGACGATTAAAATCGAAACATCGACCGGGGCGTATTTGCGCATAGGTTTCGACCCTTGAGTGTGGGCGCATGTGCGAAAATCGTAGCGTGCACCGGCTAACCGTTCGTTAACGATGGGGCTAAAGCAAAACTAACGCCGCGTTAACGGGCACCGCGCACACTTGCGGCGCGCGCGAATCGGGCACGGCGCAATCACGGGGCGCGACAGATGCGACTGCAGGATCACGACGACTTGGGTTTCGACGGCATCATATGTATCGGGGGAGAGGACTGGTGGTACCACAACCGTGGCCACTTCGATTTCCAAATGATGCGCAGGCTGGGGGAGCATTGGCCCGTATTGTTCGTCAATTCTCTGGCGGTGCGGATGCCATCGCTTGCCGAAAAACATCAGTTCGCAGCGCGCATCGGTCGCAAGCTCAAAAGTTTGTTTCGCGGCCTCGTCAACGTCGAGAACAATTTCTGGGTTTACTCGCCCTTATCGATTCCAGGCACGGCTGGGCAAAAACTGTCGAGTTGGGCGCTGGCGCCGCAGATCAAGTTGGCGGCCAAGCGCGCCGGTATCAAACAACCGTTGCTGTGGATGCACTGCCCGGCGGGCGCGCCACTTGTCTCTTCTATTCCCCACGCCGCACTCGTGTTGCAGCGGACCGACCGTTTCGAAAGCTTTCCAGAAGCCAATCCTGAAGTCGTTGGCGCCCAGATAGCAGCGTTGAAAGACGCTGCCGATCTCGTTGTCTATTGCAATGCCGCGTTGATGAAAGAAGAAGAGGGCGAGGTCAGCCGCCAGCTGTTGATGACCCACGGCGTCGACTTTGAAACGTTCGCCGCTGCCGGGCGTTCGCGCGCCCCAGGTCCCGTCGATGTGGCAACCTTGAAGCGGCCGCGCATTGGCTTTGTCGGCGGCATCGACACCCACACCTTTGATCCCGAACTCTTCGTCAGCTTGGCGCGCAAACTGCCAGACGCGGAATTCGCACTGATTGGCGGATGCTCGTTGCCCGATGGCTGGTGCCCGCTGCCCAACGTCAAACTTTTAGGCCGCAAGCCTTACGAGATGGTTGCCCACTACATGGCCGCGATGGACGTTCTGATCATGCCGTGGAACGATAGCGAATGGATCAAAGCCTGCAATCCGATCAAACTCAAAGAATATCTGGCGACCGGCCGACCGGTTGTGACGACGGATTTTCCAGCCCTCGATAAGTATCGCGATCTCGTGCACGTCGCCAAAGGTCCAACCGGATTTGCGGTCGCAATTCTGCGCGCGCTGCATGAACCCTACGATACCAACGGCGCGCGCGCCCGCGTGGCGATGGAAGGCTGGGATGCGAAAGCCGAATACTTGGCCGAGTGTCTCGTCGATCTCGTCAAGGAAATCTCAGGCGTCGCCTCCGCCTCCGTTGAGGGGAATACCGTCGAAGCCAAATCGCCAACACTCAGCCGAACCAGAAGCGCTGCCTGAATTTGAGGCTCAAGCCATGACGCCGCCGGGATAATGTTGCGGCGAACGCTGCGGCGCATAGTGCGGCGACCCTGCCAGGGACCCTAAATCGTGGACGCGAAACCCGCTCGTGCGCTGCGGCTTGGCAACGCGCGCTGCGACGCGGCGCGGGTCCGCCATCCAACCGGCCAGCCCTAAGAAAAAGAACAAAAACGCGTGCAGCACGTTCCAGAAGTGCACCGTCGTGCCGACGAGACAAAGCGCGATCAACGACATCATCCAGCCGCGCGCCAATCGTCGAGTAAGAAATTCGGGGCTTTTCATGCCGCGGCGCGTGACGGACCGCGCTAGCAAAAAGATGCCCGACACCAGCAGCAGTAATGCTGGCACGCCTTCGCGCATCACAGTGACGAGCCAGTACGCATCGACGGTGGGCGACACCATCCACCACGGCCGCACCCAATCTTTCAGCCCGATGCCGGTCCATGGATCGCCATAGACGTTGTTCAAGCCGTTCTCCCAGATCTGCAGCCGGTAATAGCCGGTCCAGGGATCGAGCGTCATGCCGGTGGCGATGAAGTTGATCGGCGAGCGCGTCATCACGAACGACGCGCCGATGTAGAGCCCGGCCAGGATGGCGAGCGAAATGCCCGTGCGGCCTTTGATATGGCGCGTTTTATGTTCCCAAACGAGCATCAACGCTTGTAGGCCAAGGCAAAGTATCGGTGCCGACGACAATCCGAGCAAGGTTGCCCCCGCAATGATCGCGGCGCGTTGATAACGCGTATTGGAGCGCTTTTCGCTGTACCAGAACATCGCCAGTATCGCGGCGCAGAACGTGCCGTAGTGGATTGGATGATCGAATGTGCCGTAAGCGCGGGTCAAATGAAGCCGCGTTTCCACAGCTATGGGGTGGGCGTACCCGGTCAACGTTTTCAAAATGTCGTGGGTAAAGATCTGGCCGAATAACGTTTCCGGCAGAGCGACGAGACCCGCCGCCAGGATCGCCGCGCCCATTACGCGCAACGTGGCCAAGAACTGGTCGCTTGTGCGGATCCAGACGCGCGCGACGAGATACGAACCCAAGCTTTCAAGTGCGAGCGATCCGCCATAAACAAGGCCTTCGTCCTGGCCTTGATGATACATGTAAATTGCAATCGTCCAGACGTTGAACAGCACGAAGGCCAGATCGAAGGAACGAAGCTTCAGGCCTTTTTGCGCGAACAACCGCCACAGCGCGAGGGGTATCACAAGAAGTAACGCGACGCGATGCGGCGGCAGGCGTAGTCCGGCGATATAGAGCGAGAATTCCGTTGGGCACAGGAAGGCGATGATCAAAAGGATCACCGGCCAAGCTGCCCTCGTTTTTTTCTTGCTCACAACGTTTTGTCCGGTGTCGACCGTTTGCTGTTGGATGCGCCGCTAATTCGCGTTCTGGCCGTGGATCACGGCTGAAACCGTCCGCCACAAAATCTTCATGTCCAAGCCTAAAGACCAAGCTTTGATGTAGGCGAGGTCGGCTTCGACGCGCGCTTCGATGCTGCCAGGCGCGGCGGTCGAGCCTCGCAGGCCCTCGACCTGGGCGAGCCCGGTGATGCCAGGCTTCATCTGATGGCGATCTGGATATTTCTCTAACAGCGCGGTGAATTCTTCGTCGTGCAGCAGCGCGTGCGGCCGTGGGCCGACGAGGGACATATCGCCTTTCAACACATTGAGCAGCTGAGGCAACTCATCGAGACTTGAGCGCCGTAGCATGGCCCCTAAGGAGGTTACGCGCCGGTCGCCAGCCACAGCTTGGCGCACGTTATCGCCGTCTTCCATGACCGACATCGTGCGGAATTTCAAAACTTCGATGATGCGCAGATAGCGGCCGCGGCGGCGTTGACGAAAGAACACCGGCCCGCGGCTCTCGAGCTTGATCGCCAGCGCAATGATTGGCCACAGCGGCGCCGTGATCAATAGCGCGAGCGAACCGATCGAGATATCTTCAAGCCGCTTGGTGATCGGCGCCCAGTCGGTTAGTGCTTTTTTTTTACATCCAGCAAGCCGATCGGACCGAGGCTCGAAACGCTGTGAGCAATGTCGGCTTCGATCAGATCCGACGACATATGCGTCACGATGTGGGTCGATACCGGCAGCAGTTCGAATTTTTTGACGACATCGCTGATGCGTTGATCGGCAGCCGACGGCAGAGCGATCACGATCCGGTCGATACGGCCTTCACGGCAATCAGACACCAGGTCTTCAAGCTTGCCCGCAACGAGCAGGCCCTCGGCGTTGAGACGTTCCTGACCAGCGCGATCGTCAAAGACGCCGGCAAAGTGAATGCCAAGGCCCGGAGATTTGAGATAGTCGTGGACGCGGCGAGCGATGGTGCCTGCGCCAAAGACGGCGATCCGTTGGTCGAAGCGGCCAACGTTGGCGAGCTTTGCGAGAATCGTGTGGGCAACGAGACGGTTGCACAATATCAGCGTGAAGCTCGCCGACAGCCAAGCCGAGTACCAGACGACGAGATGGATGTTGCGCAAAGCGAGCGGCAAGCCGATGCCCAGCACGCCGATCATGCCGCAACACACAGCGATGAAGAGTTCCACCGGCGCGTGGGGGAAAGCGTTCATCCGCGTCGTGTCGTACATGTTGCGGAAGCGCAGGCACAAATGGGTAATGAATCCCGCCACGATGGTGGACTGCACGAGCGGCACTTGATCGAGTTGGACATTGCCGACGACGCCGTAGATCAGCGCGGGCAGAAGGCCGCCGAAAACGACAGCCAACAGGTCGCCGATTGCCACGCTGTCGGCCGCGACCTGCCTCGACAACCGGCGCAATGGACGCGCAGGTTTTGCGCTGGTGCCGGACTGGACGCTGGTCTCGTCGCCCATCGGGACGCCCGACTGGGCACTAGCATCGATAGCTGTCTGGGATGTCATTCTGGCAGGACCTACTCGGTTTACTGGAAACTCGGGCGCCAAGCTCCGTGTGCGAACTCAGCGCGCCTACTTGTAACCTGAGGTCCCTAAATTTTTATTGAAGGCGGTAACGAATATTCGCGCAATTTCTTTTTGCCCGAACGTCAGGCGGCGCGGCGCGGCGCGCGGTTCGGGCCCATCGCAGGTTCGGTGCGCAGCGGCAAACCTTCGGCTTCGCTCATCGCCTCGAGCGAAACTTCATTGAGCATGACGCCCGCCACTTTCTTCTCGTTATAGCCAAGCGTCTTCATCGCTTTCTTAACGAGTTGCTTCGGCGTTCTTTGCCAAGCGACTACAAAAACAATTTGATCGGCATAGTCGGCTAAGATGCGGCCGTCGATCACCGGCAGCAACGGCGGCGCGGATAAGATGATCGTGTCGAAGCGACCGCGCAAACCGTTAATGGCGTCGCCAAAGGCGCGCGAACCCAATACTTCTGGGACGGACAGCGCTGTTGGGTTGGGGCCGATGGCGGGAAGGAAGTAGAGCCCCGTTAACGCGTCGCGCAAGATCGCCCCTTCGAGCGGCCGGTTGTTAGTAACTTGTTCTAACAGTCCCGCTTGCCGGCCGTTGGCCAGTTGCCGCGTCAGAGGCCAGCGGCGCATGTCGGCATCGACAAGCAAAACGCGCGTTCCAGACATCGCGTAGTGATGGGCGAGGTTAGAAGCCATAAGCTCGGCGCCCTCGCCAGCGACCGTCGAAGTCAAGAGGACAATCCGTGGATTGGCCGAAACGCGCCTCATGTCTAAGGCGCGGCGAGCGTTTCGAATGGCATCTGCGAATGGGCTGGTCGGCTCGGCCACGATCAAGCGTACAGCCTTGCTCGGATCGGTTGCGTCTTGATCATCGCCCGACATCACCGGGATCGAGGACAAGTGGGCGACTTCGAACACGCGTTCGATATCCTCGCTGCGCGAAATGCCAGGTGCCATCAATTCGAGCAGGATCGCTAAAGCCGCCGAGAGCACCAAGGAAGCCACGGTCGAAATGGCGACAAGCTGCTTTCTTTTCGGCGAGGCAGGAAACAACGGCGCGTCGGCGCGTTCGACGATGCGCACGTCGGGCAGCTGGAAGCCTTGCGTTTCGGACGTCTGCTTGTAGCGAGACAGCAGCGCCTCGAACAATTGCTTCGAGGTCGAAGCTTCGCGCTCTAAATCTTTCAGATCGACGCCTGCATCCTTCGTCACGACCTGCTGGCTTTTGAGTTGCGTGAGGCTCTGTTTCAGCTGCTGCTCGCGGCCTTCGGCAACCTCGTACTCATTTTTTAGATTGCTGACGAGGCGCTCGACTTCGGCGGCCAACTGCGTTTGAGCCTCGTTGACCTCAGCATCGATTTTCAAAATATCCGGGTGCTTGGGGCCGTATTTGGTTTTTAGCTCGGCAGAGCGGCGGGTGGCGGTGGCGAGCTGTTCTTTCAGCAACCGCACGGTATTGCTCTGCAGTACGTCGGCGATCGCGGCGCCACCATCGCCGGCGCGTGCAAGTTTTTGCACCTGTTCGTATTTGGCGCGCGCTTCGGCGGTCAAAGTGCGGGCGTTGACGGTCTGTTCCATCAAGCGGCCGAGATGCTTTTCAGACAGCACCTGGCCTTCGCTGTCGAACACGTTGTGTTCGGCCTTCCATTGCTCGACTTTGTGTTCTGCGTCCGAGACCTTGCGACGCAATTCCTCGATTTTTTCCTCAAGCAGCCCGCTGGCCGTCGAGGCTGCCCTGGTCTTGCTGTCGAGCTGATCTTTCAGATAAATTTCGGCGATGGTGTTGGCAATCCGCGCGGCTTTGACACTCTCGCTGGCTGAAAACCTGATGTCGATCAGCAGCGTATTGCGCACCCGCATGACCTTTAAGCGGTCGAGAAAAGCGACGGCGACTTCGTCGCGCTCTGGCTTTGACAATCCAGGTTCGTCGAGTTTCAGAATATCGGCGATCTGGTCGCGGGGCTTGGCCGCCGCGCGGCTTGTATTTCCGACGGCCCCGCCCTCTGACTTGAAGCCAAGCTTAGCTAGCAGCCGACTGGTCACAGATGTTGTCGCGAAATCAGGATCGGAGCGCAAATTCAGGGTTTGGATGACCTGCAAAATGATCGGCCGTGATCGGATGATTTCCACTTCGCTCTCGATCGAGGGCTGGTCTCCCTTCATATCGGGGATTACGCCTTCGATGTTGGTGATCGATTTCTGCCGCGGGTCGATTTGGATGATGGATGATGCGTCGTAACGGTTGGGCATCATCCACACGATTGCGGCAACCAGTGCAGCCGCAACCAAGGGCAGCACCAACACGAGCATTAAGCGTTTGCCGACAGCAGAAATCGCGCGGTCGAGGCTCATCGCCCCGCCGCCTTCGTCTTCCGCGCCAAACTCTGCCGCTTCGCCCTGCATTCTCCGCCTTAGAAACGTAGCTTCGCGCCGATCATGACCTTGTTACGGTGCATATCCAGCGAATCACTCGTCGAATCACGAACCTGATGTTCCACGCCAAAGGTGAACAGCCAGTTCTTAGTTAAGTAATAATCGAGGCCGACGCCGGCATCCCAGATCTGGTCGGAGCGGTTCAAACCGCTGTATTCATCCGCTCTTATCTGCGCTCGAGCCGTCAAAACGAGATCGTGAAATAATTCGAACTCGGCGCGGACTTTGAGGCTGCTTTGTACGACGCCGGTCGAAGTGAGGTCCGCAGTCTCCAAGATCTCGCGCGCGACGGTGGCGTAAATCGACAGCCGTTGCGTCGGCAACCACTGCACATCTGCTTCCAGCAGAGTGGTGCTGATGTTGGCGAGGTTCGCCTGATCGAAATCGCGCACGCCATAGCCGCCCAGAATACGCCAGCGCAATAGCGGATTGGCTTCAAACGCCAAGCCCGCGAGCGCTTCAAATCCCCATGCGTCGCGATCGATGCGAGCGTCGCCGCGATTTTCCGTGCGCGAGCCTCTGAGTTTGCCGACCAACTCAAAGCCCGGTGAGATGCGGTAGGCAGCTTTAACTTGGTTGCTGAAGGTCGCCGCGTCGCGGCCCGTCTCGTCGAGCAGCGAACCATTGACCGCCTCGACGTCGCTGTAGCTCCAGCTCTCAGCCGCCGCCGAGATGGTGCCATACAAACGCCCAACATCGTGGGTGATGCCGACCGCCGCCCGGTTATGAAAAACGGGCACCGGCCCGCGCGCGTTGAGCGGGTAGGACGGGTCGTCGCGTTCCTCGTGCTCAAACGAGGTAAGCGCTGCAAGCGCTAATGTGTTGGCGTTGTCGAAGTGCAGTACGCCGTCGACCTTGGCGCGCACGTTGGCGTAATCTTGTTCGGAATGTTCGAGATAATTGACGATTTTTCCATCGAGCGAAAAATCCAGCCCATGGCGTGCAAATTGCGATTGCAGTTTGACCGATGGCGCAAGCTCGGTGCGAATATCGGCCACTTTTTCGATGTCGTGGGCCAAGATGTTGTCATCGAAGATGACCAGCGCGCCGACGGTCGGAAAAATCAGATAGTCGTCGGTGCGCAGGCCGTCGGGTTTCAGGGCGCGGCGGTCGCGTGTCCCAACGGGCTCAGCACCATATTTCTTGGCGTTATCCCAATCGCGTAGTTCTTGGCGGCCGGCGATGGTTTCGGTGTTCAAGCCGTCGTTGCCGTCGAGATCCAATGCGCGCGCGGGCGAGCGGCACAGCATAAGCCCAAGCGCCACGGCGCAAAGCCCATGTTTCCAGCGGCCGGGGAAGCCGAGCGTTGCGCGCCGGTGTTGGGCAAAAAAGGCCATACGCTCACATGTTCAAGGTTGTCGCCGGTCGGCAGATACCCGGTCAGAAAAACCTTTCAGGGACTTTGATGTTGTCGCCCGGCAGCACCGGAATATCGGTCGGCAATTCGACGGAGGCGTCTGGCTCGCCCTCGCGCGCGATGTCGAGATAGCCTTGGTCGGCGCGATAGGTGTAGCCACCCGCCATCGCCACGGCATCGCGCAAGGTAATGCCGTTTTTGTATTGGAATTCGCCGCCGTTCTTGACCTCGCCGTGCACGAAGATCGGCCGGTAGTTCAAGATTTCAACGGCGATGCGCGGATTTTTGAGGTAGCCCGCAGACAACTTCTTAGCGACGTTGTCGTGGAACTGGTTGACCGCCAAACCTTTGGCGGGCACTTCGCCGATCAGCGGCATCGATACTTGGCCGAAGGCATTGACTTCGAAAGTGCCGGAAAGATTTTCTTCGCCGAAGACCGAGACTTTGAGCTTGTCGCCAATCGCCAAGCGGTAGACGCGGTGCAGCGGTTGTTTGCCTTGGCGCGTCGCAAACTGCGGTCCGCTGACGAGGCTTTTCTCCGCGCACGCGGCGAGCGCCAGCGTCGCAAGCAGAAACACTCCGGCCAAGCGGAGTGGAATATCGAGCAGAGAACGCAGGACCATGGCCCGACCGCAAAAAACAACTGTTACGCGCGGCACCTTTCGGAAATCCGAAAAACACCGTGACTGAGAGAATTGCCGCGTGAGGGTTAATTTCGGCTTAAGGACTGCCGCGAACGCCATCGGCAAATTGCTTTAAGTGTTTCGTCTGGTCAGGGGACCATGAGCGAGGTTGTCAATCTTCTGGTGTTAGAGAGTGTGAGACTTGAAGCCGTGTGGAGGGGTTTGGCGTGGCGCGTTCGACAGTAGACACGAGCACTGGTTTTGGCGCGTTTTACGCAACGAAATCGGCCAATTATTTCTCCAACGCGCGCGCCGACTTTGTCGACAGGCTCGCCTTCGACCCGACAGCCTCGATCCTTGAGGTTGGCTGCGGAACGGGTGCAACGGGCGCGTTGGCGCTGAGCGAAGGCCGCTGTGGCAGCTATACCGGTGTCGAATTGTTCGAAGCGGCAGCGTCTGAAGCGCGCACGGTTTTAACGAACGTCATCACCGGCAACGTCGAGACCCTCGACTTTCCATGGCAGTCGGCCAGTTTCGATGCGTTGATCTTGTCGGAAGTTCTCGAACATCTGGTCGAGCCGCGCCAAGTCGTAAAAAACATGAGCCGCTTTATTCGCCCGGGTGGCTTGGTGCTGGCCAGCTCGCCGAATATTTCCCATTGGCGCGTGGTGCGCGAATTGGCACTTGGACGTTTTGAGATGGCAGATCAGGGCGTGTTCGACCGCACCCATCTGCGCTGGTTTACGCCATCGACATTCGTTGAGATGTTTGAAGACGCCGGCTTCAAAGTCGAAGAGGTCGGCCCGGTGACCGCGTTCAGCCCGCGCACGGAATTGCTGTCCAGGCTAACCGGCGGCCGCTTCGATCATTTGTTCATGACCCAGATCGCGCTCGTTGCCGTCAAGCGCTAACGCACACTCAACGCACGCTAGCGCTCTGTAATGGTCGCCAAACCGACCGTCAGATCAAAGCTACAGCGTGGCTTGCCCCCGCCCACTGCCGTCAAGACGAGGTGGGGGTGGCGGAAGCGGACATCCCACAGCGGATTGTCGAAATCCCACAGCGCGACGTTGGCCAGCGGCGATCCGATCGTCACTTCGGCTTGCGATCCATCTGCCCACGTCTGGATTGTCTTAGCGCCAGTGGGTCTCTGGCCCATTTTTTGGCAAACGGAAGTGGCGCGCTCGCGGTAGGCCGACACCAGCGCGTCTTGCATGACGGAGCGGTAAAAGCGGTCCTGGGTCCAAACCTTCGTCGCGGTCAGGGCCGCGACCAGCATTACGATCTTGCGCATCGGGCGATAGCCTATTGCGGCCGCGCTCTATCCCGGCCGACCATCAGGACGGACCTAACTGTGCGCGCATCATGGTGAAAAAAGCGTTTCGCTGCAGCAAGATCAGGCTTGAGCTTGCCGACAGGCACTTGAAAGCGGCGCGGCTCTGAGGCACAAGCGGACATTCGACCAAAGTCGCAAGTCCTGCGGAGTGCAAAATATCATGTCCAAGAAAAAAATCCTCATCACCCGCCGGCTGCCGGATGCCGTCGAGGCCCGCGCGCGCGCCACCTACGAGGTGACCCAGCACGCCGATGACCGCCAGATGAGCATCGATGAAATGCTGGCGACGGCCAAGAACGTCGACGCGTTGCTGATCACGTTGAACGAGAAGTGCCGCAAAGACGTCGTCGACCGGATGCCGGACAACATCAAATGCATCTCGACCTTCTCGATCGGCTTTGACCACATCGATCTCGACGCCTGCAAAGCGCGCGGCATCTCGGTCGGTAACGCGCCGCACGGTGTCACCGTCGCCACCGCCGAAATCGCCATGCTGCTGTTGTTGGGATCTGCGCGCCGCGCTGGCGAGGGCGAAAAGATGATCCGCACCCGCTCGTGGCCAGGTTGGGCGCCGTTGCAACTCGTCGGCCAGCGTTTAGATGGCAAGAAGCTCGGCATCTACGGGTTCGGCAAGATCGGCCAGGCCTTGGCGCAACGCGCGCGCGGCTTTGATATGGAAATTCACTACTACGACATCTATCGCCAGCCCGCCGATAATGAGAAGGGCGCGATCTATCACGATAATCTCGATAGCCTGTTGAAGGTTTCGCAATTCTTCTCGATCAACGCGCCCTCGACCCCCGAGACGCGCGGCTTCTTCAACACGGCCACGATCGCGAAACTTCCCCACGGCGCCATCGTCGTCAACACCGCGCGCGGTGATCTCGTCAACGATGCCGATATGATCGCCGCCTTGAAGTCTGGTCGTTTGGCTTACGCCGGCCTCGATGTGTTTGCCGGCGAGCCCAAGATCAACGAAGGGTATTACGATCTGCCCAACACGTTCCTGTTCCCGCATTTAGGATCGGCCGCGATCGAGGCGCGCAATCAGATGGGATATGAATCGCTCGACAACATCGACGCGCACTTTGGCGGCAAGGAGCTGCCGTTCAAGCTCGCGTGAGGGTTTGCTTCGAAACGTCGTGCCGCGCCCAGTCCAAGGTGCGATGAGTTCCGCCATTAGTTCAAGTGGAACGTCAGGCCGGCGCGCACGACGGTTTCGCTCGGGTCGATGTCTTGCACGGCAGCAGATGCGCCCGCGAACGACAAACTGTCAGCGCTGTAATCGTAATGCAGCGCTTCGAGACGCAACGACATGTTGGGTAGCACGTAGCTTTCCGCGCCAACGCCGTAGACGACGCCGGAAAACGTGTGGCTGCTATCTGACGACAACCCGGCTGCATTTTTCTGCGTGATCGTCGAGCCGTTCCAGGCAAAGCCAGCGGTCGCATAAAAGAGTGCCGGTCCGACGGGCAAGCCAACGCGGCCGCGCAACGAGCCATTCCAATCGGTGCCGAGATTGACGCTGCCGCCGCTCGCCGTTGTGAAGCCGAGATCGGAGCCTGCGTAATTGATGTCGCCTTCGATACCGGCGACCAACATGCCAAGGCCGAGGTTGAACCCGGCATGTCCGCCAGCCGTCAACGCCGAGGTATCGATATTGCCGAAATCTGTTGTGTCGATCTCAGACCAGATGCCGCCGGCATGAGCGCCGACGTAGGCACCCGTCCAGATGGGTGCGAGCGGATTAGCGCGCGCGTTCGTACTCGAGATTGCAGTGAGCGGCGTGGCAGCCAGTGCCACGGCCAAAGCGGCATTCCGCATTGGGGCCAAAAGGCGCATGGAAATTCCCTCTTTAAACGCAGTTACACCCCAGGCCGAAAAAAGGGTATCTCGCGCCCTGGTGGCGGCAACATGGTTGAAAAAGGATAAATTCGCGTTAACGGCGCGTTAGGAGTTAGGCGGAGGTGTTGTGCGCGGGCGCTGGCAATAGGCTCTGATCTGGTCGGCTGACGGTTCGGGAGTCTGCATTTAGTTTGCCACCCGTCGCGCGCTCTATATGCATTGCTCCCTGAGCAATAAAAGTTTCGCGCAGATCAGGTATGTCATCGAACCTCTGAATTTAAATTTGAAAGTTGATCCCCATGGATGAGACGGCAATCGACAGAACGGCGATGGGGCGGCTGGCCAAAGCATTGAGTTTCATCTCAGGCGCCGATCACCCGGCCGTCAAAGCTTTGGCGCTGGCGGCCGAGAGCGGCACTGAAAAAGATGTCAAAGCGGCGCGCGCGCAATTCTTGAAATTGAAATCGTCAGACCGCCGCGCCGCCATGGGCATGATCGACGACCGCGACTAGGCGGCTCGACGCCGGTGGAAGCCCCGTCACAAGCCAACGTGCGTTATCGGGTTTGAGGCAAGCGGTGATCTGGCCGACGTTGTTGCGCGTTGCAGGAGCGGGGCTAAACTTCGGTCGCGCCGGCCCCATCGTTGTCAGCAAGATTTCATCACCGCAAGGATAGCTCGTGCAGCCGGTCATCATGTGGTTCCGCAACGACCTGAGATTGGCTGGCAATGCGGCGTTGGCCGCCTCGGTTGCAACCGGCCAGCCGGTCATCGCGCTCTATGTTCTTGACGACGAAAGCCCAGGGTCCTGGCGGATGGGTGCCGCGTCGCGCTGGTGGCTCAACAAGAGCCTCGCGTCGCTCGCGCAAAGTTTACACACGCGCGGCGCGGCTCTGATCTTGCGGAGCGGTAACGCGCGCGTGGTTCTGCCCAAGTTGATCAAGGAAACTTCCGCCTCGGCTATTTATTTCTCTCGCGCTTACGAGCCGTGGGCGCAGCGTCTCGAAGCCGATCTGAAACGCGATATGGATACAACCGGTGTTTCCCTCCATCGCTTTGGCGGCGCTCTGCTGGCTGAGCCCGAAGACGTGCTGACAAAATCCGGCGAGCCGTTCAAGGTTTATAGCCCGTTCTGGCGTGCACTGTCGGCGGACTTTTATCCCGGCAATAGTTCCGCCGCGCCCACGCATATCACCGCGCCCGCCAAGCTGCCAAAAAGCGAAGCGCTGGCGAGCTGGCGTTTGCACCCGTCCAAGCCAGATTGGTCTGGCGGAATGGAGCAGTCTTGGACGCCGGGCGAGGCTGCAGCGCATGCGCGGCTGCAAACGTTCGTCAAAACTTCGATCAAGGATTACGCCGACCATCGCAACCGTCCCGATATCGATGGCACCTCGCGGTTGTCGCCGCATTTGCATTTCGGCGAAATCACGCCGCGCCAGTGCTGGCGTACGGCTGAGACCGCAGCGAGCCACGCCAAAGGATCGGTCAAGGGCCTTGAGACATTTTTCAAGGAGATTGCCTGGCGGGATTTTTCCTACAACTTGCTCGTGCAGCGGCCGGACTTGCCGGAAGCGCCATTCAAGCCCGAGTTTGCGAGCTTTCCTTGGCGCGACGACGAGGTCGCGCTCAAGGCCTGGCAGCGCGGTCGCACGGGCTTTCCGATCGTCGATGCCGGCATGCGCGAGCTGTGGGCGACAGGCTACATGCACAATCGCGTCAGGATGATTACGGCGTCGTTTCTGATCAAGGACCTGCTGATCCCGTGGCAGTCGGGGCAGGCTTGGTTTTGGGATACGCTGGTTGATGCGGACCTGGCGAGCAACTCAGCGAGTTGGCAATGGGTCGCGGGATCTGGCGCGGATGCGGCGCCTTATTTCCGCATCTTCAATCCAACGACGCAGGGCGTGAAGTTCGATCCCGATGGCCTCTATATCCGGCGCTGGGTGCCCGAGCTGGCAGAGCTGCCGACGGAACATATCCACGCGCCGTGGCTGGCGCCGCCAGATATTCTGTCGAGCGCGGGCATTAAACTTGGCGAAACCTATCCCACCCCCATCGTCGATCACGCTGCCGCGCGCGCGCGCGCCTTGGACGCTTTGGCGCGGGTCAAAAAAAGCACACAGGCGGCATGAGGTCCGCTGCTGCCGAGGCACCCTTAGCTCGGGCCCGAAGAATTTAATTTTCCCCGTCGCATTGTAAGTATCGCTAGCCGCAATTTGCGTGTGCGCAATTGCGCTATTCGCTGGATTATTGAAGAGCTTGTGCTCAATTTCGTCCAACCGGCTGCGTCGTCGTCATCTCGGCTTTAGCGTACAAAAAACAAGTTTCCGTTTAACCTTTCAGCATCCATGGCCATAGTATGGTCTGGGGGTTTTCTAAACCGTGCTCCGGAGTGTTCGATGTTGCGTCTGCGTTTTTTTGGACTGCTGTGCTTTGCCGCGTGGAGCCTCAATCCGGCTCGTGCCGAACCGGTCAAGCCTGAAATCATCAATGCCCCGGCTGCTGCGGCAAGCGTCACTAAGCCTGCCGTCAGCGTCGAGACGCCGGCAGTTAAGGTCGAAGACAAACCGGCCATCAACGTCGAGGCAGCCAAGCCAGCGGACGTGGCAAAGCCAATCGACTCCGCCAAACCAACGGACACCCAAGAGCCGGAGAAATTTGAAAAAGCCGCGGAAGCTGCAAAACCAGTGCCGCCGCCTGAGCCGACGCTAACGGCCGCGATAAATTTG